>NZ_JODF01000007.1:0-175618 GCF_000717945.1 Streptomyces sp. NRRL S-920
TCTTCGTCGGCAGCGTCAGATGTGTATAAGAGACAGGGGGTGGGGCGCGGGGGGTGGGGAGATGTTCTCGCGACGACATTAGTCCGCACCAGTTGGGCTCCGGAGGGGTGGGAGCAGGATCCCCATCACGCAGGGAAACCGGGCGTGGACGCATTGATAACCCGACTCTGGAAGGTTTCGTGCATGAACCCCCCAATCGGGACCAAACGACAAGCCCTCAGGGACCCCTCAAGGGGTCACTGCACATATCGAGGTCGCTGCCAACCCCCATTGGCGTGGGAAAGGTCACAGCTTGGATCGAGTCTGACCCGGAACTGTCAGAGGGTCATGAGGCCTTGCAGGAAAGGCAGGTTGACGTCTTCGAGGGAGGGGACGACCGTGCGGCCCGCTGCCGGCGGGATGGGCGCGACCGACGGCACGGCCACCACCCGGCAGCCGGCGGCCTCCGCGGCGGCGACCCCGGTCGCGGTGTCCTCGATGACGGCGCATCTGGCGGGGTCGGCGCCGAGTCCCGCGGCCGCGATGAGATAGGGGTCGGGGTGGGGCTTGGTACGGGCCACCTCGTCGCCCGCGACGGTCAGTTCGAAGTGGTGGGCGCCGATCGACGCGAGGATGCGGTCGATGATGCGCCGGTGCGAGGCGGAGACCAGGGCCATCGGGACGCCGTGCGCGGCGAGTTCGGCGAGCAGGCGCGCGGCGCCCGGCATCAGCGGCAGGGTGCGGCCGATGCGGTCCTCGAAGCCGTCGTTGAGCAGTACGGTCAGCTCGCCGACCGTGATGTCGGCGCCCGTGGAGTCGATGAGGAAGCCCGCGCTGCGCGTCATGGGGCCGCCGACGACGACATCGCGCCAGGCCTCGTCGAGGGTGTGGCCGAGCCGGGCGAAGACCTCGACCTCGGTGTCCCACCAGAAGCCCTCGGTGTCGACGAGGGTGCCGTCCATGTCGAGGAGGACGGCCTGGAGAGCGGAGCCTTCGGCCGTCCGGGTGCCGAGTGCGGGAACCGTACTGGTCATGCGACCACGCCTTCCATGAGGGACGAGAAGGCCGGCTGCCCGCTTGTGACAAGGAGGCAACCGGCCTGCGCTGGACCGACCAGTGTACGACGGGCGTGGATCAGCGCGCGTTGAAGTACTTCGCCTCGGGGTGGTGGATGACGATCGCGTCGGTGGACTGCTCCGGGTGGAGCTGGAACTCCTCGGAGAGGTGGACGCCGATCCGCTCCGGCTGGAGCAGCTCGGCGATCTTGGCGCGGTCCTCCAGGTCGGGGCAGGCGCCGTAGCCGAGGGAGAAGCGGGCGCCGCGGTACTTCAGGGCGAACATGTCCTCGACGTCGGCGGGGTCCTCACCGCCGAAGCCGAGTTCGGCGCGGACGCGGGCGTGCCAGTACTCGGCGAGGGCCTCGGCCAACTGCACGGACAGGCCGTGGAGTTCGAGGTAGTCGCGGTAGGAGTCGGCGGCGAACAGCTCGGCGGTGGCCTCGCCGATCCTGGAGCCGACGGTGACGACCTGGAGGCCGACGACATCGGTCTCGCCGGACTCCTCGGGGCGGAAGAAGTCCGCGAGGCACAGTCGGCGGCCGCGGCGCTGGCGCGGGAAGGTGAAGCGGGTGCGCTCGGAGCCGTCGTCGTTGAGGATGATCAGGTCGTCGCCCTTGGACACGCACGGGAAGTAGCCGTGCACGACGGCCGCCTCCAGCAGGTTCTTGGTGTGCAGCTCGTCCAGCCAGCCGCGCAGCCGGGGGCGCCCCTCGCTCTCGACGAGTTCCTCGTACGAGGGTCCGTCGCCGGTGCGGGCCTGCTTCAGGCCCCACTGGCCCTTGAAGAGCGCGCCCTCGTCGAGCCAGGAGGCGTACTCCTTGAGCTGGATGCCCTTGACGACGCGGGTGCCCCAGAACGGCGGGGTGGGCACGGGGTTGTCGGTGGCGACGTCCGAGCGGGCGGGCCCGTCGGTCTCCTCGGCCTCCAGGAGGGCCGTGGTGGCCTTGGTGGGGACGCGGCGCTGCTTCAGCTCGGGCAGGGTCGCGCCGGGCACGCCGCGCTTGACGGCGATGAGGGCGTCCATCAGGCGCAGGCCCTCGAAGGCGTCGCGGGCGTAGCGCACCTCGCCCTCGTAGATCTCGTGGAGGTCCTGCTCGACGTACGCCCGGGTGAGGGCGGCGCCGCCGAGGATCACCGGGAAGTCGGCGGACATGCCGCGCTGGTTCAGCTCCTCCAGGTTCTCCTTCATGATCACGGTGGACTTGACCAGGAGGCCGGACATGCCGATGACGTCGGCCTTGTGCTCCTCGGCGGCGTCCAGGATCGCGGAGACGGGCTGCTTGATGCCGAGGTTGACGACGTTGTAGCCGTTGTTGGACAGGATGATGTCGACGAGGTTCTTGCCGATGTCGTGGACGTCGCCGCGGACGGTGGCCAGCACGATGGTGCCCTTGCCCTCGTCGCCCTCGACCTTCTCCATGTGCGGTTCGAGGTGGGCGACCGCGGTCTTCATGACCTCGGCGGACTGGAGGACGAACGGCAGCTGCATCTGGCCGGAGCCGAAGAGTTCGCCGACGACCTTCATGCCCTCCAGGAGGGTGTTGTTGACGATGTCGAGGGCGGGCGTGTCCTGAAGGGCCTCGTCGAGGTCGGCCTCCAGGCCGTTCTTCTCGCCGTCGATGATGCGGCGCTGGAGGCGCTCGTCCAGGGGCAGGGCGAGGAGTTCCTCGGCCTTGCCGGCCTTCATGGACTTGGTGGAGACGCCCTCGAACAGCTCCATGAGCTTTTGGAGGGGGTCGTAGGCGGGCTCGTCCCCCTGCTGGGGGCGTCGGCGGTCGTAGATGAGGTCGAGCGCGGTGGTGACCTGCTCGTCGTCGAAGCGGGCGATCGGCAGGATCTTGGAGGCGTGCACGATCGCGGAGTCCAGGCCCGCCTTGACGCACTCGTCGAGGAAGACGGAGTTGAGCAGCACGCGGGCGGCCGGGTTGAGGCCGAAGGAGATGTTGGACAGACCGAGGGTGGTCTGTACGTCGGGGCGGCGCCGCTTGAGTTCGCGGATCGCCTCGATGGTGGCGATGCCGTCCTTGCGGGACTCCTCCTGGCCGGTGCAGATGGTGAAGGTCAGGGTGTCGATGAGGATGTCCGACTCGTGGATGCCCCAGTTGCCGGTCAGGTCCTCGATCAGGCGCTCGGCGACGGCGACCTTGTGCTCGACGGTGCGGGCCTGGCCCTCCTCGTCGATGGTCAGCGCGATCAGGGCGGCGCCGTGCTCCTTGGCGAGCGCGGTGACCTTCGCGAAGCGCGACTCGGGGCCGTCGCCGTCCTCGTAGTTGACGGAGTTGATGACCGCGCGCCCGCCGAGCTTCTCCAGGCCGGCCTGGAGGACGGGGAGTTCGGTGGAGTCGAGGACGATGGGCAGGGTGGAGGCGGTGGCGAAGCGGCCGGCCAGTTCCGCCATGTCCTTGACGCCGTCGCGGCCCACGTAGTCGACGCAGAGGTCGAGCATGTGCGCGCCCTCGCGGATCTGGTCGCGGGCCATCTCGACGCAGTCGTCCCAGCGGCCCTCCAGCATGGCCTCGCGGAACTTCTTCGAGCCGTTGGCGTTGGTGCGCTCACCGATCGCCATGTACGCGGTGTCCTGGCGGAACGGCACCGTCTGGTAGAGGGAGGCGGCGCCCGGCTCGGGGCGCGGGTCGCGGGCGGGGGTCTGCATGCCGCGTACGCGCTCGACGACCTGGCGCAGGTGCTCGGGGGTGGTGCCGCAGCAGCCGCCGACCAGGGAGAGGCCGTAGTCGCGTACGAAGTTTTCCTGGGCGTCGGCCAGCTCGGGGGCCGTCAGGGGGTAGTGGGCGCCGTCCTTGCCGAGGACGGGCAGGCCCGCGTTGGGCATGCAGGAGATCGGGACGCGCGAGTGGCGGGCGAGGTAGCGCAGGTGCTCGCTCATCTCGGCCGGGCCGGTGGCGCAGTTCAGGCCGATCATGTCGATGCCGAGGGGCTCCAGGGCGGTCAGGGCCGCGCCGATCTCGGAGCCGAGCAGCATGGTGCCGGTGGTCTCGACGGTGACCGAGCAGATCACCGGGAGGTTGGCGCCGGTGGCGTCCAGGGCGCGGCGGGCGCCGAGGATGGCGGCCTTGGTCTGGAGGAGGTCCTGGGTGGTCTCGACCAGGAGTGCGTCGGCGCCGCCCGCGATCATGCCCTCGGCGTTGATCTGGTAGGCGTCGCGCAGCGTGGTGTAGGGGGCGTGGCCGAGGGTGGGGAGCTTGGTGCCGGGGCCCATGGAGCCGAGGACCCAGCGCTGCTGGCCGGTCCTGTCGGTGTACTCGTCGGCGACCTCGCGGGCGATGCGGGCGCCGGCCTCGGACAGCTCGAAGTTCCGCTCGGGGATGTCGTACTCGCTGAGGGCCGCGAAGTTCGCGCCGAAGGTGTTGGTCTCGACGCAGTCGACGCCGACGGCGAAGTACTCCTCGTGCACGGAGCGCACGATGTCGGGGCGGGTGACGTTCAGGACCTCGTTGCATCCTTCGAGGTTCTGGAAGTCCTCGAGGGTGGGGTCCTGCGCCTGGAGCATCGTGCCCATCGCGCCGTCGGCCACGACCACCCGGGTGGCGAGGGCCTCGCGCAGGGCGTCGGCTCGGGCCCTGCTCTCGGGCGAGACGGGCGTGGACTGCGAGGACGGGGTCGGCGACGAGGCCATGAATGAGCTCCCTGGAGTGCGACGGCTGTCGGCTTTGCGCCTTCTGTTGGAGGGCGCACTCGGTCAGGGTAGCCGGGACCAAGGTCCCGTTGGGAAGTCGTCCACGGGGCGGACGGGGCCGGACGGGCGGAACGCGGTTGTCACGGCATTAGCGAGAGGTCGACAACGACCGATAGTGTTCAGCATTGTCGAACGTCGAGTGTGGTGCTAGGGGACGGAGGTCGGGGCTGCGATGGCACGCAACATCCAGTCGCTCGAAAGGGCCGCGGCGATGCTGCGACTGCTCGCGGGCGGCGAGCGACGGCTCGGTCTCTCGGAGATCGCCTCCGCGCTCGACCTCGCCAAAGGTACGGCCCACGGCATCCTGCGCACCCTCCAGGCGGAGGGCTTCGTCGAGCAGGATCCCGCGTCGGGCCGCTACCAGCTGGGCGCCGAGCTGCTGCGCCTCGGCAACAGCTATCTGGACGTGCACGAGCTGCGGGCCCGCGCCCTGGTGTGGACCGACGACCTGGCCCGCTCCAGCGGCGAGAGCGTCCACCTCGGCGTGCTGCACCAGCAGGGCGTCCTCATCGTCCACCACGTCTTCCGGCCCGACGACAGCCGCCAGGTCCTGGAGGTGGGGGCCATGCAGCCGCTGCACTCCACGGCGCTCGGCAAGGTCCTGTCCGCCTACGACCCGGTCGCGCACAACGAGGCCGTCGAGGTCGAGCGCGAGGCCTTCACCGTGCGCACCGTGACCGACCCCGAGGGCTTCGAGGGCGTCCTGGACCTCACTCGCGCGCGCGGGTACGCGGCGGACGTCGAGGAGACCTGGGAGGGCATCGCCTCCGTCGCCGCCCCCATCCACGACCGGCGCCGCATGCCGGTCGGCGCGGTCGGCGTCACCGGGGCCGTGGAGCGCGTCTGCAAGGACGGGGAGCTGCGTCCCGAGCTGATCGCCGCCGTACGGGACTGCGCGCGCGCCGTCTCCAGGGACCTGGGCGCCGGGCGCTTCTGAGCTGCGCCGAGGCCCGTTCGAGCTGCGGAATCACCGATAGCGCGAAACGATCAATAACGATCGTGTTTTCAATAACAGAACCCTTGACGGGCAAGTAACACGGGGGTGAGACTCGCGTCCATCGGTCGGCATTGTCGAACACCTACCGGCATTACGCGTTAGAGTGTGACAAGGCCAAGGGCCGGCAACGACCTCACCTGAGGTCGCGGACCACCGGAGGGACCCGGGGTTCGCCTTCCCCTGGACGAAGGACAAAGGAGTCGCGGGTGTCCAGCTCCGACATCTTCATCGGCGAGACCATCGGTACCGCCGTGCTCATCCTGCTCGGCGGTGGCGTGTGCGCCGCCGTCACGCTCAAGCGCTCAAAGGCCAAGGACGCCGGCTGGCTCGCGATCACCTTCGGGTGGGGCTTCGCCGTTCTGACGGCCGCCTACATCGCGGGGAGCCTCTCCGGCGCCCACCTGAACCCGGCGGTCACGCTCGGCCTCGCCATCGAGGGCGGCACCAAGTGGAGCAACGTACCGCTCTACCTGGCCTCGCAGCTGCTCGGCGCCATGATCGGTGCCGTCCTGGTGTGGGTCACGTACCTGGGTCAGTTCAAGGCCCATCTGACCGACCCGGAGATCCTCGCGGCGCAGCCCGCCGAAGAGGGCATGGTCGACCAGAAGGCGGCCCCCGCGGCCGGCCCGGTGCTCGGCGTCTTCTCCACCGGCCCCGAGATCCGCAACTACGTGCAGAACGTAGCCACCGAGATCATCGCCACGGCCGTCCTGGTCCTGGCCATCCTCACGCAGGGCCTGAACGACGGCGGCAACGGCCTCGGTGTGCTCGGCGCCCTGATCACCTCCCTCGTCGTGGTCGGCATCGGCCTCTCGCTGGGCGGCCCCACGGGCTACGCCATCAACCCCGTCCGCGACCTCGGCCCCCGCATCGTCCACACGCTGCTCCCGCTGCCGAACAAGGGCGGCTCGGACTGGTCGTACGCCTGGGTGCCGATCGTCGGTCCGCTGATCGGCGGCGCCATCGCCGGCGGTCTTTACAACGTCGCGTTCAAGTAGACCCGCGACAGCGACCGATGACCGCCTAAGACGCATGAGAGCCGTCAGAGAAGAATTCTGGAGCACACCGTGACCGACGCACACACCGCAGGCCCCTTCATCGCGGCCATCGACCAGGGCACCACGTCCAGCCGCTGCATCGTCTTCGACAAGGACGGCCGGATCGTCTCCGTCGACCAGAAGGAGCACGAGCAGATCTTCCCGAAGCCGGGATGGGTCGAGCACGACGCCACCGAGATCTGGACCAACGTCCAGGAGGTCGTCGCCGGGGCCGTGTCCAAGGCCGGCATCACCCGCGACGACATCAAGGCGATCGGCATCACCAACCAGCGTGAGACCACGCTGCTGTGGGACAAGAACACCGGCGAGCCGGTGCACAACGCCATCGTCTGGCAGGACACCCGCACCGACGCGCTCTGCAAGGAGCTGGGGCGCAACGTCGGCCAGGACCGCTTCCGCCGCGAGACCGGCCTGCCGCTGGCCTCCTACTTCGCGGGCCCGAAGGCCCGCTGGCTGCTCGACAACGTCGAGGGCCTGCGGGAGCGCGCCGAGGCGGGCGACATCCTCTTCGGCACCATGGACTCCTGGGTCATCTGGAACCTGACCGGCGGAGTCGACGGCGGCAAGCACGTCACCGACGTCACCAACGCCTCCCGCACCATGCTGATGAACCTCCACAAGATGGAGTGGGACACGCGGATCTGCGAGTCCATCGGCGTCCCCGCGCAGATGCTCCCCGAGATCCGCTCCTCCGCCGAGGTCTACGGCGAGGTCACCGGCGGTCAGCTCGGCGACCTGCTCGGCGGCATCCCCGTCGCCTCCGCGCTCGGCGACCAGCAGGCGGCCCTGTTCGGCCAGACCTGTTTCGCCGAGGGCGAGGCCAAGTCCACGTACGGCACCGGCACGTTCATGCTCATGAACACCGGTGACAAGGCCATCAACTCCTACTCGGGCCTGCTGACCACGGTCGGCTACCAGATCGGCGACCAGAAGCCGGTCTACGCCCTGGAGGGGTCCATCGCGGTCACCGGTTCGCTGGTGCAGTGGATGCGCGACCAGATGGGCCTGATCAACTCCGCCGCCGAGATCGAGACGCTCGCGTCGTCGGTCGAGGACAACGGCGGCGCCTACTTCGTGCCGGCCTTCTCCGGTCTGTTCGCCCCGTACTGGCGCTCCGACGCCCGCGGTGTGATCGCCGGTCTGACCCGGTACGTCACCAAGGCGCACATCGCGCGCGCCGTCCTGGAGGCCACGGCCTGGCAGACCCGTGAGATCACCGACGCCATGACGAAGGACTCCGGCGTCGAACTCGCGGCCCTCAAGGTCGACGGCGGCATGACCTCCAACAACCTGCTGATGCAGACCCTCTCGGACTTCCTCGACGCACCCGTGGTGCGCCCGATGGTGGCCGAGACGACCTGCCTCGGCGCCGCCTACGCCGCCGGTCTCGCCGTCGGCTTCTGGTCCTCGACCGACGAGCTGCGCGCCAACTGGCGGCGGGCCGCCGAATGGACCCCGAACATGGACGCGGGCACCCGCGACCGTGAGTACAAGAGCTGGCTGAAGGCCGTGGAACGGTCCATGGGCTGGCTCGATGAGAGTGGCGAGGAGTAAGACAATGACCACCCAGCAGAGCGTCCCTGCCCTCGGGACGCATCCGGCTGCCGGCCTCAACCCGAGCCGCGCCGAGACCCGGGAGCAGCTTTCCAAGGCGACGTACGACCTCCTGGTGATCGGCGGCGGGATCCTGGGCATCTCCACCGCCTGGCATGCCGCGCAGTCGGGACTGCGGGTGGCCCTGGTGGACGCCGGCGACTTCGCCGGCGCCACCTCCTCCGCCTCCTCCAAGCTGCTCCACGGCGGTCTGCGCTACCTCCAGACCGGCGCGGTGAAGCTGGTGGCGGAGAACCACTTCGAGCGTCGCGCGGTGTCCCGTCAGGTGGCCCCCCACCTGGCGAACCCGCTCACCTTCTACCTGCCGGTCTACAAGGGCGGCCCGCACGGCGCCGCCAAGCTGGGCGCGGGCGTCTTCGCGTACAGCGCGCTGTCCGCGTTCGGTGACGGCGTCGGCCACCTGCTGTCGCCCTCCAAGGCCGCGCAGGACGTGCCGGAGCTGCGCACCGACAACCTGAAGGCCGTCGCGGTCTACGGCGACGACCAGATGAACGACTCCCGTATGGCCCTGATGACGGTCCGCGCGGCCGTCGAGGCCGGTGCCGCCGTCCTCAACCACGCCGAGGTCACCGGACTGCGCTTCACCAAGGGCCGGGTCACGGGCGCGGAGCTGAAGGACCGCATGAGCGGCGACGAGTTCGGCGTCAACGCGCGCCTCGTCCTCAACGCCACCGGGCCGTGGGTCGACCACCTGCGCAAGATGGAGAACCCGGACGCGGCGCCCTCCATCCGCCTCTCCAAGGGCGCGCACCTGGTCCTCAAGCGCACCGCCCCGTGGAAGGCCGCGCTGGCCACGCCGATCGACAAGTACCGCATCACGTTCGCGCTGCCGTGGGAGGACATGCTCCTGCTCGGTACGACGGACGAGGAGTTCGAGGGCGACCCGGCGGACGTCAAGGTGACCGAGGCGGACACCGCGCAGATCCTGGACGAGGCCGCGTTCTCCATCCGCGACCAGCAGCTGTCGCGCGACCTGATCACGTACTCCTTCGCGGGTCTGCGGGTGCTGCCCGGCGGTCCCGGCGACACCTCCAAGGCCAAGCGCGAGACGGTCGTCACCGAGGGCCGCGGCGGCATGCTGTCGGTCGCGGGCGGCAAGTGGACGACGTTCCGCCACATCGGCCGTACGATCATGAAGAAGCTGGAGTCGCTGCCGGGCCACCCGCTCGGCGACGACTACGAGCCGATCTCCGAGCTGCCGAAGAAGCTGCCGCTGCCCGGCATCGCCAACCCGCGCGCCGTCGCCCACCGCCTCCTGGTGGACGGCCCCGCGCCCGGCCCGCGCATGGCCGCCGACACCGCCAAGCACCTGGCGACGCACTACGGCTCGCTCTCCTTCGACATCGCCCGCCTGGCGAACGAGAACCCCGAGCTGGCCGAGCGCGTCCACCCCGACGCCCCGGAGATCTGGGCGCAGGTCGTCTACGCCCGGGACAACGAATGGGCCGAGACGGCGGACGACGTGCTGCGCCGCCGTACGACGCTGACGATCCGCGGCCTCGCCACGGACGACGTCCGCGGCAGGGTCGAGGACCTGCTGAAGAAGAAGGCCTGACGGCCACTCAGCGGTGACGTGTAAGGGGCAGCCTCTCTGGAGGCTGCCCCTTACGCGTATCCGGGTCCTGGACCACCTGTGACGGGTCGCGGCAGCGGGCTACGATCCCAGGAACACCCGCTGACCCCGCCCTGGAGTGATCAATGACTCTCCTGACGACCTGGCCGGAGGCCGGGCCGGAGACCGTGGTGCGCCGCACCTCGGACCCCGCTGAGATCGCCGCCGCGCTCGCCCCGATCGGTGTGCGGTACGAGCAGTGGCCGGTGCGCGAGGACGTGCCGGCCGGCGCGGGCGGCGACACGGTCCTCGCCGCGTACCGCACGGAGATCGACAAGCTCAACGCCGAGGAGGGCTTCAGGACCGTCGACGTCGTGGCGCTGCATCCCCCCGCCGACGGGGCCGACCCCGAGTGGCCGGTGAAGGCGGCGGCGGCCCGGCGGAAGTTCCTGGCCGAGCACACGCACGACGACGATGACGAGGTGCGCTTCTTCGTCGCGGGCGCCGGGATCTTCTACCTCCACGCGGCTGGTGAGGTACACGCGGTCTACTGCGAGAAGGGCGATCTGCTGGGCGTGCCGCGCGGCACCACGCACTGGTTCGACATGGGCACCTCCCCCGCCTTCACGGCGATCCGCTTCTTCCACGAGGAGGACGGCTGGATAGGGAACTTCACGGGCAGCCCGATCGCGGACCGCTTCCCGGACTTCGACGCGATCCACGCGGGATACGCGGGGCGTGCGGGGCACGCGGGGACCGCCGCGTGAGTGTCCGGTTCGACGTGGACGCCGTGGTGCTCGACATCGAGGGCACCACGAGCGCCACCGGGTTCGTGGTGGACGTGCTGTACCCGTACGCGCGCGACCGGTTCGGCGCGCTGCTCGCCTCGCGGGGCGGGGAGCCCCAGGTGGCGCGGGCCGTCGCCCAGGTGCGGGCGGAGATCGGTGAGCCCGGCGCCGACGCGGCCCGGGTGGAGCAGGTGCTCGGCGAGTGGATCGACGAGGACCGCAAGGCCACACCCCTGAAGACGCTCCAGGGCATCCTCTGGGCGGAGGGCTTCGCGCGCGGGGAGCTGGTCTCGCACTTCTACCCCGACGTCATCCCGGTCCTGCGGCGCTGGCACTCGGACGGGGTGCGGCTGTACGTCTACTCGTCGGGCTCGGTCGCGGCACAGCGGGCGTGGTTCGCGCACTCCGCCGAGGGCGATCTGCTGGGCCTCGTCAGCGGGTTGTACGACACCGAGAACGCGGGGCCCAAGCTGGAGCCGGACTCCTACCGGGCCATCGCGGCGAGCACCGGCACCGGGCCGGGGCGGCTGCTCTTCCTCTCCGACCGGCCCGGCGAGCTGGACGCGGCGCGGGCCGCGGGGTGGCGGGCCGTCGGGGTGCGGCGGGCCGGTGAGCCCTACGCGGACGCCGAGTTCGGTGACCATCCCCTGGCCTCGGCGTTCTCCGAGATCACCCTTGCCGCGAGGAGTAGTTCATGACCGGGACCACCCCTGCCACCGACGCGCTGGACCTGGCGGAGGCGGGGGCCGTGCTGGCCGCAGAGGCCGCGCGGTTCGCGGCGCTCGGCTGGATGCGGGGCACGTCCGGGAATCTGTCCCTGGTGCTGTCGCGGGACCCGCTGCGGCTCGCGGTCACCGCCAGCGGGCGGGACAAGGGCGAACTGACCCCGCCCGACGTGGTGTTGACGGACGGCGAGGGCGCGGCGGTCGGTCCGGGCCGCCCGTCGGCCGAGGCGGCCCTGCACGCGCGCGTGGCGCGGCTCACCGGTGCGGGGGCCGTCGTGCACGTCCACACCGTGGCCTCGGTGGTGATGGGCCGCCGCTCGCCCGAGGGGATCCGCTTCGAGGGCCTGGAGATGCTGAAGGGCCTCGGACATCCGACGCACGAGGTCGCGGTGACCCTGCCGGTGATCGCCAACAGCCAGGACATGACGGAGCTGGGTGACCGCCTCGAAGCGGCGCTCACCCCGGGGATGCCGGCGGTCGTGGTGGCCGGACACGGGATCTACGTATGGGGCGCGGACCCGCGCGAGGCGAGGCACCGGACCGAGGTCGTGGAGTGGCTGCTGGAGTTGGCGGCGGCGGAGGGCTGAGACTCCGCCGGCCCACGCCGACTCCCGCGGTCTGCGCCGGGCTCGCCTCGGGCCGACTCTCCGCGGCGCGCTCGCCTCGGGTGGGTCGGGCCGCGCCGGGCTCACCTAGGGCCAGCTCGGTCCGCGCCGCGCCACGCCTCGCCTCACCTCGCGCCAGTTCGGGCCGCGCCGCGCTCACCTCAACCGACTCGCGCCGCGCCCCACCTCGGGCCGACTCGATTCGCGCCGCGCTCCCTCGGACCAGCTCGCCCCGCGCCTCGACTCGGACCGGGTCGGGCCGCACCGCGCTCACGCCTCACCTCGCGCCAGTTCGGGCCGCGCCGCGCCCACCTCAACCGACTCGCCCCGCGCCCCACCTCGGGCCGACTCGATTCGCGCCGCGCTCCCTCGGACCAGCTCGCCCCGCGCCTCGACTCGGACCGGGTCGGGCCGCACCGCGCTCACGGCGGCGGGGCCTCGGGCTACTTCAGGTGGTCGCCCGGCAGTTCCCCCGCCCCCACCTCCAGTACGCCCCGCTCCGTTACCAGTGCCGTCACCAGGGAGCCCGGGGTCACGTCGAACGCGGGGTTGTGGCCGCGTGAGGACGTCGGGGCCGTGCGGACGCCCGCCCACTCCAACACCTCGTCCTCGCCGCGCAGTTCGATGTGGATGGCGTCGCCCGTCGGCGTGGCGAGGTCCACCGTCGTGGTGGGCGCCGCCACCATGAACGGGATGCCGGCGTGGGCGCACGCCAGGGCGATGGCGACCGTGCCGACCTTGTTGGCCGTGTCGCCGTTGGCGGCTATGCGGTCCGCCCCGACGATCGCCGCGTCGACCTCGCCCCGCAGGATCGTGCCGGCCGCGGCCCCGTCGGCCTGGACGTAGTGCGGGATGCCCTCCTGGACGAGTTCCCAGGCCGTCAGACGCGCCCCCTGGAGCAGCGGGCGGGTCTCGTCCGCGTACACCGCCTCGATCCGCCCCCTGGCGTGCAGTTCGCGGATGACGCCGAGCGCCGTGCCCCAGCCCGCCGTGGCGAGGGCGCCGGTGTTGCAGTGGGTGAGGACGCGCAGGGGGCGGTCCGTGCCGGGGCCGACGCGCTTGAGGAGCCAGTCCGCGCCGTGGGCGCCCATCGCGTGGTTGGCCTCCAGGTCCTCGCGGACGACCGCGTCCGCCTCCGCGAGCACCGCGGTGATGCCCTCGTCGACGCGGGCCGCCACCCGGTCCACGCACACCATCAGGTTCACCGCGGTGGGCCTCGCCGCGCGGACGCGGGCGATCTCCGCGTCCAGCCGGGCACGGTCCCAGCCCTCGCGCTCGGCCTGCGCCATGGCGAGCGCCACCCCGTACCCGCCCGCCGCACCGATCGCGGGGGCGCCGCGGACGACCAGCCGCACGATGGCGTCGATCAGCTGGTCGACGGTGGTGACGTCGAGCCGTTCCAGGATGTGCGGGAGGGCCGTCTGGTCGATGAGGGACAGGGAGGGGTACGGTGTGCCGCCCGTCGCGGCCGCCGTCCACGTCACGGCGCGCAGCTGCCGGCGGCTCACCGGGGCGAATCCGAGCTGTTCATGGGCTCAACTCCGAGGGAACGAGGGCGATTCCGGCCCAGGAGGGGGGCGCCGCCACCGTACCCGACCCCCCGCCTCGGCGGCGTACGCGATGATCCTCGCCGTGCAACCACCACCGCTAGGAGCAGGAGCCCCCTCATGACGCCCCTCACCGATGCCCTGCCCGTCACCCGTGTTCCGCGCACCGGCCTGCCCGCCCGAGCCGTCGTGGTCGGCGACCCGGGCCGCGCGGCCGCCGTCGCCGACCTGCTGGACGACGCGAAGGAGGTCTCGTACCACCGCGAGTACCGCGCCTTCACCGGCACCTGGCAGGGCACCGAGGTCGTCGTCGCCTCGCACGGCGTCGGCGCCCCCGGCGCGATCCTGCTCTTCCAGGAGCTGGCCGAGGCCGGTGTCCGCACGTTCCTGCGGCTCGGCACGGCGGGCGCGATCCGCCCCGGCATCCGCGACGGCGATCTGGTCATCGCGGACGCGGCGGTACGCGACGACGGCGTGACCCAGCAGCTGATCCCCGCCGAGTACCCGGCGTTCTCCGCCCCCGAGGCGGTCGTCGCCCTCCAGCGCGCGGCCCGGGAGGCCGGTGCTCCCTACCACCGGGGCGTGGTGTGGACACGGGCGGCGTTCCAGCCGGGCTTCCTGCCGCTGCCCGGCGAGGCGTACGCGGCGGCGGGTGTCGCCGCCATCGAGATGGAGCTGTCCGCGCTGTACGTCTTCGCCTCGACGCACGGCCTGACCGCGGGCGGCGCGCTGGTGGTGGATGGGGCGAACGCCGACGACCTGGTCGACGAGGGCGCCCCCTTCTCGACGGGCGGCTACGACCCGCACCGTGACGTGGTCGCCCGAGGGGTCGACCGGGGCGCCCGGATAGCCTTGGACGCGCTGCGTCTGCTGGCCGCGGCCGAGCACTGAACGACGTAGCGAGCAGGAGTACGGAACCGATGCGCCCCACCGACCTGCCGGCCCAGGCCCGCGGCGGCCCGATAGACCTGCTGGTGCACGGGGGTGACGTACTGACCGTCGACGCGGAGGGCACGCTCGTACCGGACGGCGCGGTGGCCGTGCGCGCCGGACGCGTCGTCGAGGTGGGCCCCGCGCGGCGGCTGCGCACGGCGTACGAGGCCGCCGAGGAGATCGACGCCCGGGGCTGCCTCGTCCTGCCGGGTCTCATCAACACGCACACGCACCTCGCGATGAACGTGCTGCGCGGCATCGCCGACGACGTCACGTTGCAGGGCTTTTTGGAGCGGGTGATCCCGCGCGAGGCCGAGATTCTCTCACCGGCCACGGTGCGGGCGGCCCTCGGCGCCGCGATCGCCGAGTCGGTGCGCGGCGGGGTCACCACCGCGCTGGACATGTACTGGTTCCACGAGGCCGCCGAGGCCGTGGCCCGCGAGGCCGGGTGGCGGCTGCTCACCGGGCCGACGTTCATCGACGTACCGGGCCCGCCGGACGGGCGCCCCTACGCGCGGCGGATGGGCTGGGCGGCCGCCGACCTGGCAGCCCGCACCCCCGCCCCCGGCACCCGCCGCGTCGTCTTCGCGCACTCCGCCTACACGCTGGACCCCGCACAGCTGACGGAGATCACCGCGCTCGCCCGGGAGCACGACGCCCTGCTGCACCTGCACGCCGCCGAGAACGCGGGCGAGGTGGCGATGGTCGCCGAGCGGTACGGCAGGCGCCCCGTGGAGCTGCTCGACTCGCTCGGCGTCCTCGGCCCCGGCACGCTGCTCGCGCACGCCGTCGACCTCACCGACGCGGAGATCGCGACGCTGGCCCGCACGGGCACGGCCGTCGCGCACTGCCCGGTGTCGAACCTGAAGCTGGGCTGCGGCATCGCGCGCGTGCCCGAGCTGCTCGGCGCGGGCGTCACGGTGGGCCTCGGCACGGACGGCGCCGTCAGCTCCAACACCCTGGACGTGCTGGGCGCGGTGAAGGTCGCCGCGCTCGTGCACAAGGCGGGCGGCGACCCCACGGCGGTCGGCGCCGAGCAGGCCGTGCGCATGGCGACGATCGAGTCGGCGCGGGCACTCGGCCTCGGCGACCAGCTGGGCTCACTGGAGGCGGGCAAGCGCGCCGACCTGATCGTGCTGGACCTGGACCGGCCGCACCTCGCGCCCCGGCACGACCCGTGGTCGACTCTCGCGTACGCGGCCGCGTCCGGTGATGTGCGGGACACCGTCGTCGAGGGGCGGATTCTGATGCGCGGGCGCACCCTGCGTACGCTGGACGAACCGGCTGTCCTGCGCGCCCTGCGGGACGCGGCAACCGACCCCGAAGTGACGAGTACCGCATGACGTCCGACGTACCCGCCCCCACCGCCTCCTACGAGCCCACCCGCGGCTTCACCGGCCGCGCCCGCGCCGCCGACCGCGACCCGCGCCTGCCGCCCGGCCAGTACGACGCGCGCGACGGCTGGCCCGTCCTGTCCGCCGAGGTGACCCCGCGGCTGACCGCCGCCGAGTGGACCTTCCGTATCGACGGGCTCGTGGCGGCGCCGCGCACCTGGACCTGGGACGAGGCGCACGCGCTGCCTCCTTCCGAGTACCGCGGCGACATCCACTGCGTGACCAGCTGGTCCAAGTTCGGGGTGCGCTTCGGCGGGGTGGGCCTGGACACGTTCCTCGCCGCCGCCCGCCCCCTCCCGGGGGCCTCGCATGTCGTCGCGTACTCCCACACCGGCTACACCACCAGCCTGCCGCTCGCTGATGTGACCGGCGGCAAGGCGTGGATCGTCTGGGAGTACGAGGACGGGCCGCTGCCCGCCGAGCACGGCGGGCCCGCCCGGCTGATCGTGCCCCACCTCTACTTCTGGAAGAGCGCCAAGTGGATCGCGGGGCTGCGCCTGCTGGACCGCGACGAGCCGGGCTTCTGGGAGCAGAACGGCTACCACCACCGGGGCGACCCGTGGGCCGAGGAGCGTTACGCAGGTGACTGAGAACCCGCAGGACATCTTCGTGCCGCCGACGCGGTTCGCCGTGCCCGGCCGGATCGCCGTGAGCGGCGGCGCCGCGGCCCTGTGGCAGCGCGCGCTGATCACGGACATCCGCCGGGAGACCCCGGCCGTCTCGACGTTCCGGCTCAAGGTCCCCGACTGGCAGGGGCACTTGCCCGGCCAGCACCTCATGCTGCGGCTCACGGCGGCGGACGGCTATGTCGCCCAGCGGCACTACTCCATCGCCTCCGCGCCCGACGGGAGCGGCGAGATCGAGCTGACCCTCGACCATGTGCCCGGCGGGGAGGTGTCGGGGCATCTGCACACCGTCGCCCGCGTCGGCGACACCGTCGAGGTGCGTGGGCCGCTGTCCGGCTTCTTCGCCTGGCCGGGCGACCGCCCCGCACTGCTGCTCGGCGCCGGGTCGGGCGTGGTGCCGCTGATGTCGATGGTCCGCCACCACCGCCGCACGGGTCTCGGCCTGCCCCTGCGCCTGGTCGTCTCGGCGCGCACGCCCGAGGACCTGATCTACGCCGACGAGTACGCCGATGAGACCACCGTCGTCCTGACCCGCACCGAAGGCCGTCTGAGCGCGCGGCACTTGGCGCCCTTCCTGGGTGACGGGGGGCGGCCCGAGGGTGGCTGGGAGGCGTACATCTGCGGCTCCAACGGTTTCGCGGAGCACGCCTCGCGGCTTCTGGTGGAGGGCGGCCAGCCGGTGGACCGGATCAGGATCGAACGCTTCGGCTGAAGCGGCGCCGCGCCAGGCCGCGGGAACTCCGTCCTCGGAGGCGGCGAGATCCTGGGCGGCCGTGCACATCGCGAGCGTGGAGCAGTGGCCGCGCTCCACGCTGTGACACCGGCGCACTCCACTGCGTGACAAGGCCCGCATCCCAGCCCGAACCCGCCGTTTCCCGGCGCCTCCCCTGGGCAGTGATCATGCACTCCCCCACGCAAGGGGGCTGCGGAGGGCCCCCGCCGACGCCGTAAGGTTGGGGCGTACGCAAGGGAACGTCGGAAGGAGGCCTGGGTGATCGAGCTCGAGGGGGTTCCCGAGCTGGTCGACCCGGTCATGGTGGCCGCGTTCGAGGGCTGGAACGACGCCGGCGACGCCGCCTCCGCCGCGGTCGCGCACCTCGACAAGGAGTGGAAGGGCGAGGTGTTCGCGGCGCTGGACGCCGAGGACTACTACGACTTCCAGGTCAACCGCCCCACCGTCTGGCTCGACGACGGGGTCCGCAAGATCACCTGGCCGACGACCCGGCTCTCGGTGGTCCGCGTCGGCGGTGACAAGCCGCGCGACCTCGTCCTGGTCCGCGGAATCGAGCCGTCCATGCGCTGGCGGTCGTTCTGCAACGAGATCCTCGGCTTCGCCCATGAGCTGGGCGTCGAACTGGTGGTGATCATGGGTGCGCTGCTGGGCGACACCCCGCACACCCGTCCCGTCCCGGTCAGCGGCGTGACGTCCGACCCGGACCTGGCGCGCACGATGGACCTGGAGGAGACCAAGTACGAGGGCCCGACGGGCATCGTCGGCATCCTCCAGGAGGCGTGCACGCACGCGGGAGTTCCGGCCGTCAGCCTCTGGGCCGCCGTCCCGCACTATGTCTCGCAGCCGCCGAACCCGAAGGCCACGCTCGCGCTCCTCAACCGCCTGGAGGACCTGATCGACCTGCGCATCCCGCTGGGCGAGCTGGCCGAGGACGCGCGCGCCTGGCAGTTGGGCGTCGACCAGCTGGCCGCCGAGGACAGCGAGGTCGCCGAGTACGTCCAGTCCCTGGAGGAGGCGCGGGACACCGCCGAACTGCCGGAGGCCTCGGGCGAGGCCATCGCCCGGGAGTTCGAGCGCTATCTGCGGCGGCGTGACGGGGACGGAGGGACGTTCCTGCGGGACGCCCCGGCCGACCGGACGCGTCCGCCCAAGCCCAAGCCCAGCCCGCGGCCCGGCCAGGACGCCGAAGGACCGAGCGCCGAGGGATCGAGCACCGAAGGACCGAGCGCCGAGGGCGAGAGCGACGGCGAGGGGTCCGGCGCGGCCGATTCCTCGGACGACTGAGGTTTCTTTCTCACCAGTAGGGCGGTTCCCGTAACGGGGGCCGCCCTGCTGCCGTGCCTGTGGCCGAATTGCACGGGTTTCCCTTTTCAACTTCTTCTCAAACACCGTTGCTCAAAACAGGGGTGGACGACTCGGTCCGCGAGGAGCAGGGTGTGCCCCGAAGGCGCGGCGCAGCGCCCGGCACGGCACCCGAAGGAGCGAAGGGAGCGGTGAAGCGATGACCGACCAGGCAGACCCGGTACGGGAACCAGGCGCCGGCGGGCCGGGCCCCGACGGGGCGGGATTCACCTATCGAGGAGCCGAGCAGGAGCTGATCGTCGTGGCCCGGCCCGAGGCCCGGCTGCGCGCCGCGGAGGGGGAGGTCCACTCGGCGTCCGGCTCCGACGTGTCGGCCCTCAATATGTTCCTCTCCGACGAACAGCTCACCCTGGAGCCGTTGTTCGGCAACGAGGACCGCCTGCGGACCGCCGCGCCCACCCGCATCGCCGAGGACGACGTGCCCGACCTGGCCCTCTTCTACCGGGTGCGCGGTGGCGAGGACCGGGCGCAGGAGCTGGGCTCGCGGATGGCGGCGCTGCCCGGCATCGACACGGCGTACGTCAAGCCGGGCGCCGTCCCGGCGTCCATCGACCCCTCGCCGACCGGCCCGCCCGACCTCGACGAGACGTCCTCGCGCCGCAAGGAGGGCATGCCGGCCACGCCCGACTTCACCGGCCGCCAGGGCTACTTGAACCCGGCGCCCGAGGGAGTCGACGCCCGCTGGGCCTGGCAGCGCCTCGGCGGCTCGGGCGAGGGCGTCACGGTCGTCGACGTCGAGGGCGCCTGGCAGCTGCGCCACGAGGACCTCGCCGCCAAGCTGGCGGGCGTCGTACTCGGCACACCCCTCCAGGACCTGGCCTGGCGCAACCACGGCACCGCCGTCATCGGCGTCATCGGCGGCGACCGCAACGGCCTCGGCATCACCGGTATCGCACCGCGGGCCGTGACGGCGGCCGCCTCGTTCCAGCCGCTCGGCACGGCTGCCACCATCCACGCGGCGGCCGAGCGGCTGGGCCGAGGCGACATCATCCTGATCGAACTGCACCGCCCGGGGCCGAGGTTCGACTTCGAGCGGCGCGACGACCAGAAGGGTTACGTCGCGATCGAGTGGTGGCCGGACGACTACGCCGCGGTGCGCCATGCCACGGCGAAGGGCGTGCTCGTGGTGGCCGCCGCGGGCAACGGCGGCGAGTCGCTCGACGACGCGGTGTACGAGCGCAGGCCGGACGGTTTCCCCTCCTGGTGGCGCAACCCGTTCAACCCCTCCAACCGTTCCTCGGGCGCGGTCCTGGTCGGCGCGGGCGCCCCGCCGCCCGGCACGCACGGCCGCGACCACGGACCCGACCGTTCGCGCCTCGCGTTCTCCAACTTCGGCGGCCGCGTGGACGCGCAGGGCTGGGGCCGCGAGACGACCACGACCGGCGGCTTCTGGGACCGGCCCGGTGACCTCCAGGGCGGCACCGAGGAGATCGCCTGGTACACCGACACGTTTTCCGGCACGTCCTCCGCGTCGACGATCGTGGTCGGGGCGCTGGCCACGCTGCAAGGCATGCTGAAGGCCGCGGGCCAGCAGCCGATGACGCCGGACCGGGCCCGTGCCGTACTGCGCTGCACGGGCTCGCCGCAGCAGGACGCGCCGGGCAGGCCCGCGTCGCAGCGGATAGGCAACCGCCCCGACATCAAGGCGGCGGTCGCGAACCTGCTGCCGTCGGCGGTGGGTTCGGGGCGGGCCGAGCGGTACTGGGACGAGCTGCTCCCGTATCCGCCGGAACTCCCGCCGAGGCTCCGGCTGTTCGTGGCGGGGGAGTGGCGCAACCTCGTCAACCCGTCCCCGGAGACGCGCCAGGCGGTGCACGCCGCCTTCGCCGGGGGCCGGCCGGACGTACGCGTCTGGTACACGGACGACGAGATCGTCGGCCTGGTCGTGACGGGTTGACGGTACGACCAGCACGGGCTGAAGGACACAACCATTGAGGGAAGGTGGCACCCGCATGAGCACCACCCCGCAAATGAGTCAGTCGGGACAGCAGCACCAGGGCCCGAGCACAGCCCCGCCGCAGCAGGAACAGCAGCAAGGGCAGCAGCCGGGCATGCAGGGGCAAGGTATGCAGGGACAAGGCATGCAGAGTCAAGGCATGCAAGGACAGGGCATGCAGGGACAGGGCATGCGGTCCGGTGGCCAGGGGACGCAGCAGATCTCGCCGCAGCTGCGCCGGCAGATCCAGCAGCTCGGTCAGCAGCAGCCGTTCCAGCAACTGCTCCAGCAGTTCGGCCAGGAGCAGCAGCAGATCCCGCAGGCGCAGGCGCCCGAGATCTCCACGCAGGCGCTC
The DNA here is from genome assembly GCF_000717945.1 of Streptomyces sp. NRRL S-920. Lineage (NCBI taxonomy): Bacteria > Bacillati > Actinomycetota > Actinomycetes > Kitasatosporales > Streptomycetaceae > Streptomyces > Streptomyces sp. NRRL S-920. The sequence continues at coordinate 20,957 of NZ_JODF01000007.1, forward strand.
GCGTCGAACGTGGCGACGGCGTTCTGGGACGTCGTCGAGCCCCTTCCGGGCCAGGCGTCGACCCTCTATCTGTACATCGAGGACACCTGGAGGGCGTTCATCGATCCCAGCCCGCACACGCACGACGAGGTCCAGAGGGCGTTCGCCTTCGGACACCAGGTGATCGGCTACTACGACCCCGCCAACCCGTCGTACCTGCTGGCCATCGTGGTCAGCCAGTGACCCGCACGCGAGTCGCGCGCCTCGCGTGAACACACGGCGGCGCCGGGCGGAGGGTTCCCCGCCCGGCGCCGCTCCTTTGTGCCCGCGCGCGGCCGACCGCGGCTACGCGCAGCTGAACCGGGCCGCCGCCCAGTCCGCGTGGTCCCCGCTCTTGGACCCGTTGGTGTCCGTCACCTTCAGCTCCACGTGCCGGGCTCCGCGCACGTCGACGTCGACCGGGACGGTCGCCGACGCGCCCGTCACCTTCGGCGAGGTCCACAGCACCTTGCCGTCGGCCTCGACCGAGAAGGCCACCTCTCCGTAGCCGTTGATCTCGTCGTCGATGCCCACGTCGGCGGTGAAGGCGGAGCAGCGTCCGCCCGGATAGACCTCGATGACGGCGTTCGCGTGCGTGCCGATCCCCTTCTCGTACGTCTTTCCGGCGAGGGTCAGCGTGCGGCCGTCGCCCGCGCCCGACTCGCCGTTGCTGCGGTCGCGTTCGGCGGGGCCGTAGCCGTTGGTGGACTTCAGCCACACCATGTCGCTCGCCCAGGTGTCCTTGCCGGGCGCCTCGGGCACCACGCCGAGCGCGAACCGCTGGCGGGCGGTGCGGTCCTGACCTGCCGAGCGGTAGCGGGCGGTCGCGGTGAGCGGCTGTTCGCCCGGGTCCGCGGCCTTGGGCGGGGTGACGGCCACCTCGACGCGGCGCGTGGTGCCCGCCGGGATCCGTCCGGTCCTCGTGGCGGCGACGGTCCATCCCCCGGGCGCGTCGAGGGTGACCTCCACGTCGGTGGCGTCCTTCGTGCCCGCCGTGACGTCCACGGCGACCTTGCCCGGCGCTCCCGCGCCGAGTTCCTGGCCCGCGGGCACACCGACGGTGGCGGCCGCGCCGGGCACGGCACCGCCGACGGCGCTCGTGTCGTCGAGGGTCAGTTCGAAGGCGCGGTCGGTCCGCCGGGAGGGCGTCTTGACCTTGACCACGCCGCCCCGGTCGTCCCGGTCGTAGAACCAGCCCTGCCCGGCCTTGTCGTACGCGCCCTTGGAAGCGAGCCGCGGCAGTGCGCGCCCGTCCAGCTCGACGCGGCTCGGCGCGTCCCCGGTGTGCAGCGTGAACGCGTAGGGCCTGCTGCGCTGCTTGCCCTTGAACTCGCCCTCGCTCGCGCCGATCCGCACGCTGACGTCGCCCGCTCCGGAGCGCGGTGCCCGCACGTCGGCGCGCTGGGTGGCGTACTCGCCCTCGCGGTGGCGCCGGGTCACGCCGTCGTCCTCGTACAGCTCGAAGGAGGACTTCCCCTGGGGGTAGATGTCCCAGGCGAGCGGCGAGTCGGCCTCGCGGTCCTCGTAGGAGCGTATTCCGCCGGGCCACATGGGCACGCTCGCGCCGCCCCTGACGAACAGTGGCAGGGTGTCGAGGGGCGCGCTGTAGCCGTCGACGGTGGTGGGGCCCCGGTAGGTGCGCCCGCTCCAGTAGTCGGTCCAGGTGCCCTTCGGCAGGTAGATGCCGTCGCGGGTGGCGGTGTCCTTGTAGACGGGTGCGACGAGGAAGTCCTCGCCGGTCAGGAACTCGTACTTGGCGGCGTCGGTCGCGGCCTTCGGGTCGTCGGGGTACTCCAGGGCCAGCGGACGCACGGCGCCCACCCCGGTCTTCGTCGCCTCATGGGCGTACGAGTAGAGGTAGGGCAGCAGTGACTCGTGCAGCTTCAGGTACTTGCGGTTGATGGAGGTGTACGGCTCGCCGTAGCGGAAGGGCTGCTTGTCGCTGGCGGCCCAGCCGTCCATCGTCATCGTGACCGGCAGGAACATCTTCCACTGGAGGTCGCGTACGTACGTCTTGGGGCTGCCGCCGAAGATGCCGTCGACGTCACCGGTCGTATAGGCGAGGCCGGACATGGTGGACCCGGCGTAGGTGGGGATCTGCCAGCGGATGTACTCCCAGCTGCCGCTCTGGTCGCCGGACCACTGCACGCCGCAGCGCTGCGCGCCGGACCAGCTCTCGGGGGCCCAGGTGAAGCCGCGGGCGTCGCTGTGGTCCTCGATGCCCTTGTAGGCGTCCTTGCAGCCGTCCAGCGCCTTCTTGTAGCCGTCGCCGACCCAGGCGACGTCCAGCTTGGCGACGCGCTGGCCCGCCCTGACCTGCTCGGCGATCTTCGCGAGGCCGTCCTCGGTCCACAGGCCCATCTTCATCTTGCGCTCGGCAAGGCCCTTGGACGTCTCGGGGAGGTCCTCGTAGCCGCAGCCGTAGCCGTCGTTGACGAGCATCCAGCCGTTGGGCATGTCGTGCTGGACATAGCCGTCGGCGACCTTGAGGGAGTCCAGGGTGCGCCGCTCACCGCGGTTGGCGTTGTGGAGGTAGCAGTCGGCGTCGCCGATCTCCATGCCGTAGACGGGCGGCAGGAAGGGCTTGCCGGTGAGCCGGGTGTACTGCCCGATGACGTCCTTGGCCGCGTCGTCGCCCTTGCCCGCGAAGTAGTAGGCGTCGAAGCGCTGTTCCTTCGCGGTGGCGGTCACGGGCTCCGCGAAGTCGTAGGTGTTGGGGGCGTAGGTGTTCCGGAAGACGCCGTACCCGGCCGTGGAGAGGTAGAACGGCACGGAGTTGGGGTGCCCGCCGTCGTTCCACTCGTAATCGACGCTGACCTCGACCTTCTTGCCGCGGTGCGAGGTGTTGCCGCGGCCGTTCTGCATCCCGGCGCCGTAGAACTGCTCGTCGGCGCCGCGCGCGAGGCTCTGCGTGGTCGTGTCCTTCGTCCAGGTGAGGCCCTTGGTCTCGGCCCACACCCGGGTGCCGTCGGCGCGGTACAGGGCGAAGCGCAGCGGCGACTTGTAGGCGCGCAGTGTCACCTTGGCGGTGCTCAGCTCGTAGCGGTCGCTCTTCTCCCGCCACTCGGTGCGCGGCGCCTTGCCCTGGGGCAGGACGATGTCCTTGCCGGTGGGGTCGGTGAACGTGCCGTCGGGGGCGAGTTCGAGGCGGAAGGTCTCCGCGGAGACGAAGCTGACGCGGGCCTCGGCCCTGCCCGCGGTCAGCCGGTAGACGGAACCCTCGTGGCTGAATCCGGTGACGTCGCCGACCGTGGTCGCGGGCTCGTCGGCGGCGCGCGCGGCGACTGGGCCGGCGGGCACCACGAACGCCGCGAGGAGGCCCAGGAGGCCGGCGGCGACCGCCGATCTGAAGCGCGTGAGAGATCTCATGGCGGAGGTCTAGCGCGGCAACCGGCCCCGGGGCCATGGACTTTGGTGGCGAGCTCGTGGATTTCCCACGAGCCCGAGAGCCGGACGGGCGGAGGATTCCGGCCCGTCCGGCGGGTGAGGACGAGCCCGATGGGCGATCGTCCTCAGTAAGAACAACCGCTACAGGGCCACGCCGAGCAGCGCGTCCACCGCGCGCGACACGATGCCGGGCGCGCCCTCGTCCGTGCCGCCCTCGGCGCCCTGCCGGGCGACCCAGCGGTCCACGGCGGCCAGCGCGGCCGGCGCGTCCAGGTCGTTGGCGAGAGCCTCCCGCATCTCCTCGACGACCGCTTCGGCGGCGGGCCCGTCGGGGCGGGACACGGCCGCGCGCCAGCGCCCGAGCCGCTCGACGGCCTCCGTGAGGACGGAGTCGGTCCACTCCCAGTCCGCGCGGTAGTGGTGCGCGAGGAGGGCGAGGCGGATGGCCGCGGGGTCGACGCCGTCGCGCCGCAACTTCGACACGAAGACGAGGTTGCCCTTGGACTTGGACATCTTCGCGCCGTCCAGGGCGACCATGCCCGCGTGGACGTACGCCTTGGCGAAGGGGTACTCGCCGGTCAGCGCCTGGGCGTGCGAGGCGCCCATCTCGTGGTGCGGGAAGGCGAGGTCGGAGCCGCCGCCCTGCACGTCGAAGCCCATGCCCAGGTGGTCGAGGGCGATGGCCACGCACTCGATGTGCCAGCCGGGCCGCCCGCGCCCGAGGGAAGCGCCGTCCCAGCTCGGCTCGCCCTCGCGGGCCGCCATCCAGAGCATCGGGTCGAGCGGGTTCTTCTTCCCCGGCCGCTCCGGGTCGCCGCCGCGCTCGGCGGAGAGCAGCTTCATGGCGGCCGCGTCGAGCCCGGACACCTCCCCGAAGTGCGGGTCGGACTCCACGGAGAAGTAGGTGTCGCCCTCCAGTTCATAGGCGGCGCCCATGTCCCTGAGGCGTTCGACGAGCGGCACGATGCCGGGTATCGCCTCGACGGCTCCGATGTAGTGCTGCGGCGGCAGGAGCCGCAGCGCGGTCATGTCCTCGCGGAACAGAGCGGTCTCGCCCTCGGCGAGCGCGACCCAGTCCTTGCCGTCACGGTTGGCGCGTTCCAGGAGCGGGTCGTCCACGTCGGTCACGTTCTGGACGTAGTGAACCTGCCGCTTGGTGTCGAGCCACACGCGCTGCACGAGGTCGAACGCGTTGTAGGTCGCCGCGTGACCCATGTGGGTCGCGTCGTACGGAGTGATGCCGCAGACGTAGATACGGGCGACGGGACCGGGGTCGAGGGTGACGAGTCCACCGGTCGCGGTGTCGTGGATCCGGAGGTCGCGGCCCTTGCCAGGAAGGGCGGGGACCTCAGAAGCGGGCCAGGCATGCATGCCCTGAGCCTAACCGGACGGGGCGTCCGCATACGAGTGGGGATCATCGAATGGTGGCCAAAGGCGCTCCGAACGTGGCCGGTGGGGCCCAGAGGGACTCGCCTGGCGGCCGCGCCGAGGGCCTCAGACGGGCGGCCAGGGGATCGCGGGCCACTCGCCGGACGGCTCGGGGTGGCGCCCGGACGCAAGGAGGGACCCCACCCGCGCGCGCAGTGCCTCGATCTCCGCGGCCGTGATGAGCCCGGCGAGCCGCTCGGCGAGGGCGGCGCCCTCCTTGAGCGCGTCCCGCAGGCCCTGGAGGACCTCGACGGCCTCCCCGGTCAGCGGCTCCCCCGCCCACCCCCACAGCAGCGTGCGCAGCTTGTCCTCGGCGTTGAAGGTGACGCCGTGGTCGATGCCGTAGAGGCGTCCGTCCGCGGCCAGCAGATGGCCGCCCTTGCGGTCGCCGTTGTTGATCACCGCGTCGAGGACCGCGAGCCGCCGCAGCCGGGCGTCGTCGGCGTGGACGAGCAGTGCGGTGCGCTCCTCGTCGACCTGGGCACGGCCGACCGCCTTCCAGCCGTCGTCGGGCTCGTCGCCGTCGACCAGGGCGAGCAGCGCCTCGTCCCCGGCGGGCTCGATCCACAGCTGGCACATGCCCCGGCCGTAGGGCCCGTCCCGCAGCACGGTGGGGGGTACGAGGTCCCAGCCGGTGGCCCGCGACACCTCGTACGCGGCGACCTCGCGCTGTGCGAGCGTGCCGTCGGGGAAGTCCCACAGCGGCCGCTCCCCGGCGACCGGTTTGTAGACGCAGGCGGCTTCCTCGCCCTCGTAGGCGACCGTGCAGTAGAGCACCGCGTTCGAGGCCTCACGGATCTGCCCGCGCACGGTCAGCTCCCCGTGGGTGAGGAGCGTGACGGGGTCGGCGGTCACGCTCCCCGCCGGTATCCGTTCTGGCGCGGGCATACGTGTCCTTCCGGGTCGAGCGGGAGGCTGCACAGCGGGCACGGCGGGCGGCCCGCGTTCACGACGTCGAGGGCGCGCTTGGCGAAGGCGCGGGCCTGCGCCCCGGTGAGGCGCACGCGCAGCATCGGCGGGCCGTTCTCCTCGTCCTGGAGGAGCCTTTCCTCGGCCTCGGCGAGGTCGTCCTCGGAGTCGGCGTCCAGTTCGACGAGCGCCTGTGCCTCGACGATCATCCGCTCCTCCTCGCCGTCCCAGGCGAGGGCCATCGTGCCGACGCGGAACTCCTCCTCCACCGGGGCGTCCAGGGGCGCGCTGTCGGTGATCTCGGCGGGCGCGACGGCCGGTACGGCGGCATTGCCCCCGCTGCGGCGCACGACCTCGTCGAGCAGCTCCTCCATGCGCTCGGCGAGCGCGGCCACCTGGGTCTTCTCCAGGGCGACGCTGGTCACCCTGACGCCCGCCGAGGCCTGGAGGAAGAACGTACGCCGTCCGGGCAGCCCGACCGTTCCCGCGACGAAACGCTCCGGGGGGTCGTAGAGGAACACCTGACGGGACACGTCCTGTCTCCATTGGATCGATTGCGAGGGGGCTGTTTCAACTACCGGGGCCTGCTTCAGCCCGCTTCACCCTACTGCGGCCGACGATCACGGTGCGCCCGCACCGCCTCCCACCGTGGCGTCGCCGCCCGGAGGCACCTCCCGGGGCACGAGGGAGGCGAAGTCACCGGTGTCCCCGAGGCGTACGAGGAAGGGGCGCAGCCGGGTGTAACGGATGACGGTGACGGAACAGGGCTCTACGGAGATGCGCTGGAAAAGGTCGAGGTGCAGCCCGAGCGCTTCGGCGACGAGGGACTTGATGATGTCCCCGTGCGAGCACATCAGGTACACGGCGTCCTCGCCGTGCTCGCGCTCCACGCGCGCGTTCCACTCGCGTACCGCCTCGGCGGCCCGCGTCTGCATGGCCCGCATGGACTCGCCGCCGGGGAACGCGGCGGCGGACGGGTGCTGCTGTACGACCTCCATCAGCGGTTCGTCGGCCAGCTCGACGAGCTTGCGGCCCGACCAGTCCCCGTAGTCGCACTCGCCGATGCGGTCCTCGCTGTGCGCCTGGAGCCCGGGGCGGGCCGCGAGCAGCGGCGCGACGGTCTCGCGGCAGCGCTGGAGGGGGCTCGTGACGACCTCGGCGAGGGGCACGGCGGCCAGCCGGGCGGGCAGCGCGGCGGCCTGTGCGGCGCCGCGCTCGTCGAGGGCCACGCCGGGGGTCCACCCGGCGAGCAGACCCGCGGTGTTGGCGGTGGAGCGTCCGTGCCGGACGAGGATCAGCGTGGGCATACGGTCCACCCTAAGTGCCGGGAAGGTGATACCTACGGGGTGACTGGGAACACTGCGCAGTGTGATTGTCGACTGTGCCATTTACCGAGAGGGTCGTCGCCGCGAGGGCCCGCATGACTTCTCCGACGCCCTTGACGAGGCGCGGACCGCCGACGAGTCGTTCGTCTGGATCGGCCTGCACGAGCCGACGGAGGCGGAGTTCGAGAAGGTCAGCGCGGAGTTCGGGCTGCACCCGCTGGCCGTGGAGGACGCCCTCAAGGCCCATCAGCGGCCCAAGCTGGAGGTCTACGACGACTCGCTGTTCATGGTCCTCAAGCCGGTCGTGTACGAGCCGGACAGCGACACCGTCTCCTCCGGCGAGGTCATGATCTTCATGGGCGACTCCTTCGTGGTGACCGTCCGCCACGGGGAGGGCGCCCCGCTCGGCGCCGTACGCGACCGGCTCGAAGCCGACCCGGACGTCCTGAAGCACGGCCCGACCGCGGTCCTGTACTCGATCGCCGACGCCTCCGTGGACCACTATCTGGAGGTCGCCGACGAGTTGCAGGCAGACCTGGAGGTCCTGGAGACGGAGGTCTTCTCGCCGGACGGCGGCGGTACGCGCCACACGGCGTCCCGGATCTACAACTTCAAGCGGCAGATCCTCGAATTCCGCCGGGCCACCGGGCCGCTGTCCCTGCCCCTGGCGCGGCTCTCCGGAGCGGGCCCCTACGGTCCGCCCGTGCCCTTCGCGGACGAGACGGCGCAGCCCTTCTTCCGGGACGTCAACGACCACCTGACGCGCGTCAACGAATCGGTGGAGGGCCTGGACCGCCTGGTGTCGGACATCCTGTCCGCGCATCTGGCGCAGATGAGCGTGCGGCAGAACGACGACATGCGCAAGATCTCGGCCTGGGCGGCGATGGCGGCGGTCCCCACGATGATCGCGGGCGTCTACGGCATGAACTTCGACCACATGCCGGAGCTGCACTGGACATGGACCTACCCGGCCGTGATCGTCGTGATGGCCGTCCTCGAAGTGGTCCTGTACCGCATGTTCAAACACCGGGGCTGGATGTAGCACCCGGCCGGCCTGGGCCTGACTAGGCGAATTCGGGCGCCGGGGTCGCGGGCCCGCCCAGGGCGTCGCGCCGCTCGGGGAGCTTCAGGGAGACCATCCGCCGCCAGCCGCCCATCCGCTCGTACGCGTACATCGCGTGGATGCCCGCCGCGAGCACCCTGCGCTTGGTGTGGGGCCAGGCCAGGATGTGCCCCATGCGGTCCATCACGGCGAGGCTCACATCGCGGTAGACACGGATCTCGGCGAGCGCGCACTCGCGCAGGGTGCGCTGGATGGTGTGGCCGTGCCCGGCGGCGGCGAAGCGCAGCAACTCCTCGTGGCAGTACGCCAGGTGGTTGTCCTCGTCGTTCGAGATCATCCGGACCGCCCGGCCGAGGTCCGGGTGGTCGGCGAAGTTCTTGAGGAGCAGCCGCATCTGTTCGGAGGCGCGCTGCTCGGTGACCCTGCTGTGCGCGAGATACGTGACGACATCCCGCACGGTCAGCGGCAGGTCGGACTTCAGCTGTTCGTGCGCGAGGCCGATGCCGTGCTTCTCCAGGAGCATCGTGTAGTCGGTCTCGTGCGGCACCTCGACGGGCCGCAGGCCGCGCTTCTTCAGCAGCGCGTGGAAGATCCGGCCGTGCTTGTCCTCGTCCGCGCCGTGCCGGGCGATCTTGGGGGCGAGCGCGGTTTCGTCGGCCGGGACGAGCGCGGCGATGCGGCGGTTCTCCCAGCCTCCCTGGGCCTCGCCGCTGGCGGCGATGGAGCAGAAGAGCCGGAACGACTCGTCGTTGTCGAGGATCTCCTCGAAGACACCTCTGGCCGACAACATCACTGACACCTCCATGCCCCGGTTCGCCCTGTATGCGAACCTCCGCGAGGAAGGAGTCAACGTGCGGGGTTCGCCCCGGAGCAAAGGGCATACCGGCCGCCTCCGCCGAACGAAGGACGGCGGCTGCGGCCATCAGGCCGTAACCGACGGGCCGCGTGACGCGTTGTGTCCCGTGACGGCCGTGGCGGGGAAGACCCCCCGAGCCCCCACCACGGCCGCGGAAACTTCCCTCTCGCGTTACGCCAGACCGGCGCGCTCCAGCGCCTCGGTGCCGGCCCGCAGCGCGGCGATCCGCTCCTCCAGCGTGAAGCCGGCGGGCGACAGCGTGAGCGTGGTGACACCGGCCGCCGCGTAGGCCTGCATCCGGTCGGCGATCCGCGCCACGGAACCGAGCAGGGCCGTCGAGTCGATCAGCTGCCGCGGGATGGCGGCGGCCGCGCCGTCCTTGTCGCCCGCCAGGTACTTGTCCTGGATCTCGGCGGCCTCCTTCTCGTACCCCATGCGCCGCGCCAGCTGGTTGTAGAAGTTCTGCTTGGGGCTGCCCATGCCGCCGACGTACAGCGCGGTGTAGGGCCGGAACATGTCCGCGAGGGCGTCGATCCGGTCGTCCCCGCCGACCGCGATCGGCAGCGTCGGGACGACGTCGAAACCGTCCATGGTCTTGCCGGCCTTCTCGCGCCCGGCGCGCAGATGCCGGAGCGTGGTCTCCTCCAGGTGCTCGGCGGCCGGGAAGATCAACAGGGCGCCGTCGGCGATCTCGCCGGTCTGCTCCAGGTTCTTGGGGCCGATGGCGGCGATGTACAGCGGGATGTGTTCGCGCTGGGGGTGGACGGTCAGCTTGAGGGGCTTGCCGGGGCCGCCGGGCAGCGGCAGCGTCCAGTGCTCGCCCTCGTGGGTGAGGCGTTCGCGGGCCATCGCCTTGCGGACGATGTCGACGTACTCGCGCGTGCGGCCCAGCGGCTTGTCGAACTTCACGCCGTACCAGCCCTCGGACACCTGCGGGCCCGAGACGCCGAGGCCGAGCCGGAACCGGCCGCCCGAGAGCGAGTCCAGGGTGGCGGCCGTCATCGCGGTCATCGCGGGCTGCCGGGCCGGGATCTGGAAGATCGCGGATCCGATGTCGATGCGCTCGGTCTGCGCGGCCACCCAGGACAGCACCGTCGCGGCGTCCGAGCCGTACGCCTCCGCCGCCCAGCAGACCGCGTAGCCGAGCCTGTCCGCCTCCTTGGCGACCGCGAGGTTGTCCGCGTCCATCCCGGCGCCCCAGTAGCCGAGGTTGATACCGAGCTGCATGGCCGATCCCCTAACCGCTGTACTCATGAGTAACGTCCCTGTGCCGGGGACTGTAGCGCGCGGACGCCCGATCCGTCAGGGGCGCCGGACGGGCCCGGGGGTGACCGAGTTCTCCACAGTCGCCGGTTTGTCCACAGGCCCGCCCGCCGCCGGGGCCCGGCCAGTAATCTCGCGCCCATGGAGCAGAGGCATCTCGGCCGGACCGGCCTGCGTGTGTCCCGGATCGGACTCGGCACCCTCACCTGGGGGCACACGGAGGAGACCGACGCCGCCGATCTGTTGAAGGTGTTCTGGGAGGCGGGCGGCACCCTCGTCGACACCGCCGATGTGTACGGCGACGGGGAGAGCGAGTATCTCCTCGGCCGCCTGATCGAGCGGCTCGTGCCCCGGCGCGATCTGGTCATCGCCACGAAGGCGGGCAGCGTGCCCGACCCCGAGCGGCGTTTCGACGGCTCGCGTGGCCATCTGCTCTCCGCCCTCGACGCCTCCCTCGCCCGCCTCGGCACGGACTACGTGGACTTGTGGCAGGTGCACGCCTTCGACCCGAGAACTCCCCTGGACGAGACCTTGCAGGCCCTCGACATCGCGGTCAGCAGCGGCCGCGCCCGCTATGCCGGAGTCTCCAACTTCTGCGGCTGGCAGCTCGCCAAGGCCGCGACCTGGCAGCTGGCGGTGCCGGGCGCACGCACCCGCATCGCCAGTACGCAGATGGAGTACTCCCTGCTCCAGCGCGGCATCGAGCGCGAAGTGCTGCCCGCGGCCGTCGACCTGGGAGTGGGTCTGCTGCCCTCCTCGCCGCTCGGCCGGGGCGTGCTCACCGGGAAGTACCGCCACGCCACCCCGGCCGACTCGCGCGGCGGCTGCGACCACATGGCCCCCTTCGTCGCGCCGTACCTCGACGACGCGGCCGGCCACATCGTCGACGCCCTCGCGACGGCCGCCGACGGGCTCGCGGCGACCCCGCTCCAGGTCGCCCTCGCGTGGGTGCGGGACCGCCCCGGTGTGACGGCCCCGATCGTCGGCGCGCGCAACGCGCAGCAGCTCACGGCCGCATTGTCAGTGGAGACCCTTAGTCTTCCTGACGAGATCTGCCGGGCGCTCGACGATGTGTCGGCGCCCGTGCACCGCTATCCCGATCACGACTGGAGCACGCTGTGAGTACGGAACCCGCCGCCGCGGAGGAGCCCGAGGCCGAGGTCGAGACCAGGGCCGAGGTCGAGGTCCGGGTCGAGGCCGAGCGGGACTCCGAGGCCGGGCCGGAGGGCGGGACCGCCGCTTCGGAGGCCACCGAGGCCGCCGCCGAGGGCACGGCCGAGAGCCCCGCCGAGGGCACGGCCGAGGGTACGGCCGAGCTGTCCGAGACCGAGGCGGAGATCGCCGCGCAGCGGGAGTTGCGGGAGCGGATCGAGCAGCGCAAGGCCTCGAAGGAGGGGCCGATCGAGGCGGGGACGAAGCTGAGCGGGACGGCCGCCGACCTGCTGGCGGCCGTGCGCGCCGTGGAGAGCGGCGAGAAGCCTGTCGCCACCGCGTTCCGGGAGCCCGAGCGCCGCAGGCCCGCCCCGTCGCCCGCCCTGTCGCCCGCCCAGGAGCCCGTACGCCCGCGCCGGCCTGCGGTGCCGGAGCCCGCGCGGGAGGCCATCGACGCGGTCGGCGCCGTGCTCGCCGAGGGAGGCGCGCCGCCCGCGCTGGCCGCGGCGACGGCGGCCGCGCTCGGCGAGGGCGCCGATGAACAGTTGCGGGCCGACCCCTGGCAATTGCTGCGGGTCGGCGGGGTGCGGCCCGAGCAGGCCGATGGGTTCGCCAGGGCGTTGCTGGGCTCCGCGTGCGGGCCGGACGATGAGCGCAGGGGCCGGGCGATCACCGTCTGGCTCCTGGAGCAGGCCGCGGTCGCGGGGCACACGGCGCTGGACGCCTCCGCGCTGAGCGCCGCGCTGGGGCAGCGCGCGGTGCCGGATCCGGACGCCGCCGTGCAGAGCGCCCTGGCCGAGGGGGACGCCCTGGTCTTCCAGGACGCCCTCGAAGGGGCCGAGGTGCCGGTCCAGCGCGCGGACGGCGAGGGCGCGCAGGAGGGGGACGACGGCGCGGACGGCGAGCAGGAGCGCCCGGTCCGCGTCCTGATCGGCCTTGAGCGGTACGCCATGGCGGAGGAGAGCCTCGCCGACGGGCTCGCCAGGGTCATCAACTCCCTGCCCAAGGAGGGCGACGCGGGCCCCGAGGCCGCCGAGTGGGAGGCCGCCGCGGCGCGTGCGTCCGGCTCGACGGCCGAGCTGATCCGCGCCGCAGCCGGGCACGGACTCGTGCTGCACTTGGGTGGGGAGGCCGCGCGCGCCGAGCCCGCCGCGCTGGTGACCGCGGCCGCGGCGCTCGGCCTTCGGGTGTGCGCCGCCGCCCACAGCGCCGACGGACGGCGCCGCCTCGCGCGGGCGACCGGTCTGGAGGAGGCCGCCGTGACGGTGGCGGGGCTGCTCTCCGGTGAGCAGGGCCCCGGTCGCGACGCGGACGGCGCCCTCGCGCTGGACCTCCTGGTGGTCCTGGACGCCCCGCAGTTGGACGTGGAGAGCGCCGCGATGCTGGTGGAGTCCCTGCCGGACGGCGCCCGCCTGGTGCTCAGCGGCGACCCCGGCGTGCTGTGGTCGGCGGGCCCGGGGCGGGTCTTCGCGGACCTCGTGGCCGCCCGCTGCTGCCCGCAGATCGTCTCGCGCACCCCGGACCCGGGCCCCCTCGGGGAGCTGACGTCCGGCATCGGCATCGGTGAGCTGCTCCAGGTCGAGGCGCCCGGCAAGGAGGTCGTGCTCGTCCCGGTGCGCGACGCCCCCGAGGCGATCCACCGCACCGTGCAGCTCGTGGCCGACTCGGTGCCGAGGGCGATCGGCGTGCCCGCCGAGCAGACGCAGGTCATCACGCCCGGGCACGGCGGCGCCGCGGGCACCCGCGCGCTCAACACCGCGCTGAAGGAACGGCTGAATCCGGGCCCCGGCCGGTTCGGCGGCTTCGACCCCGGCGACCGGGTCGCCCACGTCCCGGCGGCGGGCCGCACGACGCTCGGCCAGGTGGTGCGGGCCGACGCGGAGGGGCTGCACCTGGAGTGCGACGGCGCCCCCGTCCTCGTACGCAAGGAGCGGGTCGAGCAGGAGGTGCGGCACGCCTGGGCGCTCACGGCACACCAGGCGGCGGGGCTGCGCTGGCCCGCGGTGGTCGTGGTGCTGCCCGGCGACGCGGCGCAGTCACTGACGCGGCCGTGGGTCTACACGGCGTTCAGCCGCGGCGAGCGGCATCTGTCGGTCGTACAGGGCGTCGAGGCGGCCCTGCCGCGGGCGGTGGCGGAGCGCCTCTGGAAGGACCGCACGACACGCCTGCGGACGCTGCTGCGCCCGCAGGTGCCCTCGGCGGCCTCCTGAGCGGCGCGCCCGTGCGCACGGGCCACGAGCAGGCGCGCCACCCCGTAGGGAGCGGCGTGCCTGCCGGGCCGTGAGCGTCGACCGTCAGCGACCGGCTCCGCGGACGCCCCGGCCCGCCCGGCCGGCCTCGCCCGATGCACCAGGCCCGCCCGGTCCACCCGACTCGTCCGCCTCGTCCGCCCCCTCGGTCACGTCGGTCACGTCGACTTCGTCCAGCTCATCGATCTCATCGACCTCGTCGAGAGGGACCGCGAGGTCCGGGTCGATGTCGGGGTCCGCGTCGAGGCCGCCGAGGCCGTCGAGCCCGTCGGCGTCCAACTCGTCGTCGAAGACCGCGCTGACGTCGAAGCGGCACACCACCCGGTGCGGGTCGGCCTGGTCGAAGGGGGCGTCCAGCCACTCCCCCGGCTCGGCGGGGGTGTCCGCCGCGGTGACCCAGAGCGTGGAATCGCCTTCCTCCAGGCCGAACTCCTTGTGCCGTGAGGCGATTTCGTCCGGTTCGAACTCGCCGAACAGGACGCCGAGCGCGCCGTGCACGGTGTCGGCCGGGCCTGCGCCGCCCTGCCCGCCCGTGTCGAGGTCGGCGACCCGCTGGGCCTGGGCGAGGAGCCGCGGCGGCTCCGCCACGGCGTAGTCGCGGCGGATCAGCACGCTCAGGGCGTTCGCCTCGTCCGGCCCCTGGTACGGCGGCAGCGCGTCCTCCGTGCCGGGGATCTCGAAGGGGGTGACCTCGTCGTAGCGGTCGTAGAGGAGTTCGTCGTACTCCTCGGCGGCCGCGGCGAGTTCGTTGAACGCCTCGTACACGGCCGGATCGTCCTCGCCCGACCTGCGTTCGACCGCGGCCAGGTGGCGGTCGAGCGCGGTCTTGACCGCCTCGGCGGCGGCACGTACCTCGGCAGCGGTGGGCTGCGCAGCATCAGACATAGTGCAGACGCTATCCGTACCGGGCCCATGCCCGCACAATAGATGCGATGCCGGAATACGAATTTGTCGACGTGTACGTACCGCGCGGGGTCACCCGCAAGGAAGCCACACGTCTGCTCACGGACCACGCAGAGTACGGACACTGGGAGTTGGACCGCCTGAGTCTGCATCCCGACGGCAGCCGCCGTGTGCGGCTGAGGCGGCGGATCATCCGCCAGGTGCGGGCCACCTGGTGAGCCCGGACCGACCGGGCTGAGCCGTCGGGCCCAGGACGACGGAAGGAACGGAGCGGGCCCCGCCACAGCGGGGCCCGCTCCGTTCCGGCAGTCCCGGACGCCAATGGCTCAGGCGGCCGTCCGCGCCCTCCGGTACAGCACGGCGCCCGCGAGGAGCACGCCCGCACCGGCCGGCAGCGCGATGCCGATGGGCAGCGAGCTACCGGTCTCCGCGAGCTGCGAGGTCCCCTTGGGCTGGGTGACGGTCTGCGTGCCCGGGTGGTTCGGCTTCGTGTGGTCGACCGGGTCACCCGGCTTACCGGGCGTGCCCGGCTTGCCCGGTCCCTCCGGCTTACCGGGGTGCCCCGGCTTCCCCGGCTTGCCAGGCTCACCCGGCTTCCCGGGCTTGCCCGGCTCCTCCGGCTTCCCCGGGTGGCCGGGCTCCGTCGGGGGCTTCTCGTGGCCCGGCGGAGTCGTCCTGCCGGACTCGTTGGCGCAGCCGTTTCCGGTGGCCGGGTTGGCGAGACCGACGACGGTGACGCTGTTGCCGCAGACGTTGACCGGCACGTCCACGGGCAGCTGGACGTCGTTGCCGGAGCCGACGCCGGGCGAGTTACTGGCGTGCCCCTGGGCCTTGGCCCCGCCGCCGCCCGGCTTGTGCGAACCGCCGCCCTTGCCGGAGGCGTTCACACACTTGTTGCCCGCCGCGGGGTTGAGGACCCCGACGACGTTCACGGTGTTGCCGCACACGTTGACGGGGACGTCAACGGGAGCCTGTACGGAGTTGCCCGACAGCACACCCGGGGAGTTCGAACTGCCCCCCTGGGCGGTCGAGTCCGCGTGTGCGTAGCCGCCGGTCGCGGCGAGTACGCCGGTCGCGGCCGCCACGGTGATCAGGCCTTTGCGCGTGACCTGTCGCATAGCTGTTCCCTGCCTTTTACCTTCCGAAGTACGTACGGACGTGCTCGCCCGGACGTCGAATGCCGGTCGGCCCCGGAGCACATGGCGTGCACTCCGGGGCCGACCGACTCAGACCCTCAAGGGGTGAGGCACAACGTCACTTGTTGATGCAGGTGTTGCCGAAGGCGGGGTTCAGCAGCCCGATCACATTGACCGTGTTGCCACAGGCGTTCACCGGCACGTGCACGGGCACCTGGACAACGTTGCCCGAAACCACACCGGGAGAGTTCACGGCGGCACCCTGGGCACCGGCGTCGGCAGCGGCGATGCCCGCGCCGGCGAGCACCAGACCACCAGTGGCAGCCGCAGCAGCGACGACCTTCTTGATCATTATTCCTCCTAGTTGGCAATGCAGTCCCAGCCGCGGACTGCACCACCTGTAACGAGGAGGGGGACGGAGAGCTACGAGCCGGGGGCCCCTTTCACCCTTCTCAGGCACGTACGTACGCACTGACGATTATGGGAGAGTCGTTTCAGCACGCAAAAAGGACGTTTCCCGGCCTGGCCACGGCCGGAATTCGTCAGGAAGCGTCGATGAAACGGTCGAGCACGCGGACCCCGAACTTGAGACCGTCCACCGGGACCCGCTCGTCGACGCCGTGGAACATGCCCGCGAAGTCCAGCTCCGGCGGCAGCTTCAGGGGCGCGAAGCCGAAGCCGCGGATGCCGAGGTCGTCGAAGGACTTGGCGTCGGTGCCCGCGGACAGCATGTACGGCACGGCGCGCGCGATGGGGTCCTCCGCCCGCAGGGCCGTCTGCATGGCGTCGACGAGCGCGCCGTCGAACGTCGTCTCCAGCGCCTTGTCCGCGTGCACGTCCTCGCGGCGGACGTTCGGACCGAGGATGCGGTCCAGGTCGGCGAGGAACTCCTCCTCGTACCCCGGCAGGTAGCGGCCGTCGACATGCGCCGTGGCCTGGCCGGGAATCACGTTCACCTTGTACCCGGCGCCGAGCTGCGTCGGGTTGGCGGTGTTCTGGAGGGAGGCGCCGATGAGCTTGGCGATGCCGCCGAGCTTGGCGAGCGTCGCGTCCATGTTCTCCGGATCCAGCTCGGTGCCGAGGGCGTCGCCCAGCTCGTCGAGGAAGTGCCGCAGCGTCTTGGTGACGCGTACGGGGAACTTGTGCCGCCCCAGACGCCCGACCGCCTCGGACAGCTCGGTGATCGCGTTGTCCTTGTGGATCATCGATCCGTGGCCGGCGGTGCCGTCCACGGTCAGCTTCATCCAGTGCATGCCCTTCTGGGCCGTCTCGACGAGGTAGAGCCGCAGGTTCTCGTTGACGGTGAACGAGAAGCCGCCGACCTCGCTGATCGCCTCCGTGCACCCCTCGAAGAGGCCGGGGTGGTTGTCCACGAGGTAGCGCGCGCCGTACGTGCCGCCGGCCTCCTCGTCGGCGAGGAAGGCGAGGACGATGTCGCGCGGGGGCTTGCGGCCGCTGCGCATCCGGTCCCGGACGACCGCGAGGGTCATCGCGTCCATGTCCTTCATATCGACGGCGCCGCGGCCCCAGACGCAGCCGTCCGCGATCTCCCCGGAGAAGGGGTGATGCGTCCAGTCCATGGCGTTGGCCGGTACGACGTCGGTGTGGCCGTGGATGAGCAGCGCGGGCCGCGACGGGTCCTCGCCCTCGATCCTCGCCACGGTGGAGGCCCTGCCGGGATGGGACTCGAAGATCTTCGGCTCCAGGCCGACCTCGGCGAGCTTCTCGGCGACGTACTCGGCGGCCTTGCGCTCCCCCGGGCCCGAGTGGTCGCCGTAGTTGCTCGTATCGATCTGGATCAGTTCGCGGCAGAGGTCGACGACCTCGTCCTCACCGGTGACGGCCTTGCCCGTGCTGGACCCGCTCACGCTGGGCTCCTCCCGCATTCGCTGCTGGTGGTCCCCCTCATCCTCTCTCTCCCCGGCTCCGCTCCCAAGGCCGGGCACGCGTCGTCATCAGCAGTTCATGGTGGACGGAGGGGTGATCGAGGACCCCCGGAGGCCTGGTAATGTTCTCTGTGTCGCCGCGGGGAACACCCCGCGAAGACAGACACCTTGTCCGGGTGGCGGAATGGCAGACGCGCTAGCTTGAGGTGCTAGTGCCCTTTAACGGGCGTGGGGGTTCAAGTCCCCCCTCGGACACCAGCTGAAACCCCACTTCACGTGGGGTTTTCTGCATTTCTGGGGCGTGGCCCCCAGCTTCAGGCCAGGTCCAGCACGCCCACCGTTTGGTCCCCGCTGGTCTCGCCGGTCGGTCGGAAGCCGAGCGCCAGGTAGAAGCCTGCGGGGCCGTCCGGTCCGGGATGCCAGGTGGTAGTCAGGCGTGTGCCGCCTCGGCGCCGGATCTCAGCGGCTATGGACTCCACTGCGAAGCGCCCGTAGCCCCGGCCCTGCTTTCCATCCGCGATGTTCAGACGCCAGAGTCCGGAGCGAAAGTCGGTGCCTTCGCCGGTCCAGTCGATATGGAAGAAGGCCATGAGGAACCCGACGGCCTCGCCGTCGTCGCAGATGAGCCGGGGCCACGCGATGCCGGGGTGGACGTATGCCTCGGCGAGTGACTTCACCACGGGTGCCACCAGGTGTTCCTGGTCGGGGCGGACCCTCAGGTCGATCGCGGTCTCGAAGTTGTCAGGGGTGATCTCTTGCAGGTGGAGCGAAGTTGACATGCCCGCACTCTAAGCAGGCAACGCACATGATGGGCGACCGGGTGCGCACAGGCGAGTCACTCAGAGTGGGGCGAGGATCATGAGGACCTCGTCTCGGTCGTCATCTGCGCTGAAGCGGAGGGCGCCGGGCCAGCGGCCGATCTCTTTCCATCCGAGGCGCCCGTAGAAGGTCTCCAGACCAACGCCGCCGCGGGCGGCGAGGCGCAGTTGTTCCAGGCCCATCTCGTCCTTCGCGATTCTGCGTGCCTCCTCCATGAGGGCCCGTCCGATGCCCAGCCCTCGGAGTGCGGTTCGGGTCTGGACGTGGTGGAGGGTTCCCCAGTGCGCGATCAGCTCGAACCGATCGCGGCGGACGTTGAGCCAGCCGGCGAGTTCACCGTCCAAGGTCACCGTGACGATCCGGCTGGTGTCGGGGGCAAGCTGATCGACTATGCGATCGAGGGTGGGCCTCACCGTGGCCGCGTCGACGGGCGGGAACGGGAAGCCTGCCGCGCCGCCCGCGTTGGTGACCTCGGTCCAGCATTCGGTGAGGGCGTGTCGGAGCTTCGGGTTGGCGTCGTCAGGTGAGCTGAGCTGCTGAAAGACGAGGGAGTCGGGAGTCATCCCGGAATCTTCGCAGTGCCCGACGGGCGTTCAGCATCCAGGCCTGGCCTCAGATGCGAGGCCTCTCCGTCAGGTTCCTGAGGGCGATGTTGAGTCGCAGGACGTTCACCCGCGGCTCCCCCATGAAGCCAAGGGTCCTGCCGTCGGTGTTCTCGTCGACCAGGTTCTGGACCCTCGCCACGCTCAGGTGGTTCCTCTCGGCCACGCGGTGGACCTGGAGGTCGGCGTAGGCCGGGGAGATGTGCGGGTCCAGGCCCGAGGCCGAGGAGGTGACCGCGTCCGCGGGTACCTCGGAGGGCCTGACCTTATGGGCCGCGGTGGAGTTGTCCCTGATGACCGCCGCCTTGGCCGCCTTGACCTGCTGGATCAGGTCCTTGTTGGCGCCGGACAGGTTCGTGGCGCCGGACAGGAGCAGCTCGTACCGGGTGTTGACGCTGTTCTCGCCGAGGCCGTTGGCGGGGCGCGGCTGGAACCACCTGAGGTCCGGCTCGGGTGTGTCCTGGCCCTTCTTGAGGGGCAGGTCGTAGCGCTGGCCGATGAGTTCGGAGCCGACGACCTTGCCGTCCGCCGTGATCTCGGAGCCGTTCGCCTTGTCGTGGAAGAGGGTCTGGGCGGCGCCGGTGACCGCGAGCGGGTAGAGGACGCCGCAGAGGACGGTCAGGACCAGCAGGGCGCGCAGGCCCGCGCCGAGCAGGCGGGCGGTGTTGCCTACGGAGTTGTTCATGGTCGCGTCAGCCGATTCCGGGGATGAGGGAGAGGAGTACGTCGATGATCTTGATGCCGATGAACGGGGCGACGAGTCCGCCGAGACCGTAGACGGCGAGGTTGCGCCGGAGCATCCGGTCGGCGCTCATCGGCCGGTACCGCACGCCCTTCAGCGCCAGTGGCACCAGCGCGACGATGATCAGCGCATTGAAGATCACCGCGGCGAGGATCGCGGATTCGGGGGAGGTCAGGCCCATGATGTTGAGCTTGTCCAGCGACGGGTACGCCACCGCGAACATGGCCGGGATGATCGCGAAGTACTTCGCGACGTCGTTGGCGATGGAGAACGTCGTCAGCGCGCCCCGCGTGATGAGGAGTTGCTTGCCGATCTCGACGATCTCGATGAGCTTGGTCGGGTTGGAGTCGAGGTCGACCATGTTGCCGGCCTCCTTGGCGGCGGAGGTGCCGGTGTTCATCGCCACGCCCACGTCCGCCTGCGCGAGCGCCGGGGCGTCGTTCGTGCCGTCGCCCGTCATCGCCACCAGCTTGCCGCCGGCCTGCTCCCGCTTGATCAGCGCCATCTTGTCCTCGGGCGTGGCCTCGGCGAGGAAGTCGTCCACGCCCGCCTCGTCCGCGATGGCCTTGGCGGTCAGCGGGTTGTCGCCCGTGATCATCACGGTCTTGATGCCCATGCGGCGCAGTTCGTCGAAGCGCTCGCGCATGCCCTCCTTGACGACGTCCTTGAGGTGGATCACGCCGAGGACCCGGGCCCCCTGAGCGTCTTCCAGAGCCACCAGCAGCGGCGTGCCACCAGCCTGGGAAATGGCGTCGGTGAGTTTCTGGGCATCCTTCGCGACCTCTCCCCCGCGCTCCTTGACCCAGGCGATGACCGAACCGGTCGCGCCCTTGCGGACCTTGCGGCCGTCCACGTCCACGCCGGACATGCGGGTCTGTGCCGTGAACGCCACCCACTCGGCGCCGGTCAGCTCGCCCTGGTGGCGCTCGCGCAGCCCGTATTCCTCCTTCGCGAGTACGACGATGGAGCGGCCCTCGGGTGTCTCGTCGGCCAGCGAGGAGAGCTGGGCGGCGTCGGCGACCTCCGCCGCCGTCGTCCCGGCGACGGGGACGAACTCCGCGGCCTGGCGGTTGCCCAGCGTGATCGTGCCGGTCTTGTCGAGGAGCAGCGTCGACACGTCGCCCGCGGCCTCTACCGCCCTGCCCGACATGGCGAGGACGTTGCGCTGCACCAGGCGGTCCATGCCCGCGATGCCGATCGCGGAGAGCAGCGCGCCGATGGTGGTCGGGATGAGGCAGACGAGCAGTGCCGTCAGGACGATGAGGGAGGTCTGGTCGTCGGCCCCGGCGTAGATCGCGAAGGGCTTCAGGGTCACCACCGCGAGCAGGAAGACGATGGTGAGGGATGCCAGGAGGATGTTCAGGGCTATCTCGTTGGGCGTCTTCTGGCGGGCCGCGCCCTCTACGAGGTTGATCATGCGGTCGATGAACGTCTCGCCGGGCTTCGTCGTGATCTTGATGACGATGCGGTCGGAGAGGACCTTCGTACCGCCCGTGACGGCGGAGCGGTCGCCGCCGGACTCGCGGATGACGGGGGCGGACTCGCCGGTGATGGCGGACTCGTCGACGGAGGCCACGCCCTCGACGACGTCACCGTCGCCGGGGATGATGTCGCCCGCCTCGCAGACCACGAGGTCGCCGACGCGCAGCTCGGTGCCGGGGACGTTCTCCTCGGCGTCGCCGGTCAAGCGGCGCGCGACGGTGTCGGTCTTGGCCTTGCGCAGCGTGTCCGCCTGCGCCTTGCCGCGGCCCTCGGCGACGGCCTCCGCGAGGTTGGCGAAGAGCGTGGTCAGCCAGAGCCAGACGGTGATCGCCCAGCCGAACCAGTCCCCCGGGTCCAGAGCCGCGAGGACCGTGGTGACCACCGAGCCGATCAGGACCACGAACATGACCGGTGACTTGACCATGACGCGCGGGTGCAGCTTGCGCACGGCGTCGGGCAGGGACTTCAGCAGCTGGGCCGGGTCGAAGAGGCCCGCGCCGACCTTGCCCTCGTCGCCGGGCCGGTGTCCGCCGGGCCCGTGTTCGACGGGCCGGTGTCCGACAGGCACGTCCGGGTGCGGGGCGAGGGTGGGGGCCGGTTCGTCGGTCCCGTACTTCTTCGTGTGTGTGCTCATGACGCCAGCCCCTCGGCAAGCGGTCCCAGCGCGAGCGCGGGGAAGTAGGTCAGACCGGTGATGATCATGATCGTGCCGACCAGCAACCCGGTGAAGAGTGGTTTCTCGGTGCGCAACGTGCCCGCGGTCTTGGGGACCGGTGTCTGCTCGGCCAGCGAACCGGCGAGCGCGAGGACGAACACCATGGGAAGGAAGCGGCCGAGCAGCATGGCGAGGCCGATCGTGGTGTTGAACCAGGTGGTGTCCGCGCTCAGGCCGCCGAAGGCCGAGCCGTTGTTGTTGGCGCCGGATGTGAAGGCGTAGAGGATCTCGGAGAAGCCGTGCGCCCCGGAGTTGAGCATCGAGTCCTTCGGCGTGGGCAGCGCCATCGACACGGCGGTGAAGCCGAGGACGAGCGCCGGGGTGACGAGGATGTAGCAGGCCGCCAGCTTGATCTCGCGGGTGCCGATCTTCTTGCCCAGGTACTCCGGTGTGCGGCCGACCATCAGGCCCGCGATGAACACCGCGATGATCGCCATGATGAGCATGCCGTAGAGGCCGGAGCCGGTGCCGCCGGGGGCGATCTCGCCGAGCTGCATGCCGAGCAGCTCGATGCCGCCGCCGAAGCCGGTGTAGGAGGAGTGGAAGGAGTTCACGGCGCCGGTGGAGGTGAGCGTGGTGGCCACCGCGAAGATCGAGGAGCCGCCGATCCCGAAGCGGGTCTCCTTGCCCTCCATCGCCCCGCCGGCCAGGTCGAACGCCGGGCCGCCGTGGTGGAACTCGGTCCACATCATCAGCGCGGTGAAGCCGAGCCAGATCGTCGCCATCGTGGCGAGGATCGCGTAGCCCTGCCTGAGGGAGCCGGTCATCCTGCCGAAGGTGCGGGTCAGCGCGAAGGGGATGACGAGGATCAGGAAGATCTCGAAGAGGTTCGAGAAGGGGCTCGGATTCTCGAACGGGTGGGCGGAGTTGGCGTTGAAGTAGCCGCCGCCGTTCGTGCCCAGCTCCTTGATGACCTCCTGGGAGGCGACCGCACCGCCGTTCCACTGCCGGCTGCCGCCGAGGAACTGCCCGACCTCGTGGATCCCGGAGAAGTTCTGGAGCACGCCGCAGGCGACCAGGACGAGCGCGCCGAGCACGGCGATCGGCAGCAGGATGCGGACGACGCCGCGTACCAGGTCGGCCCAGAAGTTTCCTATGAAACCAGTGCGGAATGGGGTCTCCCCTGCTCGAGCGGAGCCGAGAGCTTGGGGAAGGGCGAAGCCGCGTACGAGTGCCACCGCCACGGCGATCCCCACCGCCGCCGAGACGAAGTTCTGTACGGCGAGCCCGGCGGTCTGCACGACGTGGCCCATGGCCTGTTCGCCGGAGTACGACTGCCAGTTGGTGTTCGCCACGAACGAGGCCGCCGTGTTGAACGCCTGGTCCGGGTCGATGGAGGTGAAGCCGAGCGAGCCGGGCAGCGAGCCCTGGAGCCGCTGGAGCAGATAGAGGAAGAGGACGCCGGCCGCGGAGAAGGCGAGGACGCCGCGCAGGTACGCGGTCCAGCGCATCTCGGCGTCGGGGTCGGCGCCGATGGCCTGGTAGATCCACTTTTCGGCACGCAGGTGTTTCTTCGAACTGTAGACGCGGGCCATGTAGTCGCCGAGAGGGCGGTACGCCAGGGCGAGGGCCGCGATCAGGGCGAGCAGTTGGAGCACGCCGGCAAGGACGGGGCTCATATCCGTACTCAGAACCTCTCCGGAAAGACGAGGGCGAGGACGAGATAGCCCAGGAGGGCGACGGCCACGATCAGGCCGACGACGTTCTCGGCGGTCACAGCTTCGTCACCCCCTTGGCGACAAGTGCCACCAACGCGAAGACCGCGATCGTGGTGGCGACGAAGGCCAGGTCGGCCATCGTGGGCTCCTGAAGGAAGTGGATGGATGAACTACTTGGTCTGACGGTTAGAGGAAACCCCTGCTCAGACCGTTTTCAGTCGCCGTTGACGCCGTCCATACGGTGTCAAGAGACGTCTTGACGGGTCTCTTACGACTCGGCCGGTCGCCTGGACTCGGCCGGTCTCCTAGGAGAGCCGGAAGCGCAGGCGGCAGATCGCGGCGTCGGTGTCCCTGCGCACCGCGTGGGCCACCACCGCGCCGCGCTGGTTCTGGAGGACGCGCTGCCAGGCGCGGGCGGGCTCGACCTCGGGGATCAGGACGGTGACGCGCGTGCCGGGCTCGGTGGCCTCGATGCCGCGTACGTACGCCGCGACGGGACGGCCGAGGCTGCGTCGGGCGCAGGGCAGGCGGATCAGGTGGACGCCCGGGTTCCACAGCGCCCAGTCCCGCTCCAGGGCCTCGGCCTGCGCGCGGTCCTCCGGGTCGGTGTGGCAGACGGTCACCGCGCGCACCTCGTCGCCCAGCGACACGGCGGCGGTCAGTGCCTCGCTGGTGAGCCGGGACAGGGAGGAGACGGGCACGACGACCAGGGAGCGGGCGCGGCGCGGGCAGTCCGGGACGCGGCCGAGGCCCAGGCGTTCGCCGATCCCGGTATAGGCGCGGTGGACCGTCTCGAAGGCGGCGACGAGCAGCGGCAGGGCGACGACGATCAGCCAGGCGCCGTCGTGGAACTTGGTGGCGGTGACGACGACCGCGCTCACCCCCGTGAGGAGCGCGCCGAGGCCGTTGAGTGCCGCCTTGCCGCGCCACCGGGGGCCCCGCTCGTGGCGCCAGTGCACGACCATGCCGGTCTGCGCGAGGGTGAAGCCGACGAAGACGCCGATCGCGAAGAGCGGGACGAGGGTGTTGGTGTCGCCGCCGGACAGCACGAGCAGGGCGGCGGAGACCCCGGCGAGGGTGAGGACTCCGTGCCGGTGGACCTGGCGGTCGGCCTTCAGGGCGAAGACGTGCGGCAG
Source organism: Streptomyces sp. NRRL S-920 (assembly GCF_000717945.1). Taxonomy (NCBI): domain Bacteria; kingdom Bacillati; phylum Actinomycetota; class Actinomycetes; order Kitasatosporales; family Streptomycetaceae; genus Streptomyces; species Streptomyces sp. NRRL S-920. The sequence continues at coordinate 45,686 of NZ_JODF01000007.1, forward strand.
GAAGTTGTCGCGGGCCAGCAGTTTCAGGAGGACCGGGAGGCCGCCGAAGGAGGTGTTCGCGGAGAGGGCGAGCAGTGTCATCGTCGCGAACTGGACTACGTAGAAGGCCCAGTTGTGGCCGAGGGAGGCGTCCGCGAGCTGGGCGAGGACGGTGACGCCCTCGACCGGCTGGAGGTGGAAGCGGGAGATCAGCACCGCGAGGCCGGTCAGCATCACGCCGAGCACGGCGCCGAGGGCGATCTCGGCGTGCTGGGCACGCTTGGCGCGCGGGGCGCGGAAGGACGGCACGGCGTTGGCGATGGCCTCGACGCCGGTGAGCGCGGAGCAGCCGGAGGCGAAGGCCTTCAGCAGGAGCAGGGCGCCGACGGTGGTGGCGTTGTCCGCGAGGGCCGAGGCGTGGCCCTGGGCGGCCTCGGTGCTGACCGGGGCGGAGCGGAAGAGGCCGACGGCGACGAGGGTGAGCATCGCGAGGACGAAGACCGCGGTCGGCGCGATGAAGGCCTTCGCGGAGTCGGCGATGCCGCGCAGGTTGACGGCGGTCATCAGGGCGAGGACGGCGAGGCAGATCCAGAGCCGGTCGCCGTACAGGCCGGGGAAGGCGGAGGTGAGGGCGGCGACGCCCGCGGTGACGGCGACCGCGACGTTCAGGACGTAGTCGAGGACCAGGGAGGCGGCGGCCACCAGGGACGCCCGGCGGCCGAGGTGGGCCCTGGCCACGGCGTAGGAGCCGCCGCCGTCGGGGAAGGCGGCGATGACCTGGCGGTAGGAGGCGACGAGGACCGCGAGCAGGGCGGCGATGGCGAGGGTCACCGGCAGGGTGAAGCCGAGACCGTGGCCGCCTGCGGTGGCCAGGACGAGGACGATCGCCTCGGGGCCGTACGCGACGGAGGCCATCGCGTCCAGGGACAGCGCGGCGAGGCCGGTGAGCGCCGTGAGCCGGTGGCGTTCGCCGGTGTCGGGCGGCTCCTCGTCGGGGGCGGCGGTCTCCGGCTCGGCCGTCAGGGCGGACATGCGCGTACTCCTTCGTGATCCCGGCGAGCGGAGGTGCTCGGCGCGGGCGGGTGCGCTCAGGTTCTGTCCGGTTCCTGTCGGCCGTGCCGTTCCCTAGCGCGTTCTTCGCGCTGAAGTGCCTGGTCTTCGCGGGATCTTGACGGCAGGGTGTGCTCAGGCCAGGAGGGTGTTCTCAGCACAGCAGGGTCTTCTCAGGCCAGCGCGTGTCCCGTCGTCGCGTCCACGTGGTCCGGGACCTCCTCGTGGCGGTCGCCGACGGTCGGCGTGCCGGTGGGCTCGAAGAGCAGGATGCGGGCGCCGTTCGGGGCGGAGGGCTTGTGCTCGGTGCCGCGCGGGACCGTGAAGACCGAGCCCCGCGGGAGGGTGACCCTGCGCTCGCCCGCGGGTTCGCGCAGGTCGATGTGGAGTTCGCCGCCGAGCACGAGGAAGAACTCGTCGGTGTCGTCGTGGACGTGCCAGAGGTGTTCGCCCTCGACCTTGGTCACGCGTACGTCGTAGTCGTTGACGGTGGTGACGATGCGGGGGCTCCACAGGGCGTCGAACGAGGCGAGCGCCTGGTCGAGGTCGATGGGCCGGTCCGGGGTGAGCGCCGGTGCGGCGGGGAAAGGCTGGTCGGCGGTGTGCGCTTCGGTGGTCATATGGTGATCCTCGGCCGTGACGGGCGGCCCCCGCGAGTGCTAGAAATCGCACATGGCGCAAGAATCCTCGCATCACCACCGCGTTGTCGTCATCGTCGACGAGAACTCCAACCCCTTCGAACTGGGCTGCGCGACCGAGGTGTTCGGGCTGCGCAGGCCCGAACTGGGCCGCGAGCTGTACGACTTCGCGCTCTGCTCCCCCACTCCGGCCACCGTGATGCGGGACGGGTTCTTCACGCTCACCGGGGTCGCGGGGCTCGACGCGGCCGACACCGCGGACACCCTGATCGTGCCCAACCGGCCGGACACCGAGGTGCCACGGCGGCCCGCCGTCCTGGGCGCGATCCGGCGGGCGCACGCGCGCGGCGCCCGGCTGGTGGGTTTCTGTAGCGGGGCGTTCACGCTCGCCGAGGCCGGGGTGCTGGACGGCCGCAGGGCCACCGCGCACTGGCAGTGGGCCGACTCCTTCCGGGAGCGCTTCCCGGCGGTGCGGCTCGAACCGGACGTGCTCTTCGTCGACGACGGCGACATCCTCACCGCCGCGGGCAGCTCGGCCGCGCTGGATCTGGGCCTGCACCTCGTGCGCCGCGACCACGGGGCGGAGGTCGCCAACTCCGTGAGCAGGCGGCTGGTGTTCGCCGCGCACCGGGACGGCGGGCAGCGGCAGTTCGTGGAGCGCCCGGTACCCGACGTGCCGGACCTCTCGCTGGCTCCCCTCCTCGCGTGGGCGCAGGAGCGCCTCGGCGAACCAGCCGCGCCGGGACCGGGCTGGGCGGGCCCCCTCACCGTGGCCGGGCTCGCGGCCCACGCCGGCGTCAGCCCCGCGACACTGCACCGCCGCTTCCGCGCGGAACTGGGCACCACCCCGCTGGCCTGGCTGACCGGTGAGCGGGTGGCCCTGGCCTGCCGCCTCATCGAGCGCGGCGAGGAACGCCTCGATGTCGTCGCGCGGCGCAGCGGCCTCGGCACCGCCGCCAATCTGCGGGCCAGGCTGCGCCGGGAGACGGGGCTCAGCCCGTCCGACTACCGGCGCAGGTTCGGCCCCGGCGGGCCTTTGGCGGCTGGCCGGATCCCGGCTGCCGCCGCGGCCCGCACCCCGTGAAGACTGGCCTCTCGCACGCACCGGGCGCCGGCGCCCCCGCGCGCCCTCGCCACCGAGCAGAGGCGGAACGCCATGCCGAACGGAGCGCAGATCCTGATCGACGGCCTCGTGGACGGGGGCGTCCGCGTGTGCTTCGCCAACCCCGGCACCTCCGAGATGCACTTCGTCGCCGCACTCGACGAGGCTCCGCGGCTGCGGCCCGTGCTCTGCCTCTTCGAAGGCGTGGCCACGGGCGCCGCCGACGGGTACGGGCGGATGACCGGGCGCCCCGCGTGCACGCTGCTGCACCTGGGGCCGGGCCTCGCGGGCGGCCTGCCCAATCTGCACAACGCACGGCGGGCGGCGACGCCCCTCGTCAACGTCGTCGGCGACCACGCCCTGCGCCACAAACGGCTGGACGCCCCCCTGGAGTCCGACATCGGGGCGCTCGCGGGCACGGTCTCGGCCTGGACGCGGCGTACGTATCACGCCGCCGAACTCGCCGGTGACGTCGCGCAGGCCGTGGCCGCGGCGACCGGGCCGCCCGGGTCGATCGCGACGCTGGTCGTACCGGCCGACGTGTCCTGGTCGGAGGCGGCCGCGCCGCCCGCCGCCGTGCCCGCCGCCGCGCGGCGCGGCCTCGTGTCGGTGGACGCGGTGACGGGCGCGGCCGATGCCCTGCGCTCCGGTGAGGGCGTCGCCCTGCTGCTCGGCGGGGAGGCCGCGCGCGGCGCCGGTCTGGTGGCCGCGGGCCGGGTGGCGGCGGCCACGGGCGCGAAGCTGCTGTGCGAGACGTTCCCGGCCCGCCTGGAGCGCGGCGCGGGCCGGCCGACCGTCGAGCGCCTCGCCTACTTCGCGTCCGGCGCGCAGCGTCAACTGGCGGGCGTACGGCACCTGGTGCTCGCCGGGGCGGCCTCACCGGTCAGCTTCTTCGCCTATCCCGGCCAGGGTGGCGCGCTGGTGCCCGAGGGGTGCGCGGTGCATACACTCACGGTGGGCGCGGAGGACGTGACGTCGGCTCTCGAGGGGCTCGCCGAGGTGGTGGGGCCCGGCCCCTCCCCCGTACGGGAAGAGGTGGTGCGGCCCGCGCTGCCGTCCGGTGAGCTGACCGCTGAGTCGGCGGCCGCCGTGATCGGGGCGCTGCTCCCGGAGGGTGCCGTCGTCGTCGACGAGGCCAACACCTCGGGCATCTGGCTGCCCGGCGCGACGGCCACGGCACCGCCGCACGACTGGCTGACGCTGACCGGCGGTTCGATGGGGCAGGGCCTGCCGCTGTCGGTGGGCGCGGCGGTGGCCTGCCCCGGCCGGCCCGTGCTGGCGCTGGTCGGGGACGGCGCCGCGATGTACACGCCGCAGGCGCTGTGGACGCAGGCCAGGGAGGGCCTCGACGTCACGACGGTCGTCTTCGACAACCGCTCGTACGCGATCCTGCATCTGGAGCTGGGGGCGGCGCTGGGCCCGGAGCAGGGTGCGGCGGGCGGGGCCAGGGCCCGGCGCCTCCTCGACCTCTCCCACCCCGCCCTGGACTTCGTGTCGCTGGCGCGCGGGATGGGCGTCCCCGCCGAACGGGCCACCACGGCGGAGGAGTTCGCGGCGTCCCTGAAGAGGGGGTTCGCGGAGCCGGGGCCGTTCCTCGTCGACTGCGCGGTGCCGGCGCCGGCGTGATCCCTCGGCCGAGGGGCAGTCTCAGGTCGCCGTCGAGGAAGCCGTTGCGGACCCATGTCGCGGCTCACCCGGCGTGGCCGCCCCCGCCGCCCACCGGCTGCACGTGCCGCCACGGCGCGAACGCGCTCACCCCGCGCGGCAGCAGGCCCGCAAGGTCCGGGCAGTGCCGCAGCAGGACGGATTTCATGCCGCCCTTCTGGACCCAGTCGATGCCCAGCGGGGTGTAGATCTCGGGGCGGAAGTCGACGGTGAGGAAGCGGTCGCTCTGGAGGCGCCGGGTGGCCATGAGGATGAAGACGCGGAAGGCCGTGTCGCTGAAGCCGAAGCCGTGCGGCGGGTTCTCGGCGAACAGGCCTACGACGGTGTCGATCTCGTCGACCGAGCGGTAGACGTCCCTGAGGCGGGCCACGGTCTCGGGGTCCTGCGAGAGGTCCTCGAAGCGGCGTATGCGCGGCTTGTGCAGGCCCTCGCGGAAGTCGTTGTAGCGGGGCACGCCGCGCCGCCGGGTGCGGACCAGGTCGACGACGGACAGGTCGATGATCTCGCCGTCGCGCTCGAACTGCTGGAGCGCGCGCGGGAAGTTGTGGAGCGTGATCGCGCCGGGGTGGGCGATGCCGAAGGAGTACAGCGTGTCGGCGAGGCCCGTCTTGCGGATGGCGCCCTCCGCCGCGGCGCCCTGGATGTCGCGGAAGCCGAGGGTCTCCAGGCGCCGCCCGAAGTGGTGCTCGCGCAGCTCGAAGTCGTCGGGGATCAGCGGGTGCATGCGGTAGACGGTGACGAAGTCCTCCGTCAGGGAGTACGGCGCCGCGTGGTGGTCCGGCAGGGTGTGGGGGATGCCCGTCAGCGAGTGGGATTCGAGGAGCCACAGGCCGAGCTTGTGGATCCAACTGCTGGGCGGGCCGTCCCAGTTGGTGTGCAGGCCGAGGTCGATGGCCTCGGTGGCGAGGACCGCCGGGGTCCACTCCACAGTATGGATCTTGGCGATGAGGGCGGAGACGACGAGGCGTGCCGTGTGGTAGACGCTCTCCTGGCTCATCGAGGGGTAGGCGCGGCGCAGCGCGCCGCAGACCGCGTTGTGCTCGCGGGCGAAGAGGGTGTGCATGGCGCTGAGCCCCATCCACCAGCTCTCGGCGAAGCCGGTGAGCGGCACGCCGTTCGGGCCGAGGGGCAGGTGTCCTTCCTCCAGGCGCAGTTCGGCACCGCCGTTCGGTACGCGCAGATACCTGGCGGTCTGTTCGTTCTCGCCGTACACCTCGGAGCCGTCCCACCAGTGGGAGGCGGTGTTGGCGAAGAGGATCGGCGGCTGGTCGCCGGGGAGTTCGGCGCCTTCGTTCTCGGCGAAGCGCATCACGTGCTCCGCGGGCCCGCCGGGGGTGTTCTGCCAGGTGCCACCGGGTGGCAGCGGCACCTCGACGGTCTTGCCGCCCGGCTTGTGGCGGCCGTGGTTGACCCAGTCGTGCACCTGGAACTGGATCCAGGCGGCGGCCAGGACGTTCAGCGAGGTGGCGGGCAGGAACGTGTCGCGGTACAGGAGTTGGCGGCTGACCGTGACGGGGTTCGGTACGTCGAAGAGGTCGGGCCGGTAGACCGGCTTGAGGTTGCGTCCGAAGGGGGCGCCCACGGCGCCCATGGCGGGACGGGAGAGGTCGTTGTACGAACCGTCGTAGGAACGGACCGTCCGCAGCCGTTCATCGGGCGGCGCCGGGACCGGCTCGGCCTTGGGCGGTGCCTCGTGGACGTCGGTGTCGATGAGGTTGCGGCGGCGCAGCGCCTTGCGCAGGAAGACGAGGTTGAGCAGGCTCGCCGCCGGCGGCAGCCGGTGCCAGGGCACGTAGCGGTTCACCAGCCGGAACGCGGCGCCGACGGGGGCACCGAACAGCTTGTTGCGCAGCGGTTCCTCGGTGACGAAGCGCAGCCCGTGGCGGTGGGCCGCGCTCGCCTCGTACGCGGCCTTGCGGGCGCGGTTGAGATTGCCGAGGGGGCGGAAGTCGTCGGTGGTGAACCACGGGTTGAAGCCGATCGTGTCCACGCGGCGCCCCGCGGCGCGCGCCTCCGCGGTGTCGAGGTCCTGGCTCGGGACGGTGAGCGTGGCGACGGGCAGCGCGGGCGCGACGGACTCCAGCCATTCGACGGAGCCGTCCTCGACGGGCGTGCGCCGCTCGTCGACGTACCGCTGTACGCACAGGTCGAAGGCGATGTCCTGGCGGGCGAGGCGGGTCTCCAGGTCGCGGCGTAGGTACTGGGGATCGCGGTGGCCGGTTCCGGGCCCCGCGGCCGGGCCGCGGGGGCGCAGCAGATAGCGGACGGGTCCCGCCTGGGCCCACAGGATGGCGCTGCGGCTCCAGTACGTCTCGGCCGCGAGGCTGCTGACCTCGCGGCGGGCGGCGGAGCGGATGTTGCGGCGCATCCGCGCGGCCGTGGAGGGTCCGACGGCGAGCGGGAGTTCGACGAAGAGCGCGACGGCCTTCCGTACGCGGGTGGTGGCGCCCGCCATGACCTTGGCGAAGGCCACGAACTCACGGGCGTCACGGGCGTGCGAGACGGGGTGGTTGGTGGCGAGCAGATCGTGGCTCTCCTCGGTGGACACCGCCACGCGCACGGCGATGCCGCGCAGGTCGGGTGCCCCGTCGGCCTGCCGGATGCCGCTCGCGTTGGAGAGCCGTACGGTCGCGGGGTAGGCGGCGCCGGGTTGCGCGAAGCCGCCGCGCAGGGCGTCGGGGAGGTCGTCGTGGAAGCAGAGCCTGGCGTTCTCGACGCCGAGGACGGCCTTGGCGTGCAGGGCGCGTTCCAGGTCGGCGCCCCGGCTCGCGCGGCGGTTCTTCTCCTGGACCCTCATCAGCCCACCGGCCAGGCGTTCGAAGATCAGGCGTTCCGCTTCGGGGCTGCCACCCATGTAACGCTCGTGGGTCTGCTGGTGCTGTCCGGTGTCGGCCATCGGGCGCCTCTTCCATCGCACGGCGTACGGACTGCGTACGGGACTGCGTGAGGGACAGGGAGCAGGCAGACGCTACTGGCGGCACCGGGCGGCCGCAGCGAGGGTTCCCGCCGATGTCCGCGGCCGCACAGGGGGGTCGAACAGGCGGCCGGGCCAGGGCGTTTGGGCCCGTCGGCGGCCTTGCGGCGACTCCGGGGGAGGGTCATGTCCGTACCGGACACACCCCGTGTGAATCTCCGCATCCCAGCAGTCCCATGCGCGCGGGTGCGCTGGTGGCCGGGTCCCGACGGGTGTGCGCACACGGGGTGTGAAGGCGGTGGACGTTTCAGTCGATGAACATTCCGTCGACGTACACCCACGCCCCGTCGAGCCGCTCGAAGCGGCTCCGCTCGTGCAGCGCGTCCGGGCGGCCCCCGTCGGTGTACCGGGCGCGGAAGGTCACCGTGCCGGTGGTGTGGAACGCGGTGCCCTCGGTGGTCTCCTCGATCTCCAGGCCCACCCAGCTCAGCGCCGGGTCGAACTCCACGCGGGGCGGCCTGGTCCGGGGGTGCCAGGTGCGCAGCAGGTAGGCCTCGTCCCGCACCGCGAACGCGCTGTAGCGGGAGCGCATCAGCTCCTCGGGGGTGCCGGCGGCGGCCTCGCCGCGGTGCAGTCGGCCGCAGCACTTCTCGTACGGCTCGACGTGGCCGCAGGGGCAGGTCGTGGGGCGTGTGGCGCGTCGGGACATGGGGCCCATTGTCGCCGACCCGGCGGACGCCCGGCGTCAGGGCGCCAGGATGTCCAGCTCTTCGAGGGCGCCGAGGGCGATCTCCCGGGTCAGCGCCTCGGCGCGGGCGGCGTCGCCCTCCCGGACGGCCTCCGCGACCTGGACGTGCAGCGAGACGGCCGGCGGGTCGGGGTCCTCGAACATCACCTGGTGGGCGGTGCGCCCGGTCAGGACCTCCGCGACGACGTCGCCGAGCCGGGCGAACATCTCGTTGCCGGAGGCGTTGAGGATGACCCGGTGGAAGGCGACGTCGTGCTTCAGATAGCCCTCCAGCTGGTGGCCGCGCGAGTGGGCGACCATGCCGAGGGCGCACTCGGTCAGCTCCGCGCACTGGGCGGCCGTGGCGTGCCGGGCGGCGAGGCCCGCGGCGACCGGTTCGATCGCGGAGCGCAGCACGGTGAGGGAGCGCAACTGGCGTGCCCGGTCGGCGCCGGCCAGACGCCACCGGATGACCTGCGGGTCGTAGACGTTCCACTCCTCGGTGGGCAGTACGGTCACGCCCACGCGGCGCCGGGAGGCGACGAGGTGCATGGACTCCAGGACCCGGACCGCCTCCCGCATCACGGAGCGGGAGACCTCGAAGCGCTGGGCCAGTTCGTCCGTGCGCAGGACGCTGCCGGGTGGGTACTCGCCCGCGGTGATGGCGGGCCCGAGGCTTTCCAGTACGCGGGAGTGGAGCCCTCGGGTCTGTGCGGTCATGACGGAAGCCTACGAGGAGAGCCCCGTGAACAATAAGTCAGACTTTTACATCACAGGCTCTTGAATTCGTCATACCTAATGGGTTTCAGTGGCGTGAACGAACCGAACGATGTCGATGATGTCGATGAAGACAGCGAGGCACGCGATGAGCACCCCCCACGTCGTCGTGATCATGGGCGTGGCAGGGACCGGCAAGACCACGATCGGCCCCCTGCTCGCGGACCGGCTCGGCGTCCCGTACGCCGAAGGCGACGACTTCCACCCGCCGGAGAACGTCCGGAAGATGTCCTCCGGCACTCCGCTCACCGATGACGACCGCCGGCCGTGGCTCGACGCCATCGGCGGCTGGGCGCACGGGCGCGCGGGGCGGGGCGGGGTGGTCAGCAGCTCGGCGCTGAAGCGGAGCTACCGGGACCGGCTGCGGGCCGCCGCCCCCGGCGTCGTCTTCGTCCACCTCACCGGCGATCGGAAGCTCATCGAGGAGCGGATGAGGCAGCGCAAGGGGCACTTCATGCCTACGGCGCTGCTCGATTCGCAGTTCGCCACGTTGCAGCCTCTCGGGAGCGATGAGGCGGGGGTCGCCGTCGATGTCGCCGGGTCTCCGGTGGAGATCGCCGCCAGGGCCGCGGAGGCCTTGAGCCACCTCGGCTGAGCGTTCGGCCGGATTCGTACCGGATTCATACCTGCGGGCCGCCCAGGGCCGGCCGCGCAGTTCCCCGCGCCCCTCGGGCGCGCTCCCGCACCGCACCACCATCACGTACAAGGAAGCCACCGTGACCCATCTCAGCGTCGAGATGCTGGCAGCGGACTCCGTCGAGCCGATCACCTCGGCGGGCCATGCCCAGCTCGGGATCGCCGTTCTCGCGGGCATCGCCGTCATCGTCCTGCTCATCACCAAGTTCAAGCTGCACGCCTTCCTCGCGCTGACCGTCGGGTCGCTCGCGCTCGGCGCCTTCTCGGGTGCCCCTCTCGACAAGGCCATCGCCAGCTTCACGGCCGGCCTCGGCTCGACCGTGGCGGGCGTGGGTGTGCTCATCGCGCTCGGCGCGATCCTCGGCAAGCTGCTCGCCGACTCCGGGGGTGCCGACCAGATCGTCGACACGATCCTCGCCAAGGCGGGCGGGCGCGCGATGCCGTGGGCGATGGTCCTGATCGCCTCGGTGATCGGTCTGCCGCTCTTCTTCGAGGTCGGCATCGTGCTGCTGATCCCGGTGGTTCTGATGGTCGCCAAGCGCGGCAACTACTCGCTGATGCGGATCGGCATCCCGGCCCTGGCCGGCCTGTCCGTCATGCACGGGCTGATCCCGCCGCACCCCGGCCCGCTCGTCGCCATCGACGCGGTGGAGGCCAACCTCGGTGTCACGCTGGCCCTCGGCGTCCTCGTCGCCCTTCCCACGGTGGTCATCGCGGGGCCGCTGTTCTCGAAGGTCGCGGCGCGCTGGGTGGACGTACCCGCCCCCGAGAAGATGATCCCGCAGCGGCCCTCGGAGGACCTGGAGAAGCGTCCCGGCTTCGGTGTCACGGTGGCGACCGTACTGCTGCCCGTCGTGCTGATGCTGGCCAAGGCGCTGGTGGACATCGTGGTCGACGACCCCGAGGCCACCGTGCAGCGGGTCTTCGACGTCATCGGCTCGCCGCTGATCGCGCTGCTCGCGGCGGTGATCGTGGGCATGTTCACGCTGGGCCGCGCGGCCGGTTTCACCAAGGAGCGGCTCTCCACGACCGTCGAGAAGTCGCTCGCCCCGATCGCGGGCGTGCTGATGATCGTGGGCGCGGGCGGCGGCTTCAAGCAGACGCTCATCGATGTGGGCGTGGGCCGGATGATCCTGGACTTCTCCAAGGACTGGTCGATTCCCGCACTGCTGCTGGCCTGGCTGATCGCGGTCGCCATCCGGCTCGCGACGGGTTCCGCGACGGTCGCGACGATCTCGGCAGCGGGTCTCGTGGCGCCGCTGGCGGCGGACATGTCGACGTCCCACACGGCGCTGCTGGTGCTGGCCATCGGTGCGGGGTCGCTGTTCTTCTCGCACGTGAACGACGCCGGGTTCTGGCTGGTCAAGGAGTACTTCGGCCTGGACGTCGGCCAGACGATCAAGACGTGGTCCGTGATGGAGACGATCATCTCCGTGGTGGCGGGGGCGCTTGTTCTTCTGCTGTCCTTGGTTATCTAGCGCGCCGTCTCGCGGGGCTCCGCCCCGGACCCCGCTCCTCAAACGCCGGAGGGGCTGAATTTTCAGCCCCTCCGTCTCGTTTACGCCCCCGGCGACGAGGACGCCTTCTCGAGCTGGAACGCCTCGTTGCCCAGGCCGATGCGCGCGTGCGCCTCGGAGTTTCTCGCTCGCAGGATCGCCCCGTGGACCACTCCGATGACCGCCGCAAGCAAGATGATCCCGGGCAACGCCCAGCTCAGCGGCGAGTCGGGGCCCGCGGCCACCAGGACGTCGAAGTCCTTGACCGTGTAGCCCGCGATGACGAGGAGCCCGGCCGCGGCGAGCGCGGACGCCGTGATGCGCCAGGCCTGGGCCCGCGCGGCGCCCCTGCGGGCGAAGAAGACGATGACGGCGACGGACGCGGTGGCCATCAGCAGGATCACGCCGAGCGCGCCGATGTTGCCGCCCCAGGTGAACAGGTGCAGCACGGGCGCGGTCGGGTCGCCCGCCGGGCCGTCGTCGGCGGCCGCGAAGCCCACGACGACCACGACGGAGACGACGGTCTGGAGCAGCGAGCCGGTGCCGGGCGCGCCGGTCGAGGTGTTGGTACGGCCGAACGCGGCGGGCAGCAGCCCCTCGCGCCCCATCGCGAACGCGTACCGCGCGACCACATTGTGGAAGCTGAGGATCGCCGCGAACATGCCGGTCACGAACAGGACATGGAGTACGTCGGTGAAGGTGGCGCCGAGCCGGGACTCGGTGAGGCCGAAGAGCAGCCCCGCGCTCTGTTCCCGGGCCGCCGGGACGATTCCGGAGGGGCCGGCCGCGACCGTCAGCGCCCAGGAGCTGAGCGCGAAGAAGACGGCGACGAAGCCGACGGCGAAGAACATCACGCGGGCGACGACGACCTGCGGGCGGCTGGTCTCCTCGGCGTAGACGGGGGCCTGCTCGAAGCCGGTGAAGGCCGCGATGCAGAAGCACAGGGACGTGGCGACGCCCGCGCCGGTGAGGGTGTCCGGGTGGAACGCCTCCAGGGACAGGCCTTCCCGCGCCGGGTCGGCGATGGCCGCGATGTCGAAGATGACGACGAGCGCCACCTCGACGAGCAGCAGCACGCCGAGCACGCGGGCGTTCAGGTCGATCTTCAGCCAGGCGAGCACGGCGACGACGGCGACGGTGACCAGCGCGGGGATCCACCAGGCGACCTCGACCTCGAAGTACGTCAGGAGCAGCCCGGACACCTCGAAGCCGAGCAGGCCGTACAGGCCCGCCTGGAGGGCGCTGTAGGCGACGAGGGCCACCAGCGCGGCGCCCGCGCCCGCGGTGCCGCCGAGGCCACGGGATATGTACGCGTAGAAGGCCCCGGCGTTGTGGACGTGCCGGCTCATCTCCGCGTACCCGAGGCTGAAGAGCGCGAGGACGACGCCGAGGATGAGGAAGAGCAGGGGCTGTCCGACGATGCCCATCACGCCGTACGTGGTGGGCATGACTCCGGCGACCACCATCAGCGGGCCGGTCGCGGCGAGCACGGAGAGCAGCAGGCCCGCCGTGCCGAGGCGGCCCGCGCGCAGCGCGCGTTCCTGCCCCTTGTACGTGCTGATCCCGCTGTCACCCGTCGGTTCACCGAGGGATCTGGTGCCGCTCGTGCTCGAACTGCCCGTCGCCATGGCGCGGTTGTCCTTTCGGGATGTTTTCGGGGGCCTTCTGAGGGCCTTGCAGGGGATAGGGGCCGTTCAGACCGATCCGAGTGCGGAGGCGCGCGCGGCGGTGAACGCCCGGTGCGGGTCCCGGTCCGGGTACGACCAGGGGTCCGGAGTCGCGTGCCGGCCGATGCGGTGGAAGAGCACGGCGGCCTCGGCCGCCCTGCCCTCGCAGCACTGGGCGTGGGCGAGGAAGTTGAGGTCGACGTGGCAGCGCGGGTGGGTCGGCTCGTCGGGCGTCTCCCACTCCAGCCACCAGTCGAAGGCGGTCTTCATGACGCCGCGGGCGCGGCGCCCGGTCCAGTGCCCGGAGGCCATCGGGTTGGGCGATTCCAGGCCGGCGGCGGCGAGGACGCGGTAGCGCTCGGCGTGCGCGACGACGGGCAGCACCGCCAACGGCGAGTCGGCGGGAGCCTGTTCGGCGGCCCAGGCGGCGAAGTCGTAGACCTCGTGCAGCGGGTCCTGGCCCGCGCCCGGCCGCCGCTCGGCGAGGCGGGCGGCCATCAGATGGTGGGCGTGGTGGTGCTCGGGGTGGCGGTGGCGGACCTCGTCGAAGAGGCGTACGACGTCCTCCTCGCGGCCCAGTGACCGTTCGAGCAGGAGCAGCGCGAGCCAGGGCGTCGGGTCGGCGGGGACACGGGTGGCCGCCTCCCGGCACAGGGCGCGCGCCTGGTCCGGACGCTTCTTGTCGCGCAGCGCCTTGTGGACGGCGGCGAAGGCGAGCAGCACCTCGGCGTCGTAGCTCTCGGGCTCCACGAGCCGCCAGTCGCGGGCCCACGCGGCCGTGGTGGGCTCCTGCCCGAGGACGTCGAAGCGGTGGCCCCTGCGGTCCCAGTCGTCGCCGGTCGCGGCGAGCAGCGCGCGGACCTCGATCCAGCGCCCCTGCGCCAACGCGGCCCGTGCGGCGACCAGTTCGGCGTCGTCGAGCGCGGGGTCGAAGGTGTGCGCCGCGGCCCTCTTGCGGGAACGGCCCAGTGGGGGTGGAGGTGGTGACACCGCGGGACGTCCTCCCCGGCGCGGTTCGCTTACGAATGATCACGCACAGCAAAGCGGTAGGCACCACTCCACGTCAAGGGCAGCCTAACCTTCGTTGTTCACCAACTCGTTTCACTATCCCCGGACTTCGCCCTTCACCTGGGACGCCCCCGCTTGGTAAAGAGCTGCTCAACTCACCTCGCGGGCGGCCGCACGGCCCGCGGTGCGCCCGGAGAAGAGGCAGCCGCCGAGGAAGGTCCCTTCGAGCGAGCGGTAGCCGTGCACTCCCCCGCCGCCGAAACCGGCGGCCTCCCCGGCCGCGTACACACCCGGAAGGGGGGCGCCGCCCTCGGTCAGAACGCGCGAGGAGAGGTCGGTCTCCAGGCCGCCGAGCGTCTTGCGGGTGAGTATGTTGAGGCGTACGGCGATCAGGGGGCCGGCCTTGGGGTCGAGGATGCGGTGCGGGGCGGCGGTCCTGATGAGACGGTCGCCGAGGAACTTGCGGGTGCCGCGGATGGCGGTGATCTGGAGGTCCTTGGTGAAGGGGTTGGCGATCTCGCGGTCGCGGGCGGCGAGGGTGCGGCGCAGCGCGGCCTCCTCGATGAGGGGTTCCTTGCCGAGCGCGTTCATCCCGCGCACCAGTGCGCCGAGGTCCTTCTCCACCACGAAGTCGACGCCGTGGTCCATGAACGCCTTGACGGGGCCCGGCACTTCGGAGCGCGCGCGGTCGAGGACGCCGCGCACCGACCTCCCGGTCAGGTCGGGGTTCTGCTCGGAGCCGCTGAGCGTGAACTCCTTGCCGATGATGCGCTGGTTGAGCACGAACCAGGTGTAGTCGTAGCCGGTGCTCATGATGTGGTGCAGTGTGCCGAGGGTGTCGAAGCCGGGGAAGAGCGGCACGGGCAGGCGGTCGCCGCGCGCGTCGAGCCACAGGGACGAGGGGCCCGGCAGGATGCGGATGCCGTGCCGCTCCCAGATGGGGTTCCAGTTCTGGATGCCCTCGGTGTAGTGCCACATGCGGTCGCGGTTGATGAGGCGCGCTCCCGCGTCCTCGGCGATGCCGAGCATCCTGCCGTCCACATGCGCGGGCACCCCGGAGATCATCTTCTCGGGCGGAGTGCCCAGCCGCTCGGGCCAGTTGGCGCGTACGAGGTCGTGGTTGCCGCCGATGCCGCCCGAGGTGACGATCACCGCTTGGGCGCGGAACTCGAAGGTGCCCGCGACCTCCCGGCCGCTGGCCCTGCCGCGCTCGGCGTCCGACGGTTCGAGGACCTCGCCGGAGACAGTGTCGACGCTGCCCGCGCTGCGCGTGAGGCCGGTGACCCGGTGGCGGAACCTCAGCTGGACGAGGCCGCGCGCGACCCCGGCGCGCACCCGCCGCACGAACGGCGCGAGCAGTCCCGGGCCCGTCCCCCAGGTGATGTGGAAGCGCGGTACGGAGTTGCCGTGGCCCTGTGCGTCGTAGCCGCCGCGCTCGGCCCAGCCGACGACGGGGAAGAAGCGGACGCCCTGGCCGCGCAGCCAGGACCGCTTCTCCCCGGCCGCGAAGTCGACGTACGCCTCGGCCCACTCGCGCGGCCAGTGGTCCTCGGGGCGGTCGAAGGCGGCCGTACCCATCCAGTCCTGGAGGGCCAGCGCGTGGGAGTCCTTGATCCGCATCCGCCGCTGCTCGGGCGAGTCCACCAGGAAGAGGCCGCCGAAGGACCAGTGCGCCTGTCCGCCGATGGACTGCTCGGGCTCCTGGTCGACGAGGATGACCCGGCGGCCCGCGTCGACGAGTTCCGCGGTCGCCGCGAGTCCGGCGAGCCCCGCCCCGATCACGATCACATCTGCGTCGTACGCCATGGGGGTCGTCCTCCTCGACAGGGGCCCGCGAAGTTACCGGTGGGTCAGATCCTGGGCAGCGGAGCGCGGCACGTCAACCGGCCGACGGACAGAGATTGCCGGGCGAGTGCTTGGATGGCCGGCATGACGGCACACACTCAGCCCCTGCCCGACCCCCGCGAGGAGATCCTGGCCATCGTCGACGAGCACGACGAGGTGGTCGGCGAGGCCCCGCGCGGTGAGGCGTACGCGCGCGGCCTGCGCCACCGCTGCGTGTTCATCCAGGCGCGCGACACCGAGGGCCGCGTCTTCGTGCACCGCCGCACCGCGACCAAGCTGGTCTTCCCCTCCCAGTACGACATGTTCGTGGGCGGCGTGGTCGGGGCGGGCGAGGCCTGCGACGACGCGGCGCTGCGCGAGGCCCAGGAGGAGCTGGGGGTCATGGAACTCCCCCGCCCGACGCCGCTGTTCAAGTTCCTCTACGACGACGGCGCGGGCCGCACCTGGTGGTCGTACGTCTACGAGGTGCGCTGCGAGCTGCCGGTGAACCCGCAGGTCGAGGAGGTCGCCTGGCACACCTTCCTCACCGACGACGAGCTGGAGCACAAGCTCGACGAGTGGGAGTGGGTACCGGACGGGCTCGCCGCCTATCACCGCCTGAGGGCCTTCCGCGCGAGCTGACCGGCACGGCTTAGGGTGCGGCCGTGAGCAATTTCGTACAGGGTCTGAAGCTGTGGTTCACGCCCGAGCGCATCCGCGAGGAGGGCGACACCCCCGACTACCGCTTCTCGCTCGCCAACGAACGCACCTTCCTGGCCTGGCTGCGCACCGCGCTCGCGCTGATCGGCGGCGGCTTCGCCGTGGACCAGTTCCTGCCGGACCTGCGCTGGGGCTGGCGGATCGGGCTGGCGCTCGCGCTGCTCGCCGCGGGCGTCCTGTGCTCGCTGCGGGCGGTCAACCACTGGGTGCGCTGCGAACGGGCCATGCGGCGCGGCGAGGACCTGCCCGCGGGCCGTTTCCCGACGGTGCTGAGCCTGGTGGTCGCGGTGGTGGCGCTCGCCATGGTGGTGGTCGTGCTCTTCGGGTGGGAGGGGTGACGGACGCGGAGGCGGAGCCGGTCCGCGATCCCGGGCTCCAGCCGGAGCGGACCCGGCTCGCGTGGCGGCGTACGACGCTGTCCTGCACGGTCGCTGCGGTCCTCGCCGCCCGCGCGGTCCTGCACGGCGGAGCCACCGCGTCCGACCTGCTGGTCTGTGCCCTGTGCCTGCTGCTCTGGCTCGGCTTCCTGGTGGTCGCGCACCGCAGGATGCTCGCGTTGAGCGCCCGCAGGCCACGGACGCTCAGCGCGGGGGCCGCGTGGACGGCGGCCGTGTGCACGCTGGCGCTCGCGGTCTGCGCGGCGGCGACGGTGGTCTGAGGGGCGCCTCGCGGACGGCGTGCGGGTGGCCGGGGGTGCGGGACCCCGCCTCACTCCGTCCAGTCGACCGTGACGACGACCTTTCCGCGGGTGCGGCCCTGCGCGCTGCGCCGGTGCGCGTCGGCGGCCCGCTCCAGCGGGAACGTCTCGTCGACGTGGATGGTCACCACGTCCTGCTCCACCAGCTCGACGAGCCGCGTCAGGTCGGCGGCGTCGGGGCGTACGAAGCAGTAGTGGCCGCCCAGGCCGAGCACCCCGCCGTCCGCGATGGACGCCAGCCGACCGCCCGGCGCGAGGAGTTCGGCGGACGCCTTGAGGGTGTCGCCGCCGATGGTGTCGAAGGCCGCGTCCACGCCCTCGGGGGCAAGGGCGCGGACCCGGTCCACCAGCCCCTCCCCGTAGGTCACCGGCTCGGCGCCCAGCTCGCGCAGGAAGCCGTGGTTGTGTTCGCCCGCCGTGCCGATGACGCGGGCGCCCGCGTGCCGGGCGAGCTGCACGGCGATGGAGCCGACCCCGCCGGCCGCCGCGTGCACGAGGACGACGTCGCCCTCCTTGACGTCCAGCGCCTTGGTGATCACCTGGTAGGCGGTGAGCCCGGCGAGCGGCAGGCCCGCGGCCTCCTCGAAGGTGAGGTTGCGGGGCTTGCGGGCGAGGGTGCGTACGGGCGCGGCGACGTACTCGGCGAAGGTGCCGCGCGAGAGGAAGTCCTCGCGTACGTACCCGATGACCTCGTCCCCGACGGCGAACTCGGGGACGGAGGGGCCCGGCTGGACCACCACTCCGGCGACGTCCCAGCCAGGGATCACGGGGAAGACCGGTTCGAGCACGCCGTCGAGATAGCCCTCGCGGCACTTCCAGTCGACGGGGTTGACGGCGGCGGCCCGCACCTTCACGAGGACGGAGTCGGGGCCGACCTTGGGGTCGGGCACCTCGCCGTACTCAAGGACTTCGGGTCCGCCGTAGCCGCGGTAGCTGATCGCCTTCATGGGGTCGCTCTCATCCGGTCGCCGTCATCGGCTTGCCTTCACTGATCACCCCACGGGTCACCGCCCCGCAGGCCAGGAAACATCGACAAGACTGACATACCGGCACTAAGGGGGCATCGGGGGCTAGCCTGAGAGAGTCAGCCTCCCCGGACGTCACAGAAGGTGCGCGCCATGACCACGCTCCACCACGAACACCCGGTGCACGACCACATCCACGGCCCGGCGTGCGGGCACCCCGAGGTGCCGCACGGCGACCACGTCGACTACGCGCACGACGGGCATATGCACCGTCTGCACTCCGACCACTACGACGAGTGCGAGCCGGCCGAGCACACCGCCCACCAGAACCACGGCCACCGGCACGGCGACGGCTGCGGTCACCCCTCCGTCCCGCACGGCGACCACGTCGACTACCTCCACGACGGACACCGGCACGCGGAGCACGACGGCCACTGGGACGACCACTGACCCCTGCGCCGTCGCCCCTTTGACCTTGCGCCCTGAAGCCGGGGGGTCTGGACGGCATACCGACTGGTCGGCATCATGGGGTGGCACGCCACCACCACGCCGATCAGGAGCGACAGATGCGCCCAGACCAGCCGCCGGGACTCGACCTCGACCAGTTGCGCGGCCACCTCGACCGCGAGCGGCCGGGCCTGGTCGGCGGGCCGCTCACGGCGCGGCTGATCGAGGGCGGCAGGTCCAATCTCACGTACGCCGTGACCGACGGCACCGCGCGCTGGGTCGTCCGGCGGCCCCCGCTGGGCCATGTGCTGGCCACCGCGCACGACATGAAGCGTGAGTACCGGGTCATCGAGGCCCTGCACCCCACGAACGTGCCCGTGCCCGCGCCCGTGCTGCTGGGCGAGGCCGTCGAGGACAACGCGGCGGCCGGGGCGCCGTTCTACGTCATGGAGTTCGTGGACGGCACCCCGTACCGCACCGCCGAGGAACTCGCGCCGCTCGGCCCCGTGCGCACCCGCGCCGCCGTGCTCGGCCTCGTCGACACGCTCGTCGATCTGCACTCCGTCGACCCCGCGGCGGTCGGGCTCGGCGACTTCGGGCGGCCCGAGGGCTTCCTCGACCGGCAGCTGCGCCGCTGGGGCAAGCAGCTGGACGCCTCCCGCAACCGCGACCTGGCCGGCATCGACGAACTCCACGCGGCGCTCGGCCGCGACCTGCCCGCCTCGCCCGCGCCGACCGTCATCCACGGCGACTACCGCCTGGACAACGTCCTGATCGGCGAGGACGACCGGATCAAGGCCATCCTCGACTGGGAGATGTCCACGCTCGGCGATCCGCTCACGGACCTCGGCCTGCTCGTGATGTACAGCGCGAAGCTGGAGGTGCCCGAATCCCCCGTCAGCACCACGGCGGGCGCGCCGGGACACCCGGACCCCGCCGAACTGATCGAGCGGTACGCCGCGCGCTCGGGGCGTGATGTCTCCTCGGTCTCCTGGTACACCGCCTTCGCGTGGTTCAAGCTGGCCGTCATCTTGGAGGGCATCCACTACCGCTACACGCTCGGCCAGACGGTCGGCGCGGGCTTCGACCGGATCGGCGAGCTGGTGCCCGTGTTCATCGAGCACGGCCTGACCACCCTTCAGGAAGGCTGAGCGACCCATGGACTTCGCATTCGACGCGCGCACCGAGGAACTCCGTACCAAGCTGCTCGCCTTCATGGACGAGTACGTCTATCCGGCGGAGCCCGTCGCCGATGAACAGCGCGCCGGCCTGGCCTCGCCCTGGGACACCCCGGCCGTGGTCGGCGAGTTGAAGGCCGAGGCCCGCCGCCAGGGCCTGTGGAACCTCTTCCTCCCCGACTCCGCGTACGGTGCCGGGCTGACGAACCTCCAGTACGCGCCGCTCGCCGAGATAACCGGCCGCTCCCCGCACCTGGCGCCCACCGCGCTGAACTGCGCGGCCCCGGACACCGGCAACATGGAGGTCCTCGCCCAGTTCGGCAGCGCGGAGCAGAAGAAGAGGTGGCTCGAACCTCTGCTCGCCGGGGAGATCCGCTCCGCGTTCGCGATGACCGAGCCGGAGGTGGCCTCATCCGACGCCACGAACATCACCACGCGGATCGAGCGGTCCCCGGACGGCTCCGAGTACGTCATCACCGGGCGCAAGTGGTACATCTCCGGGGCGATGAACCCGGACTGCGAGATCTTCATCGTGATGGGCAAGACGGATCCGGAGGGGTCCGACATCCGCCGTCAGCAGTCGATGGTGCTGGTGCCGCGTGACACGCCGGGTGTCGAGGTGAAGCGCGCGATGCGGGTGTACGGCTACGAGGACCACTCCCACGGCGGGCACGCGGAGGTCGTCTTCCACGGTGCGCGCGTGCCCGTCACGCATCTCATCGGCGAGGAGGGCGGCGGCTTCGCCATCGCGCAGGCGCGGCTCGGGCCCGGCCGGATCCACCACTGCATGCGGCTGATCGGCATGGCCGAGCGGGCCATCGAGCTGATGTGCGAGCGCGCGGTGGCGCGTACGGCGTTCGGGAAGCCGCTGGCCCAGCAGGGCGTCGTACAGGAGTGGATCGCGGACGCGCGCGTCGCCGTGGAGCAGCTGCGCCTTCTCGTCCTGAAGACGGCCTGGCTGATGGACACGGTCGGCAACCGCGGCGCGCACACCGAGATCCAGGCCATCAAGATCGCCACGCCGCGGGCGGTGGTGGACATCCTCGACAGGGCGGTGCAGCTGCACGGGGCGGGCGGGGTCAGTCAGGACTTCCCGCTGGCGGAGCTGTGGGCGGCGGCGCGGACGCTGAGACTGGCCGATGGGCCTGATGAGGTGCATCAGCGGTCGCTGGCCCGGCGGGAGCTGAAGCGGTATCTCTGACCCCGGGCCGTGGGCGCCGCTGATCACCGGCTTCGCCGAGTTCGTCCTCAAACGCCGGACAGGCTGAATCTCACGGCCGCAAGGCCCGCAGCAGCAGGTCCGCCAAGTGGTCCGCCACCTGTTGGGGTGTCAGGGGGCCTTCGGGGCTGTACCACGTGGACAGGTGGTGGACCGAGCCGAAGTGGTAGTCCACCACCAGGTCCGCCGGGGTCGCCGTGGAGAAGACGCCGGACTCCTGGCCCTCCTCGATCAGGGCCCGGAAGCGCTCGTGGTAGCGGCGGCGTTCCGCGCGTACCTGCTTGTTCTTCTCGGGGCCGAGGTGGTGCATGGAGCGGAAGAAGATCGAGGCGTCGTCGAGGTTGTCGATGGTGGTGACCACGACGTCCGCCGCGGCGTCGCGGACCCGCCGCTCGACCGGGGCGTCCGCGTCCGCGATGGCGTCGAGCCGCTCCTGCTGAACGCGAAGCATCCGGGCGTAGACCTCGTGCAGGAGGTCGTCCTTGGAGCCGAAGTAGTGGTAGAGCGCGCCCTTGGTGACGCCGGCCGCCTCCACGATCTCCTGCACCGACGTGCGGTCGTAGCCGTGGTCGGCGAAGAGCCGGGTGGCGGCGGCCAGCAGCCGCTGCGGGACGGGCGTGCCGTCACCGTCCGTCGTCCTGGCCACTGCCGCCACCTGCCTTTCGTGTCACTGACTGTCCTGACTGTCCTGTGAACGGGAACGCAACTCCCGCCGGAGGATCTTCCCACTTGTCGTCTTCGGCAGCTCCGCCAGGATCTCGACCTCGCGCGGGTACTTGTATGCCGCGAGCCGCTCCTGGCAGTACCCCGCCAGGTCCTCGGCCCGGGTGTCACTGTCGGGACGCAGGCTGACGTATGCCTTGACGCTCTCCCCGCGGTAGCTGTCGGGCACGCCGACCACGGCGGCCTCGCGCACGTCCGGATGGGAGTAGAGGACGTCCTCGACCTCGCGCGGCCAGACCTTGAAGCCGGACGCGTTGATCATGTCCTTCTTGCGGTCGACGACGTAGAGCCAGCCGGCGGGGTCCATGAAGCCGATGTCGCCGGTGCGCAGTTCGCCGCCGGGGAAGGCCTCGGCGGTGGCGTCCGGGCGCTGCCAGTAGCCGGGGACGACCTGGGGTCCGGCGACGACGATCTCGCCGTGCTCGCCGAACGGGACCTCGCGGCCGGCCTCGTCCAGGATGCGTACGACCGTATCGGGGCCCGGGACGCCGACGGCGAGGGTGCCGGACACGGGGTCGACCGGGGCCTCTTGTCCCGGCGGTACGGAGGCGCAGGGGGCGGTGCACTCGGTGAGGCCGTAGCCGTTGTGCAGGTAGGGGCCGAAGGCCGCGCGGAACTTCTCCACGAGGGCCGGGGGCAGCGGCGCGCCGCCCGAGGAGATCAGCTTGAAGGAGTCGAAGTGGGCGCGGGTCACCGAGGGGTGCGCGGCGAGGGCCATGAAGGCGGTGGAGGGGCCGACCGTGTACGCCGGGCGGTGTTCGGCGAAGGCGTCGAGGACCACGCCGGCCTCGAAGCGGTAGGCGAGCGCGAGCGTGCCCGCGTTGGTGACGCAGGCCCCGATCTGGGCGACCATGCCGGTGATGTGGAAGAGCGGCGCCATCGCGAAGTAGCAGGCGCCTTCCGGGATTCCGGCGCCGGAGCGCTGGCGTTCCGCGTTGTAGGTGATGTTGCCGTGGGTGTTCATGGCGCCCTTGGGGGTGCCGCTCGTGCCGGACGTGTAGCTGATGAGGGCCACGTCCGAGGGGCCGGGTTCGCGGTCGGCGGGTGCCGGGAGGCCCTGGCGCGCGACCGCCACCAGGTCGTCGGCGTCCGCGGCGACGGGCAGCCGCTCGAAGTCGAGGACCCGGGTGTCGCCCCGGGTCTGGAGGTCGAGCTGGCAGGCGGTGAGCACGACGCGTACCGGCGAGTCCGCCGCCGTAGCGCGCAGATACGCCTCCCAGGCGCGGTCCGCGCAGACCAGCGCGGTCACCCCGGCGTCCGCGAGGACGTGGCCGACCTCCGCGGACTTGTACATGGGATTGACGGGCACCACCGTCGCGCCCGCCTTCCAGGCGCCGAGGAGCGCGATCACGAAGTGCGGGGTGTTCTGGAGGATGACCGCGACCCGATCACCGCGCACGACGCCGCGCGCGGCCAGGTACCCGGCGACGGAGTCACTGAGGGCGTCGGTCTCGCGGTAGCTCAGGCGCCCGTCGAAGTAGGCGAGGGCGGTGTGCTCGGGAGCCCTGGCGACGGCGGCTCGGAAGGCGTGAACCAGGGAGGGGGCGGGGGCCACGGGCCTGCGCTGAGCCGCGTTAAGACGGGCGAGCCAGGGCTTGGCGGCGTAGAGGGAGCCGGTGCGGGTCGGGGGGTGGGGGGCTTCAGAGAAGGGGTTCGTCACCGTTGCGTCGCCTCCCACTTCCGCTGGATGTGGTTCATGCCGCTCAGCCACTTGTCGGGCGTGGCCGCGCGGGCCTCGTAGTACGCGGCGACCTCCGGGTGCGGCAGGATCAGGAAGCGGTCCTCCGCCATGCCCGCGAAGAGCGCGGCGGCCACGTCCTCCGGTTCGATCGCGGTGGGCGTGAGCACGATGTCGCCCGCGGTGCCGGTGGCGGCGAGCATGTCGGTGCGCACGCCCTGCGGGCAGATCGTGTGGACCTTCAGGCCGCGGTGGCGGTAGGTCAGCGAGAGCCATTCGGCGAAGGCGTACGCGCCGTGCTTGGTGACGCTGTAGGGTGCGGCGCCGATCATGGTGAGCAGGCCGGCCGCGGAGACGGTGGAGACGAAGCGGCCGCCGCCGCGCTCCAGCCAGCCGGGCAGCAGGGCGTGGGCCGCGCGTACGTGCGCCATGACGTTGACGTCCCAGGCCGCGGCCCAGACCTCCTCGGGGGCGGCCTCGCTCCCGGCGGAGCCGAGACCCGCGTTGGCGCAGTACACGTCGACCGTGCCGCCGAGCGCCTCGGTGGCCCTCGGCACGATTCCCGAGGCGTCTCCGGGGACCGCGATGCCGCCCACCTCGTCGGCGACGGCCCTCGCCTTGGCCCCGTCCAGGTCGTTGACGACGACGCGGGCGCCCTCGGCGGCGAACCGGCGGGCGAGCGCGGCTCCGATCCCACCCCCGGCGCCGGTGATGACGACTCCCTTGTCCTTCAGGCTCTCCACGAGCGGGCTCCTTCGACCTCGCGCTCGACCACGGCTCTCGCGGCCCGTCCCCCACGGCGGACTAAACGGCAGACTAACCAGTCGGTATGTCGTGGCGAAAGGGGGCCGGGGGTGGGGCGGTCCCCACCCCCGGTCCGGGCGCCTGCCGGATGGCGGCACCGGACCGCCGTACGAGATCGTGCCCTTCAGGCCGCGTCCGGCCGCGTCAGGTCGGATCAGGCGTCGGCTCGGGTCGAGCCGGACGAGCGGCTTCAAGGCGACTCAAGTGAACCAGGAGGCACCACATGCCCCGCACGACACCGCGAAGAGTCCCGCTCCTGCTGGCCGCGGCCGCGGGGGTAGCGGCGCTCCTGGCCCCCGAGGCGGCGCGGGCGGCGCCCCGCCCGGCCGACCCGGTCGCGGCGATCGAGCGCGCGGCCCACCCCCTGCGGTCGACCGACCCCGGCGGCGGCACGAAGGACCTGCGGCCCCTGGGCAGGATGGTGGGCGACGCCTCTGTGGTGGGCCTGGGCGAGGCGACGCACGGCTCGCACGAGTTCTTCACCATGAAGGAGCGGGTGTTCCGCTACCTCGTGGCGGAGAAGGGCTTCACCTCGTTCTCGCAGGAGGTCAGCTGGACGACCGGGCTCCGCTTCGACGCGTACGTACGGGGCGGCGGGGGCGACGTCCGTGAACTCGTCCACCGCGAGCTGGCGAAGACGCCCTGGGACACCGAGGAGTACGTCCACCTGCTCCGCTGGACGCGCGCGTACAACGACAAGCACCCGGACCGTCAGGTGCGCTTCATGGGCAACGACCTCAACTACCCCGAACTCGGCCGCGAGCTGTCCGACGGGGTGGAGGGCTACGTCCGCGCGCACGAGCCCGACCTGCTGCCCAGGATCACCGGCCGCTACGCACCGATGCGGCGCCTCGCGGACGGCGACACGTACATGAGCCGGCCTCTGGAGGAGCGCCGGGAGCTGGCGAAGAAGGCGCGCGAGGCCCTCGACCTGCTGAAGGAGCGCCGACCCGCCTCTGGGAAGCGGCAGTTCACCTGGGCGCTCCAGCACGCCCGGTCCCTGTCGCAGACCGCCACCATCTACGCCTTCCCCCTGGACACCTCCGAGGGCAAGAAGCAGGCCATGCTGTACCGCGACCGCCTCATGGCGGCGAACACCGCGTGGTGGCAGCGGCACACCGGCGGCAAGGTGCTCCTCTCGGCCCACAACGCCCATGTCGCGTACGAGAGTCACGACCCGCGCTACCCGAAGATGCAGGGCGCCTTCCTGCGGGACAGGCTCGGCGAGCGGTACGTGAGCCTGGGGTTCACCTTCGACCGGGGGGCGTTCCTGGCCCAGGGCCCCGACAACGGCGCGTGGAAGTCCTTCACGGTGGGCCCCGCGACGCGCGGCATGAACGAGTACACGCTCGACAAGGTGCGCCACCGGGACTACTTCGTCGACCTGCGCTCCCTGCCGAGGCCGGCCCGCGCGTGGCTGAGCGAGGCGCGGGTGACGCGCAGCATCGGCTCCGGCTGGCCGGACGGACCGTACAAGATCCGCCTCGCGCCCTCGCACGACATCCTCATCCATCTGCACCGCGTCACCGCGGCTCACCGCGACGCCTCGCCGGTTCATCACCGCTCTCACCGAACGAGAGGGTCTCAATGAGCGAGACGAGCCGTCCCAGGTATTGACTGGCCTCTACATCCAACGTGAGAGTGCCGCTCGTGCACAGCGAAATCTCACCGGAGCGGGCCCGGCAGGACGCCGGGCCCCAGCAGGACACGAGCCCCGAGAGCATGCGCCGCGTGGCCGTGGCCTCCTTCATCGGGACGGCCATCGAGTTCTACGACTTCTACATCTACGGCACGGCGGCCGCCCTCGTCCTGAACCAGGCGTTCTTCCCGACGCTCGATCCCGTCAACGCCACGCTCGCGTCGTTCTCCACGTACGCGGTGGCGTTCGCGGCGCGGCCCATCGGCTCGGTGGTCTTCGGGCATTTCGGCGACCGGGTGGGCCGCAAGTCCGTCCTGGTGGCCTCGCTGCTCCTGATGGGCCTGTCCACCGCCCTCGTCGGCCTCCTGCCCGGCTACGGCACGTGGGGCGTCTGGGCCCCCGTCCTGCTGATCCTGCTGCGCTTCCTCCAGGGCATCGGGCTCGGCGGTGAGTGGGGCGGCGCGGCGCTGCTCGCCGTGGAGCACGCGCCGAGGAAGAAGCGCGGGATGTACGCGGCCTTCCCCCAACTCGGCCCGTCCGTGGGGTTCTTCGCGGCCACCGGCGTCTTCTGGCTGCTCTCCTCGGCGCTTTCCGACGACGCGTTCCGCGCCTGGGGCTGGCGCGTGCCGTTCCTGCTCTCCTTCCTCCTCGTCGGCGTCGGCCTCTTCGTGCGGCTGCGGATCAGCGAGACGCCGGTCTTCGCGAAGGTCATGGAGGCGCAGGAGGCCAGCAAGGTCCCCGCGCTCGACGTGCTCCGCCGCCATCCGCGCGAGCTGCTGCTCGGCGCGGGCGGCATGGTCGTCGCGTACGGCCTCTTCTACACCGCCACGACCTACTGCCTCGCCTACGCCACCGGCACCTTGCACATCTCCCGCAACACCATGCTGGGCCTGTCCCTCGTCGCGTGCCTCTTCCTCGCGGCCGGCACCTGGCTCGCCGCGACGCGCTCCGACGGCGACGGGCGGCGCAGGCTGGTACTCGCGGGCGCCGGGCTCTCCGCGGTGTGGGGGCTCGTCCTCTTCCCGCTCCTGGACACCGGCCGACCGGTGCTCATCGCGCTGGCACTGGGCGGCGCCCTGTTCTGCATGGGCGTGGTCTACGGCCCCATGGGCGCCTATCTGCCGGAGCTGTTCGCCACGAACGTGCGGTACTCGGGCGCCTCGCTCGCCTACAACCTGGGCGGTGTGTTCGGCGGCGCGGTGTCGCCGCTGGTGGCGACCCGCCTCCAGTCGGCGTTCGGCTCCTCGTCGGTGGGCTGGTACGTGAGCGCGATGGCGGTCGTGTCCCTGGCGTGCGTCCTCGCGCTGCCCGAGACACGGGAGCGCGAACTGACCTGAGCCGCGCGGAGTATGGCCAGGTGGCCCGGCGGGCAGGACCATACCGGCGTGGAGCCCTACTGGGAACTGACCTTCGACGCCGACGGCGACGTCGACACCGCGCAGCGCGAACGGCTGCTGTCCGGCACGGAACGCGAGAGCGTCACGGACCTACTGGTGTTCGCGCACGGCTGGAACAACGACAAAGGGGACGCCCGCAAGCTGTACCGGCGCTTCTTCGCCCCCTGCCCGCGCCTCGCCGCGGCCGAGGTGCGCCTCGGCTACGTCGGGGTGCTGTGGCCCGCCGTCCGCTTCCCCGACGAGCCGATCCCCGACTTCGACCCCTCGACCGCCACCGCCGCGGCGCCCGGACCGCCCGGCGCGCCCGTGCTCGACGCGGCCACCCGGCAGGCGCTCGACCGCGCCTTCCCCGACCACGGCCCGACGATCGACCGGATCGCCGGACTGCTCGAAGAGCGCTCGGACGTCCCCTCGCGGGTCTACGAGTTCGGGCGGCTCGTCCGTGAGCTGGTCTCCCTGCGCGAGACGAGCCCGGCCCGCAACCTCGGTGAGGACACGGGCGCGGGCGAGCCCGCCATGCTCACCGACGACGCGGTCCAGGTCTGCGAGGTGCTGGCCGCGGCCCGCGCCGACACCGGGCAGCCCGAGCTGCTGGGCGGCCCGCGCAAGCGGGTGTGGAACGGCGCGCACGAACTCCTGCGGCAGGGCACCTACTTCGCGATGAAGCGCCGGGCGGGCGCGGTCGGCCAGCTGGGGCTCGGCCCCGCGATCGGCCTGCTCACCGCTGACGTACCCGGTGTCAGGGTGCACCTGATCGGGCACAGCTTCGGCGCCAGGCTCGTCTCGTACGCCCTGCGCGGCATGCCCGCGGACGTCCGCGCGGTGAAGTCGGTGACGCTGCTCCAAGGCGCCTTCTCCCACTACGCGTTCGCCGAGCGGCTGCCGCACGACCGCTCGCGCGGCGGCGCCCTGCACGGCGTGCAGCGCCGGATCGACGGCCCCCTCGTGTCCTGCTACTCACGTCACGACGACGCCCTCGGGCGCCTCTACCCCCTGGCGTCGAAGCTGACCGGGGACTCCACGAGCTTTCTGAACCTGTGGGAGCGGTGGGGCGCCGTCGGGTACGACGGCATCCGGGCCGTGGACGGCGCCAAGCGCATCAGGCTCGGCGAGGCGATACCGGCCAAGGGGTGCGTCAGCGTGGACGTGGCGTCGGTGGTGCGGCGCGGCGGCCCGCCCGCCGGCGCGCACAGCGATGTGTGCCATGAGGAGCTGGCACGCGCCGTGTTCGCCGCCGGGCGGATCGCGACGGTCTGAGCCGGGCGCCGCCTACCCCCGGTGGCGGGGGAACTCGACGACCTGCTGGTAGGTGGGGCGGTTCTGCCACTGGACCGGCTTGTGCGTGATGCCGCCGAGCGGGCGGTGGATGATCGCGTCCGCGCACCACTGGTCGCCCGCCGCGCACGCGGCGTCGCCGGGATAGACCGCGGTGGCGGGCTTGGCGACGGCCTGCGCGAGGGTGGTGAGCAGGGTGTCGCGGCAGGCGTCGAGCTTGCCGTCCCCGCAGTAGGCATCGGCCAGTTCGCCCTTCACCGGCTGCCCGAGGACCTTCCGCAGGTCCTTGTCGGCGTAGCCCCACCAGCCGTACTGGAAGGCCGATCCGGCGTGCGCCCCGGTGGGGCCGTGGCCCGCGGAGGGTGCCTCGTCGGTGCTCAGCTGCGCGGTCAGCGCCTCGTACAGCTCCTTGCCCAGGCCCGGCTTGAACTGGGCCTCGATGAGCAGCGGCCACCAGGCGTCCATGACGCGTACGGCGTCGGGGTGGGCGTACGCCTTGGAGCCCGCGGCCGTCTGGTTGCGCTGGGCGCCCGCCTTGCGCCAGGCCTCCAGCCGTTCCACCGCCTCGGCGAGTCGCGGGTCGGTGACCGGCTTGCTCCGCACCACCTTCAGCAGCTCGGGCAGCACCTGCTCGCCGCGCAGGTCGGTGACGGCCGCCTCGGACATGGCCCGGGTGAGCGAGGCACGGGTGACGCCGCCCTCCCGCGTGAGCTTTTTGACCCGCCCGTCGAGCAGGTCGCCGCGGTGCACGGCGCTGACGCCGAAACCGGCCGTACTGAAGTCCTTCGCCTGCTTGTTGTTCCAGGAGATGTAGTAGTCCTGGTTGACGGACTGCGGGTGCGCGGCGGGCGGGGTCTGCGCCGAGGTGTTGTCCTCGGGATCGAAGTCCCGCCACTCGTACGCCTGTTGGCCCTTGACGGGCAGGGCGGGGTCGATGCCGTCGGCGCGTTCGGGGTTGGCTCCGCTGTTGTAGTAGGCGATGTCGCGCGCGTCGGCGTAGAACCAGTTGAAGGCGTAGCTGATGTGCCGCGCCGCCTTCTTGAAGCTCGCGGCGTCCTTGACGTACGCGGGGTCGTTCAGCATCTGGAAGCCGATGATCGAGTCGGCCTCGTGGCGGTAGGTGGAGCGCAACGAGACGTAGGCGACGGGCTTGGCGTCGACCGTCGCGCGGTGCGTGACGATGCCGTACTTGGTGCGCAGGACCCGCATGCGGTAGGAGCCGGCGGCCGTGGAGTCGGCGAGGGTCGGCTTCCAGGCGTTCTCGCGCTCCAGCTTCTCCATGGGGGTGCAGGTGCCCCGGTAGAGGTAGCCGGTGGACTGCTTGGTGGGGGTGCCGCCGCCCGGCTCGCACAGCTCGACGGCGTACGTGTCCGTGATGTCCTGCCCGGCGGAGGTCGCCGACCAGGCGTAGTCCTGGCCGCGCCCGAGCTGGACGTACATCCCGACCCCCGCGAAGGAGACACCGCGGGCGCTGATGCCGGGGCCCCGGAGTTCCTGCTGCATGAGGAGCTGGGGTGCGAAGTAGCCGGTCTGGGGGCCGAAGACGGCGACGGGGTGTCCGCTCGCGGTGTGCTTGCCGGAGACGAGCAGAGCGTTCGACATGCCCTTCTTTTGGCCCCCCGGCCGGAAGAGGTCGGCGGGCAGGACGCCCTTGTCGTACATGCCCTGGAGCGGCTTGAGCTTCTCGGGCGCCCGGACCGGGTCCTTGGCGCCGGACCTGGCGCCGCCTTCACGGTCGTACACGAGTTGCTCGCGTTCGACCGAGCCGGGGTCGGGCAGCGCGGTGCCGCGCGCCTTCTCGGGTTTTCCGGCGTACGGGAAGCTCGTGCCGTCGTGGATGGTCTGGACGGCCTCGGGGTCGTTGCGGGCGCGGAAGGACTCCCAGACCTTCGTGCCCTTCTCGACGCCGTACTTCTCCTGGGCCTTCAGGAGGGAGAGCGCGGACTCGACCTCTCCGCCGCCGCCGTTGCCGAAGAGCCCGCCGACGACCGAGGCGAGCGCGATCATGTCGGTGACCTTGAAGGGCTCGATCTCGCCGATGTTGGTGATCGCGTCGATCTTGCCGGTGAGGACGTACTCGCCGGGGAAGTAGCGGCCGTTCTTCGCCTTCACGCGGTAGGCGTTGAGCCCGTCGATATAGGCCTGCGCGTCCGCCATGGCCTGCCTGCCGCGCTCGCCCTGGGTCGCCTTGATGTACTCGACCTGCTTCTCCAGGTCTTTCTCGGTGTACGGGGCCTGCGGCCAGAACTGCTGCTCAAGGCCTTGGTTGGCGGGCGCCCCGCCCGCGAACGGGGTCAACTGCCCGCGTCCGATGTGCCGGAAGAGGTCGATGAGCCAGAGCCGGTCCTGTCCGGCGGCGAAGCCCGCGCCGAACTCGGTGCCGTAGCGCGTGGTGCCCTTGATGTGGGGGATGCCGTACTTCTTGTCGCGCGTGATCGTCACGTCGACGCGCGGCCTGGTGACGGAGGCGACCTGACCGTCGCGCACCCCGAAGGAGGCGTCGCCGAAGAAGTCGGCGATGCGGTCGTCGGTGAGGGAGGGGTAGCCGGAGGAGAGGGCGTCGTACGGGCCCAACTGGTCGTCGGCGTGAGCGGGTTGAGTGCCGAGGAGCCGGTGGGCGAGGATCTCGGCGAGTGTCGCGTTGCCGTTGGCGCCGGGCGGCAGGACGTCCGCGCACTGCCCCTCGCAGTAGTCGGCGCCCTCATCGGCGGCGGGCTGGGCGGCGGGCTCCCGCGGCGCCGCCCCCGCAGCCGGCAGGGGTGCCATCAGGGAGGCGCCGAGCGCCAGCGCCGCTCCCGCCGTGAGCATTCTGAGTCTGACGATGCGTCGTCGCATGGCTGCTCCTCCGGGTCGTGCGGAAGGCCGATGCGGCGGAGGTTACTGGTGGGTTGACGAACTCGAAAGATGAACAACCTTCGCTTTTTCGGAATCACCACAACGCGCCCCCTTCCTGGGCGCATCAGACCTGCCCGGGCGGGCAGGCGGAAAGCGGTCGCCTCGAAAGGGAGCCGATTCGCGTGTCGATACGTCTACTCGACGACGTCGTTTCGGCTTCGGCTCGGCAGCGACGCCGCCAGATAAAGGGAACACGGGGTACCAGTACGAAGGACGTGTGACGGAGGTGCAGGGCGATGGCCGGATTCCGGAGTCTCGCGAGACAGGTGCGTGATCCGCAGAGCGATCTGGCGCTGCGGCGCTACTCGCTGCGCAAGTGCCTGGAGAGGTTCGCCCCCTATGGGCACCGGGCGACCTGGGACCATCTGTGTTCCCGGGCGGGCTTCGGGCCCGAGGACAGGTCACCCGATCCGGCGCGGCTGGTGGCCGCGCTGGAGGAACTGGAGGCGGCGCGGGCGGTCTGGCTCGCCTACGAGGCGGACTTCGCGGAGCGCCGCCGCAAGGAGAAGCACGACGGGCTCAGGCGCCCCGGCAGCGAGGACGACTGGCACCGCCGCACCTGGGGCGGCTGCGGGGTCGCCTGGTGCGACGACCCCGGTGTCCACCCCCGCGCCCCCCTCGCCGAGGTGCTGCGCCGCCTGATCGCGGCACTGGAGAGGGATCCGGGCACGTCCTGCCCGGTCTGCGGGGACACCTCCCTGGTGTGGAAGCGCGGTCTGGCGCACGCGCCGTCCTCGGGGGCGGTGTGCACGGGCTGCGGCATCGTCGTGCCCGCCCCCGTCCTCACCCCGGACGCGGTGGCCCGCGCGCGGGCACGGCAGCTGCGGCCGCTGGTGCCGGTGTGAGGGAGGGGCTCGGCGGTCAGGGTGTCATCACGCCCGTGTGAATGGCGAGTTTGAACTGGGCGTGCGTGAGCGGCGTGGCGAGTCGTACGTCTCCCACGCCGCGCGCCGTGACCTTCAGCCCGACAGGTGTTCCGGGGTGGACGAACATCTGCCAGACGTACGACCGGAACTGACTGCCCCTGGTGGGCGCGGAGTCGGTGGTGGCCGTCGAGTCGTAGCCGGTGGTGAGGTCCAGCGGGTCGCGGACGAAGCGGAAGCGGTACTCGGTGGGCCGGCTGTCCGGCTGCCAGAAGACCAGCGCGGAGAGCACGCCCCAGCCGTCGTGGCTGGGCCAGATCAGCCCCGAGCGGTCGTGCGGGTACTGGGCGGGGGCGGTGCCGCCCTTCGCCGGGTCGTGCATGCGCCACGGGTCGTACGACTCCGCCTCCGCCCCGTACGGAAAGCGCACGAGGTGGTAGCCGTCGCTGTCGTATCTGATGGCCTGCGGCCCGTGCTGTGCGGCGTCCCACTTCAACGAGCAGATGGCTACCGACATCGGCCCTCCCCCATGAGTGATGTGGTGTGGTGCCTCTGTTCTCTCTTGTACTACCTCCCGGGCGGTCGCACTACGCCTTGGAGCGGCGCTCCACCATCAGGCGCGAGCCGGTGAGGCGTTCGCCGAAGACGTCGTCGGGGTTGGAGAGCACGCACGTCTCCAGGGAGAGGCAGCCGCAGCCGATGCAGTCCGAGAGGTGGTCGCGCAGGCGGCCCAACTGCTTGATGCGCTCGTCCAGTTCCTCCCGCCAGTGCTCCGAGAGGTGCGCCCAGTCCTCGCGGTTGGGCGTGCGCTCCTCGGGCAGCGAGTCGAGGGCCTCGCGGATCGTGGCGAGCGGGATGCCGACGCGCTGGGAGGCGCGGATGAAGGCGACGCGGCGCAGCGTGTCCCGGTGGTAGCGGCGCTGGTTGCCCGAGGTGCGGCGGCTGGTGATGAGGCCCTTGGACTCGTAGAAGTGCAGGGCGGAGACGGCGGCGCCGCTACGGGCCGACACCTGGCCGACGGTGAGTTCGTGGACCTTCTCTGGAATCTGTGGCACCCCTCGAACCCTAATGGCTGGTCCGTTGACACGCGTCGGCCCACCCAGCATGCTGAGCAAGCGCTTAGTCGGCGCGTGACGCATACGTCTAGGAGGCCAGGGACATGGCGGAGCCGAGGATCTTCACATCGGCCGGGGAACTGCGTGCCGGAGTCGGCGAACAGCTGGGACACAGCGACTGGCTGGAGATCGACCAGAAGCGGATCGACCTCTTCGCCGAGGCCACGGGCGACCACCAGTGGATCCACGTGGACGCGGAGAAGGCGGCCGACGGGCCCTTCGGCACGACCATCGCGCACGGCTATCTGACCCTGTCGCTGCTGCCGAGCCTGGTGCCGCAGATCATGCGCGTCGAAGGCATGCGGATGGGCATCAACTACGGCACCAACAAGGTCCGTTTCCCCTCCCCCGTGCCGGTCGGCTCACGGCTGCGGGCCACCGCCGCACTCACCGACGTGACGCCCACGAAGGACGGCGGCGTGCAGGTGACGGCCCAGGTGACCGTGGAGCGCGAGGGCGCCGACAAGCCCGCGTGCGTGGCGGAGTCGGTGTCGCGCTACTACTTCTGAGGCCCCTGGCGCTTCTGAACTCCTTCGGGGTTGGCACCCACCATGCGCAGGACGAGGTCGGCGTAGAGCGCGCCGACCTCGTCGGGGGTCCGGTGCCCGGCCGCGTTGAACCAGCGGGCCACGTCGATGCAGAGGGAGAGCACGGCGAGTGTCGTGCCCGGCACGTCCGGGACGTCGAACTCGCCCGCCCGCACGCCGTCGTTGATGATGCCCCTGACCGCCGCGTCCGACTCGCGGCGCAGCGCGACGATCTCCGTACGGTGTTCCTCGCCGAGCGCGTCCAGTTCGTACTGCACCACGCGCGCGGTGGTGTGGTGCGCGGCGTGCCAGCCGACGAAGGAGCGCACGGCCGCCGCCAGCCGGTCGGCCGCACAGCCGTCGCCGTCCGCCGCGGTGCGCAGGATGGTGAGGGCCTTGTCGTGGCCGATCCTGCTGATGCGGTGGAGCAGCTCTTCCTTGGTCTTGTAGTGGATGTACAGCGCGGCCGGGCTCATCCCCGCGCGGGACGCGATGTCGCGGGTGGTCGTCGCGTGGTAGCCGCGCTCGGCGAAGGCCTCGACGGCGGCGATCAGCAGCCGCCTGGCCGCGTCAGGGCTGACCTCGCCCCACGGCTGCTCCTCGACGCCGGTCTCCTCCGCCGCACCCATGCCCACTCCTGCCCTCTCCATCGCCGTTCGGGAGAGTCACCATACCCCTGATGGTGAGCAAGCGCTTAGGGGGCCGGATCAGACCTTGGTGAACGGGTCGTGCTCGGCGAGCAGCTTGTCGACGCGGGCCTGGTCGACCCTGCTGACGATCTGCTCCACCTCCTGGCGGTCCCTGACCACCTTGGCGAGTGTGAAGGCGGAGGTCGTCAGGTACAGCACCGAGATGGCCAGGAAGGCCCGCACCCAGGCGGAGGCGTCGAGGTACCCGATGCCGACGGACACCGCGGCCAGGGCGATGGCGAAGGACGCCACGGCCTGGCCGTAGAAGGCGGTGGTGCTCTGCTTCTTGATGAGCGGCTCTGTCATGGACGACAGCTTCGGCGAGCGCGCCGCCCGGCACATCCGCTCAGCTACTCAGGCGGGTACTCAGAACGCCGAGACACCGGTCAGCGCACGGCCGATGACGAGCTTCTGGATCTGGCTGGTGCCCTCGTAGAGCGTCATCACGCGTGCGTCGCGCAGCAGTTTGCCCACCGGGTACTCGTCTATGTAGCCGTACCCGCCGAAGACCTGGAGCGCGTTGTTGGCGGCGCGCACGGCGGCCTCGGAGGCGAACAGCTTGGCCTTGGAGGACTCCGTGGCGAAGGGCTGCCCGCGGTCGATGAGGTCGGCGACCCGCCAGGTCAGCAGGCGCGCCGCGTCCACGTCCACCGCGATGTCGCTGATCAGCTCCTGGATCAGCTGGTGGTGGGCGATGGTCTTGCCGAACTGCCCGCGCTCTCCCGCGTACTTCACCGCCGCGTCCAGCGCGGCCTGCGCGATGCCCACACAGCCGGCGGCCACCGACATGCGCCCCTTGGCCAGCGCCGACATGGCCACGGAGAAGCCCTTGCCCTCGGGGGCCAGCATGGCCGAGGCGGGGACGCGGACGTCCTCCAGGACCAGCTCGGCGGTGGCCTGGCCGCGCAGGCCGAGCTTGCCGTGGACGGTGCGGCGGCCGAGGCCGGGCGCGTCGGTGGGCACCAGGAAGGCGGATACGCCCTTGTGTCCCGGGGTGTCGTTCGTGCGGGCGAAGAGGAGGACGACGTCGGCCCAGGTGCCGTTGGTGATGAACATCTTGGCGCCGTTGATCACGTAGTCGTCGCCGTCGCGGACGGCCCTGGTCGTGAGGTTGCCCGCGTCGGATCCGGTGCCGGGCTCGGTGAGCCCGAAGCAGCCGACGTACTCCCCGCGGGTGAGGCCCGGCAGCCACCGCCGCTTCTGCGCCTCGCTGCCCCAGGAGGCGATGGTCTTGGCGACGAGGCCGAGCGAGACGGAGACGATGCCGCGCACGGAGGAGTCGCCGCGGCCCAGCTCCTCGGTCACCAGGCAGTACGCGAGGTGGTCACCGCCCGAGCCGCCGTACTCCTCGTCGATCGTGAGCCCCAGGAACCCGACGTCGCCGAGCTTCTTCACGATGGCCCGGTCCACGCTCTCGGCGCGGTCCCACTCGACGACGTACGGGGTGATCTCGCGCGCGACGAAGTCCTCGGCCAGCTGCCGGACGGCGGCCTGCTCCTCGCTCAGCTCCAGGTTCATCGCGGGCACCTCTTCGCGTCGGCGTATGCGGGGACTTTTAAATTAGCAGTGCTAGTTTACTGCGGCAGCCCTACTATGTGCCGCATGGCCCGACCGCGCAAGCCCCTCCTCAGCCGGGAACGCATTGTCGAGGCGGCGCGCGTCATCGTGGACGCGGAGGGCCTCGCGGCCGTCTCCACGCGCCGGCTCGCCGCCGAGCTGGGGGTCAGCGGGCCGTCCCTCTACAACCACTTCCGCACCAAGGACGAGATCCTCGAGGCGGTCGCCGACTCGGTGAGCGCACAGGTCGACCTGTCGATGTTCGAGACCGCCGACGGCCGCGACTGGCGCACCGCGCTGCGCGACTGGGCGGTCTCCTACCGGGCCGCGCTCACCCTGCACCCGAACATCGTTCCGGTCCTGGCCCGTGGCCCCGGGCGCCGCCCGGCGGGGCTGCGGCTCGCGGACACGATGTTCGGGGCGATGGTCGACGCGGGCTGGCCCGCCGCGCAGGCCACGTCGATCGGCGCGCTGATGCGGTACTTCATCATGGGGTCCGCGCTCGGCTCCTTCGCCGGCGGCTTCGTGGACGACGAGACGGCGTACGACCCGTCGGCCTACCCCCACCTCGGCCAGGCCCACCTCCTGGCGGACCGCCAGCAGCTCATCGATGACCGCGCCTTCGAGACGGGCCTCACGGCGCTGCTCGACGGACTCACCCTCCAGTACGAGGCCTTGCGGCACGAAGGGGTCCGCACGGCTCGGGGCGCCCCGAAGCACGCCTGACCCGCGCCTGACCCGTTCCCGACCCGCTCCCGACCCATCGGTCATTCCTGCACGATGCGCTCCACCGCCGCCGCGACGAGCGCGTCCCGCTCGGCCTCCGAGAGCATTCCGGGCAGCGTGAGCTGCTCCACGATGAGCCAGTTGAACGCCAGATAGAGCAGCCGCACGGCGGTCGCGTCGCCCGGCAGCCCGGAGGCCTCGTGGTAGGCGATGTTGTTCTCCAGGTCGGCCCGGACCCGCTCGGTGAGGACGGCGCGCAGGTCCGGGCGGCGGGTCGCCTCCAGGCGCAGTTCGAGCAGGGCGAGATAGCCGGTGCGGAAGCCGCTGACCCGGCCGACGACGTCGCGCATCAGCGCCGCGTACGTCTCCTTGTCGGGCTTGGCGGTGCGCTGGCGCTCGACCTCCTCCGCGCTGGGGTGGAGACGCTCGTAGACCCGGGCGGCCGCCTGGGTCAGCAGGTCGTCGCGGTTGCCGAAGTAGTTGGAGGCCGTGCCGGTGGGCACACCGGCCTGGGTGTCGACCGCGCGGAACGTCAGTCCGCGGGCGCCTTCCGCGGCCAGTACCTCGATGGCGGCGTCGATCAGTGCCGCACGCCGTTCGTCGTTCCTCCGCACCATTGAAACTACTCCATTCGTAGTACTACGTCACGACCACTACAAAAAGAGTACTACAGCGAGAGTGACGTCGACGACACCTCAAGCGGGAGGAGGGCTGGGACATCTGGCCGTGCGATATTGCGGTGAGAGCCGAGGTGTCAGGCGCCTAGCCTCTCCTCATGTCTACCTCCAGCCCCTCCCCCGAGGCGGCCGCCCGCCGTTCGGCCCGCCGCCCCGAACTGCTCGCCGCAGCGGCCGCCACGTTCACCGTCGTCATGTGGGCCTCCGCCTTCGTCTCCATCCGCAGCGCGGGATCCGCCTACTCCCCCGGCGCGCTCGCGCTCGGGCGCCTGCTCGCCGGGGCGCTGACGCTCGGCGTCATATGGGCGGTGCGCCGCGAGGGGCTGCCGCCGCGCGCCGCCTGGCCGGGGATCGCCGTGTCCGGCCTGCTCTGGTTCGGGGTCTACATGGTCGTCCTCAACTGGGGCGAACAGCAGGTCGACGCGGGTACCGCCGCGCTGCTGGTGAACATGGGCCCGATCCTCGTCGCCCTGCTCGGCTCGCGGCTGCTGGGCGACCCGCTGCCGCCGCGGCTGCTCGCGGGCATGGCGGTGTCGTTCGCGGGCGCGATCGCCGTCGGTTTCTCGATGTCCGGAGAGGGCCGCGCGTCCGTGCTCGGCGTGGCGCTCTGCCTCATCGCCGCCGTGGGGTACGCGGCCGGGGTCGTCGCCCAGAAGCCCGCGCTCGGCAGCGCGAGCGCCCTCCAGGTGACGACCTTCGGCTGCCTGGTGGGTGCCGTGCTGTGCCTGCCGTTCGCGGGGCAGCTCGTGGGCGAACTGGGCCGGGCGCCCGCCTCCGCCACTCTCAACATGCTCTACCTGGGCGTCTTTCCGACCGCCCTCGCCTTCACCACCTGGGCGTACGCGCTGGCCCGTACGACCGCGAGCCGCATGGGCGCGACGACGTACGCCGTGCCGGCGCTGGTCGTCGTGATGTCGTGGCTCGCGCTCGACGAAGTGCCGGGTGCCGTCACCCTCGCCGGCGGCGCGCTCTGCCTGGCCGGGGTCGCGGTGGCGCGTTCCCGTCCCCGCGGCCGCGGCCGCGCCGAGGCCGTCCCCGCACCCGCCCCCTCCGGCAAGTAGCCGCCACCGGGGCCCTGCTGCCCCCGGCGGCCGGGCGTCATTAACGCCAGAAACGCCAGAAGCGTCAGACGCGTGAGACGCGTGAGACGCGTCAGAAGACGATCAGCGCCCGGCCACCCTTGCCCGCGACCATGTGCTCGAAGGCCGCCGGGATGCCGTCGAGGGCGATCCGGTCGGTCACCAGGACGCCGAGGTCCAGGCGGCCCGCCCGGATGCGCTCGGCGAGGACCGGCAGGTCGACCGCCGGGTCGCAGTTGCCGTACACGCAGCCGGACAGGGTCCGGCCCCAGTGGAAGAGTTCCAGGGCGTTGAAGGTGACCTGCTGGTCCTTGCCGCCGATGCCGACCACCGTGGTGCGGCCGCCGCGGCGCGTGGACTCCCAGGCCGTGCGGATCGTCACCGCGCGGCCCACGCACTCGACGGCGACGTCGACGCCCTGCCCGCCGGTGAGCCCCCGGATGGCGCGGGCGGTCTTCTCCGAGGCGACCACGTAGTCGGTGGCGCCCGCCGAGCGCGCCAGCTCCTCCTTCTCCGGGGAGACGTCGACCGCGATGAGCCGCGAGGCGCCGGCGATCCGGGCCGCCTGCAAGGTGGCGAGGCCGACCCCGCCGACTCCGAACACCGCGACGGTCTCGCCCGCGCGCACCTTCGCCGAGTGGTGCACGGCGCCGTACCCGGTCAGGACGGCGCAGCCGAGGAGGGCCGCGTCGGTGAGCGGGACGCCGTCCGGCACCGGCAGGACGCAGTTGGCCGCGACGACGGTCTCCTCGGCGAACGCGGCGACGTTCAGGCCGGGGTGCAGATCCGTGCCGTCCGGCCGCTTCGCGTAGACGTCGGCGGCGCCCGCGAGGGCGTTCGCGCAGAGCCACACCTCGCCGAGCGAGCAGGCGTGGCAACTGCCGCACGACGGCGCCCAGTTCAGGACGACGCCGGCGCCGGGGGCGAGCCCCGTGACGCCCTCGCCGACGGAGACGACGGTGCCCGCGCCCTCGTGGCCGAGCACGGCGGGCACCGGCACCCGCATCGTGCCGTTGGACAGGGACAGATCGGAGTGGCAGACCCCGGCGGCGGCGAGGCGCACGCGGACCTGGCCGGGTCCCGGCTCCGGCAGATCGATGTCGGCGATCTCCAGGGGGGAGCCGACGGCGGGGAGGATGGCGGCGCGGACCACGTTCACGTACTCCTCGGACAAGCTGGCTGGCTGACTCGGGTGGGTAGGCGGGCGAGCGGGGTCGGAACCGCTCAGAATTGCAGCGACTTCGTCTGTACGTATTCCGCCAGGCCGTGCGCCCCCAGCTCGCGGCCGACGCCCGACTGCTTGTAACCGCCGAAGGGGGCGAGGGGGTTGAAGCCGCCGCCGTTGATGTCGACCTGGCCGGTGTCCATGCGGCGGGCGAAGGCGACCGCCTCGGCGTCGTCGGCCGCCCACACCGCGCCCGCGAGGCCGTACACCGTGCCGTTGGCGATGCGCAGGGCGTCCTCCTCGTCCTCGTACCGGATGAGGGAGAGCACCGGGCCGAAGATCTCCTCCTGGGCGATGGCCATCTCCGGGGTGACGTCGGCGAAGACGGTGGGCTGGACGAAGTACCCCCGCTCCTTGGGCGATTCGGGGCCGCCCGCCACGATCCTGGCGCCCTCCTCGACGCCCTTCTCGATGTAACCGCGCACCCGGGCCTGCTGCTTGGCGTTGACGAGCGGGCCGATGCGGGGGCCGTACTTCGCCGCGGCGGCGGACGCCAGCTCCACGGCCTCGTCGTAGCGCGCGGAGTCCACCAGCATGCGGGTCCAGGCGCTGCACGTCTGGCCGGAATTGGACATCACGTTCGCCACGCCCACGTTGACGGCCTTGGCGAGGTCGGCGCTCGGCAGGATGACGTTGGCGGACTTGCCGCCCAGCTCCAGGGCGACGCGCTTGACGGCCGCGCCCGCCGTGGCGCCGATCCGCCGGCCGACGGCCGTGGAGCCGGTGAACGAGACCAGGTCGACGCCCTCGTGCTCGGCGAGCGCCTGCCCCGCGACCGGGCCGAGCCCGGTGACGAGGTTGAACACGCCCGCGGGCACGCCCGCCTCGTGTACCGCCTCGGCGAAGAGCTGGGCGGTGAGCGGGGTGTCCTCGGCGGGCTTGAGCACGACCGTGCAGCCCGCGGCGAGCGCGGGGGCCACCTTGTTGACGATCTGGTGCAGGGGGTAGTTCCAGGGCGTGATCGCGCCGACCAC
The DNA here is from genome assembly GCF_000717945.1 of Streptomyces sp. NRRL S-920. Classification (NCBI taxonomy): domain Bacteria; kingdom Bacillati; phylum Actinomycetota; class Actinomycetes; order Kitasatosporales; family Streptomycetaceae; genus Streptomyces; species Streptomyces sp. NRRL S-920. The sequence goes on from NZ_JODF01000007.1 coordinate 86,238, forward strand.
GCCGACCGGCTCCAGATAGACGGTGGAGTTGCCCACCTTCTCCTCGAAGGGGTAGGTCGCGGCCAGTTCGGCGTACGAACCGCAGACGATGACCGGCACCCCGGCGTGGACCGCCTGCGCGAACGGCAGCGGGGCGCCCAGCTCGGCGGTGACGGTCCCGGCGATCTCGTCCTTGCGGGCGACCAGCCGGTCGCGGAGCGCGCCGATCAGGGCGCCCCGCTCGGCGGGCGGGGTGGCGGCCCAGCCGGGCAGGGCGGCGCGGGCGGCGCGCACCGCGGCGTCGACGTCCTGCGCGGTGCCGGCCGGGACCCGCCCGACGGGCCGCTCGTCGGCCGGGTTGACGACCGTGATCGTGTCGGCGCCCGCGGCCGGGCGCCAGGCGCCGTCGATGTACATGCCGTCGTGCGCCTCGTACACGCCGTCGTGGGCCTTCATCGCACTCCTCCAGGTTGACGTCCGCACTACAAACTAGCGCTGTTAGTTTTCTGGCACCAGGGGCAGTCGCGGCCGTGGCGCGAGGTCACTCCGTGAGGGTGGGTGGCCGACAAGTCCCTTCGCGGTTCCGGGAAGTGACCCCGCGAAGCAGCTCCAAAGCTGACATTCACCGCGACGTCGTCCGGAATTTGATTTCCGTTGCGTGACATACGCATGACAAGACGTCGCACCTCTTGATCTACCCCACGCGGAGCGGCCACGCTGCTGCTCGCGACGGGAGCGGACCGCACCGCTCCCTTCTGTGTGTGCGATCACGCACGCACCCCCCACAGTCGCGTCGCCCCACCCGGGCGCGCCGCCTATGAGGAGGACTCCCTCGTAATGGCAATGCTGCGTAGCAAGAAGACGGTGATCGCCGCGGCGATCTCGACCGCCGCCGTCGCCGTTCTCGGCACGGTCACCGCCCTGCCCGCCCAGGCCGCTCCCGCCGAGGGCACCGTGATCGCGGCGGGCTCCGCCGACGCGGTCAAGGGCAGTTACATCGTCACGCTGAAGAACAGCTCGGGCCTCAAGGCCGCCACGAGCCGGGGCAAGGGCCTCATATCCGAGTACGGCGGCTCGGTGACGAAGACCTTCAAGTCCGCGCTCAACGGCTACACCGCGAAGCTGAGCGAGGCGGAGGCGAGACGCCTCGCCGCCGACCCCGCGGTCGCGAGCGTCGAGCAGAACCGGCGTGTGCGGGTCAGCGCGACGCAGACCAACGCGCCCTGGGGCCTCGACCGCATCGACCAGGCGAGGCTGCCGCTGAACGGCGGCTTCACCTACCCGGACACCGCGGGCTCCGGCGTCACCGCGTACGTGATCGACACCGGCGTACGCATCTCGCACTCGGAGATCAGCGGCCGCGCGGTCAACGGCTACGACGCCGTCGACGGCGACTCCACCGCCCAGGACGGCAACGGCCACGGTACGCACGTCGCCACGACCATCGCGGGCAAGACGTACGGCGTCGCCAAGAAGGCCAAGATCGTGGGCGTCCGCGTGCTCGACAACGACGGCTCCGGTACGACCGCCGGTGTCATCGCAGGCATCGACTGGGTGACCGGCAACCACGCCGCCGGCGCCCCGGCCGTGGCCAACATGTCGCTCGGCGGCGGCGCCTCCACGTCGCTGGACAACGCGGTGAAGAACTCCATCGCCGACGGCGTCACCTACGCGGTCGCCGCGGGCAACGAAGGCGTCAACGCCTCCAGTTCCTCCCCGGCCCGGGTCCCCGCGGCCATCACGGTGGGCGCGACCGGCAGCAACGACGCCAGGGCCAGCTGGTCGAACTACGGCTCGGTCCTGGACATCTTCGCGCCCGGCGTCTCCATCAAGGCGGGCTGGCACACCGGCGACACGGCGACCAACACGATCTCCGGTACGTCGATGGCCACGCCGCACGTCGCCGGGGCGGCGGCGATCTATCTGGCGGGGCACACCTCGGCCACACCCGCGCAGGTGTCCTCGGCGCTGGTGAACGGCGCCACGCCCAGCGTCGTGACCAGCCCGGGTACCGGTTCGCCCAACCGACTGCTCAAGATCGTTCAGTAGCCTCCCGTTCCCCGCGCCCCTTTGGCACGCCTCAGTCGGCGTGCCTCGGGGGCGCGGGGCGTGGCGTCAGATGATGCCGAAGAGGATCCCGGCGCCGAGCACCACGAGCGAGGTGAGCACGGCCCACTTCACGGTGAACCTCGTGTGGTCGCCGAACTCGACCTTGGCCATGCCGACGAGTACGTACACGGCGGGCACCAGGGGGCTCGACATGTGCAGCGCCTGGCCGGCGATGGAGGCGCGGGCGATCTCCAGGGTGGAGACGCCGTGGGCCTGGCCCGCCTCGGCGAGGACGGGCAGGACACCGAAGTAGAAGCCGTCGTTGGACATGAAGTAGGTCAGCGGGATCGACAGGAGGCCGGTGACCAGGCCCATGTGCGGGCCCATGCCCTCGGGGATGGCGTCGACGAGCCAGTCGGCCATGTGGTCGACCATGCCGGTGCCGGTGAGGACGCCGGTGAAGACGGCGGCGGCGAAGACCATGCCGGTGACGTTGAGGACGTTCTCCGCGTGGGCGGCGATGCGGGCCTTCTGGTCGGGCATGTGCGGGAAGTTGACCGTGAGGGCGAGCGCGGCGCCGAGCAGGAAGAGGACCGGGATCGGCAGCCACTCCATGATCATGGCGGTGAGCAGCAGGACGGTGAGGGCCGCGTTGAACCAGTAGAGCTTGGGCCGCAGGGTGGCGCGGTCCGGGTCGAGCCCCTGGAATCCGTCGTCCGCGTCGGCCTCGTCATCCGTGTCGGCCTCGTCGCCCGCGGCGGCCTCGCCGGGCCCGCCCGTCGCACCGGAAGTGGCGTCCGCGTCCGTACCCGAGCCCGCTCCCCCGGTGGCCGTCTTGACCAGCGACGTACGCCCCTCGGCGCCACCGCCCGCACCCACGAGGACCGTCTCCCCCGCCGTCTCCTTCTCCAGGACCTCGTCCAGGGAGAGCGTGCCGAGCCGCTTGCGCTCCCGCAGGCCGAGTGCGTACGAGAGGAGGAACACGGCGACCAGGCCCATGGCGAGCGCCGGGATCATCGGGACGAAGATGTCGGCGGCGTCGACCTTCAGCGCGGTCGCGGCACGGGCCGTCGGACCGCCCCAGGGCAGGGTGTTCATGACGCCGTTGGCGGTGGCGGCGACGCCCGTCATCACGACGAGGCTCATCTTGAGGCGCTTGTACAGCGGGTACATCGCCGAGACCGTGATCATGAAAGTGGTCGAGCCGTCGCCGTCGAGGGAGACGATCGCGGCGAGCACGGCGGTGCCGACCACGATGCGCATCGGGTCCGCCTTGCAGAAGCGCAGGATGCCCCGGACGACCGGATCGAAGAGGCCGACGTCGATCATGACGCCGAAGTACACGATGGCGAACATGAGCATGGCCGCCGTGGGCGCGAGATTGCCGATGCCGTCGAGGACGTAGTCCCCGAGATGGGCTCCCTTTCCTACGAACACGCAGAACATCGCGGGGATCAGCACGAGTGCCGCGATCGGCGACATCTTCTTCATCATGATCAGCGCCAGGAAGGTGGCGATCATGACGAATCCGAGGATTGTCAGCATGGGGGCTACCTCACGTTCACCATCGAACTCCCACCAGGTCTGGCGGTCCGGTCGACGTTAGGACCCGCTCTTCCGCGTTAACAAGATGTTGACGTGCGAGCAATAAGCGCAAAACTCCAGGTCAACGCGGGGGCGGCGAGGCGCTCACCCCGATGCGGCCGTGACGCGTACGGCGAAGCCGTTGAGTACGGCGTTCCCGGAGAGCGGGTCGAGGAGGGTGCCGTCGAGGAGTTGGTTGACGTTGGCGCCGGGCTCCTGGGAGGCGACAGTGAGCCGCGTACCGGGCCGGTCGTGGCCCCAGCCGTGCGGCAGGCTCACCACGCCGGGGCGCACGGTGTCCGTGACCTCCACGCGTACGTCGATCTCCCCTCCGTCGGCGGCCACGCGCGCGTGGCCGCCGTCCGCGAGACCGAGGCGGGCCGCGTCGCCGGGGTGGACGTGCAGGGTGCAGCGGTTGGAGCCGCCGACGAGGGCGGGGACGTTGTGCATCCAGCTGTTGTTGGAACGCAGGTGGCGGCGGCCGACCAGGACCAGCTCGCGCGGCGCCGCGTCCAGGGCGCGGGCGAGCCGCGGCAGGTCGGCGGCGATCGGGGCGGGCAGCAGTTCGACCCGTCCACTGCGGGTCTTCAGGACCTCCCCGATGCGGGGGCGGAGCGGGCCGAGGTCGATGCCGTGCGGGTGGGCGAGGAGGCGCTCTAGGGTGAGGCCTTCGGGGCGTACGCCGAAGCCGTCGCCGTAGGGGCCGAGGCGCAGCATCATGTCGAGCCGCCGCTCGGGCCCGTCGTCGCCGGTGAGCTGCCCGGCGAGGTCCTTCGGATCGCGGCCGTGGACCGGGGAGTGCGGTTCGGTGACGGCCTTGCCGAGGACGGTGTCGACGACCATCGTGTCGACGGTGGCCGGATCGGCGCCGTGCATGCCGCCGGCGGCGAGCACGAGCCGGGCGAGGATCTCGGTCTCCGGCAGCCGCCCCTCCTCCAGGGGGACGGGGGCGCGGGTGTAGCGGACCTGGTTGCGCACGGCGAGCGCGTTGAAGGCGAAGTCGAAGTGGGGGCTCCGGCTCGGCGGGGGCGGCGGCAGGACGACATGGGCGTGGCGTGAGGTCTCGTTCAGATACGGGTCCACGCTCACCAGGAAGTCGAGGGAGCCGAGGGCCTTGTCGAGGCGGTCGCCGTCGGGGGCGGACAGGACGGGGTTGGTGGCGATGGCGATGAGGGCGCGGATCGCTCCCTGCCCCGGGGTGTCGATCTCCTCGGCGAGCGCGGCCAGCGGCAGCTCCCCCTTGGCCTCGGGGTGCCCGCTGACCCGGCTGTGCCAGCGGGCGAGCGTGAATCCCTTGCCGGGAGCCGCGGGCCGGGGGGCGCGGGCGGTGGCGGCGAGCGGGAAGAGGGCGCCGCCGGGCCGGTCGAGATTGCCGGTCAGGACGTTGAGTACGTCGACGAGCCAGTTGGTGAGGGTGCCGAAGGCGACGGTGCTCGCGCCCATGCGGCCGTACACGGCGGCGGTGGGGGCGGCGGCGAGGTCGCGGGCCAGGGTGCGGATGGTGTCGGCGGGTACGTCGCAGGCCGCGGCGACGGCCTCGGGGCTGAACGGGCGTACGAGCTTGTGGAGTTCGTCGACGCCTTCGACCCGGCCGTCGAGGGCGCCGAGGTCCGTCAGCTTCTCCTCCAGGAGCACTTGGGCGACGGCGGCGAGCAGCAGGGCGTCCGTGCCGGGCCGGATCGCCAGGTGCCGGTCGGCGGCCTTGGCGGTGCGGGTGCGGCGCGGGTCGACGACGGTGAGCGTGCCGCCCCGCGCGCGCAGCGCCCTGAGCCTGCCGGGGAAGTCGGGGGCGGTGCACAGGCTCCCGTTGGAATCCAGGGGGTTGGCGCCCAGGAGCAGCAGGTGGCCGGTCCGGTCGAGATCGGGCACGGCGATCGCGTACGGGTCACCGAAGAGGAGGCCGCTCGACACGTGCTTGGGCATCTGGTCGACCGTGGTGGCGGTGAAGAGGTTGCGGGTGCGCAGGGCGCGCAGCAGCAGGGGCGGGTAGAGGCCGCCGGCCATGGTGTGGACGTTCGGATTGCCGAGGACGACGCCGACCGCGTCCGGTCCGTGCCGCTCGATCAGTGGTCGCAGCCCGGCGGCCACGGCGTCGAACGCCTCGTCCCAGCTTGCCTCTTGGAGCTGTCCGTCCCTGCGTACGAGCGGTCGCCGCAGCCGGTCGGGGTCGGCGTCGGCCTCCCCGAAGGCGGCGCCCTTGGGGCAGATGAACCCGCGGCTGAACACGTCCTCGCGGTCCCCGCGCGCCCCGGTCACCCGGGCGCCTTCGACGGTGAGCGTGAGCCCGCAGGTGGCTTCGCAGAGGGGGCAGATACGCAGGGCGGTGCGGGGCATGGGCCCTCCCGGGCGGGACGGGGGTGCGTGCGGGCCCAGCATACCGACCGGTATGCATCTGGCTAGCCCCGCCGGTTCGACTGCCGCGGGCCTCGGCCTGATTCTCTGCGGGTGCGGCGCGTCCCTGGGGTGCCTGGCCTCGGGCCCACTCTGCCCGCGAGCCCCGTCTGACACTCCGATCATCTGCGGGTGCGTCGTGGTGGCTCGCGCCGTTCCCCACGCCCCTGGGGTAGCTGGTCTCGGGCCCACTCGGCCCGCGAGCCGCATCTAGCACTCCGATCATCTGCGGGTGCGTCGTGGTTGCTCGCGCCGTTCCCCACGCCCCTGGGGTAGCTGATCTCGGGCCCACTCTGCCCGCGAGCCCCGTCTGACACTCCGACTCATCTGCGGGTGCGCCCGCCGTGGTTGCTCGCGCCGTTCCCCGCGCCCCTGGGGAGGCTGGTCTCGGGCCCACTCGGGCCGCGAGCCCCGCCTAGCACTCCGATCATCTGCGGGTGCGTCGTGGTTCCCCGCGGCCCTGGGGTAGCTGGCCTCGGGCCCCGTCCAGAGGGGAGCGGCTCAGTCCAGCGACCGCGCGAAGTACGCGTGCAGCAACGTCCGCGCCTCCTCCACCAGGTCCGCGTCGCCCGACGGGTGGCCCCGGAAGGCCAGTTGCAGTACCGCGTCGACCGCTTCGACCGCGACCAGCGCGGTCCGGCGCAGCCGGTCGTCCAGGGGGCGGGCGAGGTGGTGGGCGAGGAGGGCCGCCACCCGCTCCGCCACCCGTACGTTCGCGTCCGGCATCGCCTCCGGGGCCGAGGGGACGCCGAAGTCCACCAGGCCGAATCCGGGTACCGTGCGCTTCATCGCCAGGTACTCGTCGAAGGCCCCGTCGACCGCGCCACGCCAGTCGCCGCGCTCGACGCCGGCCACCCGCGCGGCCACGCGCTCCGCGTACGCGTCGAGATTGCGGTGGGCGAGGGCGTCCGCGAGGTCCCGCTTGTTGCCGAAGAAGCGGTAGACCGAGCCGATCGGGACGCCCGCGCGGTGCGCGACGGCGCGGGTCGTCAGCCCTTCGTAGCCGACCTCGTCCAGGACGTCGGCGCAGGCGTCGAGGATCCGGGTCAGGCGCTCGGCGCTGCGCTCCTGCACGGGCACGCGGCGCAGGGAGGCCGGGGGCCGCGGTTCCTCGGGCGGGTTCCGGTGGGACATCCCGGGAGAGTAGAGCATCACCCCGCCCCGGAAGGAGAGCGCTCCCTCTTGCGGAAGGAAAACGGGAATCCTACGGTGTTCCATAGGAATCAGGTGCGAGGGAGCGATCATGAGCGGGGACCACATGAGCGACGCAGGCCGAGCGGGCCGGGCCGACGCACGCGAGACGGCCGAGAAGCTGAGCTACCTCTCCGGCTTCGGTAACGAACACAGCTCCGAGGCAGTGCCCGGCGCACTGCCGCACGGCCGGAATTCGCCACAGCGCGCCCCCCTCGGGCTCTACGCCGAGCAGCTGAGCGGCTCGGCCTTCACCGAGCCCCGGGCGCACAACCGCCGCTCGTGGCTCTACCGCATCCGCCCCTCGGCCGCACACCCGCGGTTCACGCGCGTCGACAACGGCACGCTGCGCACGGCCCCCTTCACCGAGTCGGTGCCCGATCCGAACCGGCTGCGCTGGAACCCCCTCCCGGAGCCCGCGCCCGGCACGGACTTCCTGGCGGGCCTGTGGACGCTGGGCGGCAACGGCGACGCGACGCAGCGCACCGGCATGGGCATCCACCTCTACCACGCCAACTCCTCGATGACGGACCGGGTGTTCAGCGACGCGGACGGCGAGCTGCTGATCGTCCCCGAGCGCGGCGGCCTGCTGCTGCGCACCGAGTTCGGGCTGCTGCGCGCGGAGCCGGGCGAGGTCGCCCTGATCCCGCGCGGCGTCCGCTTCCGCGTGGAGCTGCTGGAGGCCGCCCCGGACAGCGGGCAGGCCCCGACCGCGCGCGGGTACGTCTGCGAGAACTACGGCGCCCCCTTCCAGCTCCCCGACCTCGGCCCGATCGGCGCCAACGGCCTGGCGAACGCACGGGACTTCAGGGCGCCCGTGGCGGCGTACGAGGACGTGGAGGGCCCGGTGGAGGTGGTGAACAAGTTCTGCGGCAACCTCTGGCGTGCCACCTACGACCACTCTCCCCTCGATGTCGTCGCCTGGCACGGCAACCACGTCCCGTACGTCTACGACCTGCGCCGCTTCAACGTGATCGGCTCGATCAGCTACGACCACCCGGACCCGTCGATCTTCACCGTGCTCACCTCGCCGTCGGACACCCCGGGCCTCGCGGGTGTCGATTTCGTGGTCTTCGCGCCGCGCTGGCTGGTGGGCGAGGACACCTTCCGGCCGCCGTACTTCCACCGGAACGTGATGAGCGAGTACATGGGCCTGATCGAAGGCGCGTACGACGCGAAGGCGGAAGGCTTCGTGCCGGGCGGCGGCTCGCTGCACAACATGATGTCCGCGCACGGCCCCGACCGCGACACGTTCGACAAGGCGTCGGCGGCCGAGCTGAGGCCGCAGAAGATCGACGACGGCCTTGCCTTCATGTTCGAGACGCGGTGGCCGGTGACGGCGACGGAACAGGCGGCGCAGGCGTCGCACCTCCAGCGCGGTTACGACGACGTATGGCAGGGTCTGGAGCGCCACTTCCGTAACTGATCAAAGCACGACTGATTCGGAGAGACCGTGACCGCTTTTGCCCCGGACTCGATCGTCCTGAATCGGAAGTTGCCGCTCTGGTATCAGGTGTCGCAGTCCCTGCGCGCCTCGATACTCGGCCGCACCCCCGAGGCCCCGCTGCGACTGCCCACCGAGGAGCAGTTGGCGGGGCACTACGGAGTGAGTGTGCTGACCATGCGGCAGGCGCTCAAGGAGCTGGAGGACGAGGGGCTGATCACCCGCCATCGCAGGCGCGGCACGTTCATCGAACCGAGCGCCCGGCGCGGCACCCCCGTCCGCCTGCTCGGCTCGGTCGACGCGATCGTGGCCCAGCAGTCGGGCATGATCACAAAACTGCTCGACCACGGCACGGCTCCCCCGCCCGCCGATCTCATGCCGTACTTCCCGGACTCGGTGGAGGTGGCGACGTACCACCGGCTGCGCAGTGACGAGAAGACGGGCGAACCGACCAACCACGCCCGCAATTTCGTCCGCCCAGAACTGGCCGCCCGCATCGACCTGGACGATCTGGTGCGCTGGCCGATGACGAAGGTGCTCCGCGATGTGGTGGGGGTGCGCATCAGCCGCATCACGGACACCGTCGAGGCCACGCTCGCCGACCCGGAGACCGCGCGCCTCCTCCAAGTGCCCCTGCTCAGCCCGATCCTGCACTACACCGGCGTCACCTACGACGAGGACGGCCGTCCCCTGGACGTGGCCCGCATCCACTACCGCGGCGACCGCTTCTCCTTCTCGGTCACGCTCGAAGCGACGTGACGCCCGCCGCCGGGTCCGTCGTACGATGCCGGGCGTGACGCACGACGAAGCGCCGCTGCTCGCGGACCTCATGCCGTGGTCCGTCGCACCGCTCCGGCCGGGCCGCGGGTGGCCGATGGGACCGGACGCCGCGTCCTTGAAGGCCCGCTGGGCGGCCTTCCTCCGCGCGGACGACGCGACCCGCGAGGCCCTCTTCCGCCCGACCCGCTCCCGCACCCTGCACTCGGCCGTCGCCCAACTCCCGGGCCACCCCTGCGGAACGGGCCGCCTGGCCAGGGAGGCGGGCCCCTGTCCCGAGCCCGTCCGCGTCGCCCACGGCCCCTTCGACGAGCAGTGGCTGATCCCCGACCACCGCCTCCTCGACGTGGCCCGTCCCGAGCTGTGGCGGGTCGCCGGCGAGGGTCAGCTCTTCGTCGTCGAACAGGGTTACGTGCCCGGCGCCTCGGGGCCCGTGGTCCTCGCGTCGGCCGCGCTGCCGGACGGGCACTCACCGGCCGGGCGGCCCGGCCGCGTCCGACCGCTGTTCCGCCGCCCCGGGGGCCTGGAACCCAACGTGGCGCCCGGCCTGCTCGGGCATCTGTCGGGGCTGCTCGGCGAGGAGGTCACGGCGCGGGCGCTGCTCGCCTGGGTGTTCGCCACGGGGTCCGGTTCGGCGGCGGGCTGCCGCGTGCCCCTCACGGCGGACGCCGGCCTCTGGGCGCGGGGCGTGGCGCTCGGGGAGAGGCTGCTGCGGCTGCATCTGCGCGGCGACGGCGAGCGCCCGAAGCTGCCCGGGGGGCGCAGGCCCTATGTCCGCGCGCCGCTGCCCGCACGCCCCCGCTCACTGACGTACGAGGCCGGGGAGCAGGTCCTGCGGGTCGGCGAGGAGGGGGTCATCTCGCCGGTGCCGAAGGAGGCGTGGGAGTTCGAGGTGAGCGGGGTGCGGGTGCTTGAGCGGTGGTTCGGGCAGCGCGCGGGCGACCCGGAGGCGGAGCCGGGGACGCTGGAGGCGATCCGGCCCGCGGCGTGGCCGCAGGCCTGGACGTCCGAACTCCTCGAACTGATCACGATCCTCGCGCTGATCGCGGAACTCGCGCCGTGCCAGCGGGAGTTGCGGGGCGGCCTTGACGGTCTGATCGGCGTGGACGAGCTGCGGCGGGCGGGCGTGCTGCCCGTACCCGGGAGCGCGCGGCGGCCGGCGTCCGTCCTCGATCACCACGAGGAAGGGCCCGAGGGACAGTTCGCGCTGCTCTAGAACCGGTCATGCGGCGGCTGTGCGGGGTGGGTGTGGGTGCGCATGACAAGGTTGTCATCGGGGCGGTCGCGCCGTGGGGTGACGTGGAGTGACGCGGGGGTGGAGTGGACGGGTGGGTGGGAAAGACCCGCCGCGGAGCGGCGGCTCAGTCCCGGGGACCACCCGTGGTCAGCGACCGCCGAAGAGCGATCGCCGCAGCCTGCGCAGCGGCGCGAAGAGCGAGACATGCCTCACTCGGGCACCCCTGCTGCTGCGGGCGCGCGTGGTGTCACGTGAGGTCAGCTCACGCATCAGCAGCGTCGCCTCGTGCGACTCGCGCTGCGGGACGGCGGGGCCGCCCAGCACCGAGAGATGACGATCGAGACGCGAGCTGCTCGCGCTGCTCCCACAAGTGATCGCAGGGACACGCGCCCTGCTGCGCACCGTTATCTGTTCCATGTCACTCCCCACCCGTACGAGGGCACCCGGCCCAGGGCAGGTTAACCCTATCGTCCCGCGGTGACACACGTGTATCCCGGGCGCAGGATTCACCTACCCCGCAAGGGGGTTGACGACTACTCTCCGAATACGACTGATTCCAGGGCGAGTTGGACATACACCCCCTGGGCGTTCGCGGGCGGCGGCCCCGGCGGGGCTCACGTGGGCTATCTCACGTGCCGTCATCCGCATTCCCGTTCGTACGGGCAACCTCCTCCCCCTTCCTACGGGGGGTTGCTACTTTTGTGGAGAATCGCACCGCTGCGAATGGGGGGCGCCCGTGAGCCGGCCAGAGCGTGTGATCGCCGGGCGGTACCGCCTGCTGGCGCCGCTCGGCGAGGGCGGGATGGGCACCGTGTGGCGGGCCAGGGACGATGTGCTCGGCCGCGAGGTCGCCGTCAAGGAGGTGCGCGCGCCCGCCGGCCTCCCGGCGAGCGAGGTGGACCGGCTGTACGCCCGTCTCGAGCGGGAGGCCTGGGCGGCCGCCCGCATCCCGCACCGCAATGTGGTCACGGTCTATGACGTGGCGACGGACGAGGGGCGGCCCTGGATCGTCATGGAGCTGGTGCGGGGGCTCTCCCTCGCCGAGGTCCTCGACGCGGAGGGGGCCCTGCCTCCGCAGCGCGTCGCCCGCATCGGCGCCGAGGTGCTCACGGCCCTGCGGGCCGCCCATGACGCCGGTGTCCTGCACCGCGACGTGAAACCCGGCAACGTACTGATCGCCAACGACGGCCGGGTCGTCCTCACCGACTTCGGCATCGCCACGGTCGAGGGCACCTCCGCACTGACGATGACCGGGGAGGTCGTGGGGTCGCCCGAATTCCTCGCTCCGGAGCGGGCGTTGGGCAACCGCCCCGGACCCGCCTCCGATCTGTGGTCGCTCGGCGTGCTGCTCTACGCGGCCGTCGAGGGAAGTTCGCCGTTCCGCCAGGACACCCCGCTGAGCACGCTGCGCGCGGTGGTGGACGAGGAGCTGCCGCCCGCCCGCAACGCCGGGCCGCTCACCTCCGTCATCGAGGGGCTGCTGCGCAAGGACCCGGACGAGCGGATGCCCGCCGCCGACGCCGAGCGCGACCTGCGGCTCATCATCTCGGGCGGCAGGCCCCTCGGCGGGACCCCCCTCTTCCACGAGCCGACCGTCACGGCCGAACCCGGCCCGTACGGCTCCCCGATGCCCGCGCCTCGCCCCACCACCCCCTCTCCGCGGCCCGCCCGGCCCTCCCCGACCACCACGACGACCGAGCCGGACCGGCGCCGCCGCACAGCGCTCACCCTGATCGCGGGGCTCATCGCCCTGGCACTGGCGCTGGCCGGACTCACGTACGCCTGGGTCAACCGCGACAAGGGAGGCGGGGGCGAGGAGGGCGGTTCAGCGAGGCAGGACTCCCCCGCTGCGACGGGCGGCGGGGACCGGGCCGACCGGACGGCGGGGGGCTCGGGCGGCGGGTCCGGCGACGGCGGCTCGCCGAGCAAGTCCCCGGACGACGGCGACGAGGGCGACGACGGGGGCACGCCCAAGGGCGGCGGCAGCGGCGGAGGCGGGGCCGACGGCGGTACGACCGCTCAGCCCGCCCAGAACGTGAAGGTGCACGTCTCCGGCGCCCACACCGAGTACGAGGGCTCCTGTCCGCCGGCGGCGGGCCAAGCGCCGTCGTTCACCGCGACGTTCACGGTCGGGCGCGTGCCGGCCGCCGTCGAGTACCGCTGGGTCACCGCGTCGGGCCAGCCGGGCGACCCGGAGTGGAAGACGCTGTCGTTCCCCTCCGGAGGCGGCAGGACGCGGCAGGCCCAGCACGTCGAGGCGGCGTACGGACCGGGCAACGGCACGGTCACGAACTCGATGAGCGTGCAGGTGCGCGACCCCGTCGATGTGACGTCCAACGCGGTGGCGTACTCGGTCACGTGCGTGCAGGAGACCCCGACGGGCGGGGCCTCCTACTCGCCGAACGCGTTCGTCCAGCAGGCGGTGGTCAGGCCGCCGAGGTGAACACGGGGAGGTAACCACCGGACTGTCCGGCGGCCGTGGGGTGGTAGGACTCGCCGATGTTGAGCCAGTTCACGCTGTGCAGCCACGCGCTGCCCGAGCAGATCTCGTGGCCGGAGAAGGTGCGGGTGACGTCGCCGAAGGCGAAGCCGTGGTCGGCGGCGCGCTTGGCGGTCGCCGTGTTGAGGTAGTCGGCCGCGTCGTTGATCGCGGACCGCTCGCGCTCGGAGAGGCCGGCCGTGCACGAACCGCCCAGCTTGTAGAAGCGGGGGTAGCCGAGCACCACCACGCGGGCGGAGGGGGCCTTCGTCTTGATGGCGGAGTAGACCTTGTCGAGGTTGCCGGGGAGAGTCGAGTCCACGTACGAGCGCGCCTGGGCGATGCGGGAGAGGCAGCTGCTCTCGGACTGGAGCACACAGGTCGTCATGACGTCGGAGAAGCCCGCGTCGTTGCCTCCGACGGAGACGGAGACGAGACCGGTGCCGGAGCCGAGCGGGCCCAGCTGGTTCGCCACAACATCACCCGTACGAGCGCCCGCGCAAGCCGTGAAGTTGAAGCTTGAGGGTGAATGCGCGGCCGCCCAGAGGGCGGGGTAGGCGCGGGTGCTGCGCTTGCAGGAACCGCTCCCGCTGTCGTAGGCGCCGGCGCCGACACCCGACGAATAGGAGTCGCCGAGCGCCACATAGCCGGTGGCCTTTGGCGATTGGTCCGCTTGTGCCGCTGCGGCCCCGGTGAGGGTGAAGGCGATGGAGAGGAGGAGCGAGGACAGGTATGCCGTGGTTCGGGACAATCTCATGGAACCTCCCTTAGCAGGGTTTCCGCCTTGTCCGTGGTAGCACGCACCCCCGCCTGTCGATAGTGTCCATGTCAACAAATTCTTCAACAGTTTCCCTCCGCACACGGTGAGTTCACCCGTGTCACAGCGGTTTGATGGGGAACATCTGCGCGGATTCTCGGCGTCTTGACGGCCCGCCGAAGACTGCGCGACATTGAAGCCCGGCATCCGGCGCGTCGGGGGGCGAAGAGTCGCGAATGCAGACCATCAGGATCACGGCACCGCCATCAGGTACAGGCAGCGGCGCCGGGCAGGACACCGGGCGTGCCGCCGAGCGCGACACCGAGGACAGCAAGGACGGCAGGGACGACACCGTGCAGGGGCGCCACAGGGATCTGCTGCCGCTGTTCGCGGGCGCGGCCGTCGCCGTGGGGGCGGTCGGCGCGATGCTCGCGCTGGTCGACCTCGAATCGCCACTGCGCGGGCCCTTCACCCTCTTCTTCCTTCTCGCCGCGCCAGGAGCGGCGATCGCCGCCGCGCTGCGGGCCCTCGCGCCATGGGGGCGTGCCGTGGCCTCCGTGGCCGGTGCCGTCGCGGTCAACCTCCTTGTGGCACAGGGGATGCTGGCGCTGCACATGTGGTCGGTGCGCGGTGGAATCGTCGCCGTCACCGCCCTCAGCGCGCTCACTCTCGTGGCGGCGGTGGCGGGGCGCCAGCGTCACCGTGCGGCAAAAAGGTGGACTGCCTGACGTGACCATCACCGTGCACCGCCCCGGCGAGCTGACAGCCGCCGACCGGGCGGCGTGGACCGCCTTGCAGTCCAAGGCCCATCTCCACGGCTCGCCCGAGCTGGGCAACCCCTTCCTCGCCCCGGAGTTCGCACTCGCCACGGGTCACGGGCGGCGGGGGGTGCGGATCGCCGTCGTACGCGAAGGCGGCGAACCGGCCGCGTTCTTCCCCTTCCAGAAGTCCGTCACCGGTGTGGGCCGGGCCATCGGGCTCGGCGTCTCGGACTGCCAGGGCCTGGTGCACCGCCCCGGGTTCCGGTGGGACGGCCGGGAGCTGCTGCGCGCCTGCGGGCTCGTCGTATGGGAGTTCGATCATCTGGCGAGCGGGCAGAGGCCGTTCGAGACGGGGGCCACCGGCTCCTTTCCCTCCCCCGTCATCGACATCGACGAGGGATACGAGACCTATCTCGGCCAACTCCGCGCTCGCTCCCCCAAGTTCACCCGCACAACACTTGCCAAGGAGCGCAGGCTCGGCCGCGACCACGGAGCGGTGCGCTACGTCCATGACGAGCGCGACCCCGAGGCCCTGGCCACCCTGATGGGCTGGAAGTCCGCGCAGTACCGCAGGACGGGGCGCAGCGACCGCTTCGCCCACCCCTGGATCACCGCGCTGGTGCGTCGGCTCTTCCACACCAGGACCGAGTCGTTCGCCGGGCTCCTCTCGGTGCTGTACGTGGCCGACATGCCGGTCGCGGCGCACTTCGGGCTGCGCGGCGAGCGGGTGCTCGCCTGCTGGTTCCCGGCATACGACCCGGCGTACTCGAAGTACTCGCCCGGCCTCGTGCTGCATCTGCGCATGGCCGAGGCGGCCGCCGCCGACGGCATCGCGTATCTGGATCTCGGCCGTGGCCAGAAGGAATACAAGGACTCCCTGAAGACACGCGAACTCACCGTGTCGGAGGGGTGGGTGGCACTGCGCCATCCGGTGGCGCTCGGACACAGGGCGCGACGCGCTCCGGTCAGGGCGCTGCGGAACACCGTGCTGTCCAGGCCGGAATTCTTCGAACCGGCCGACAAATTGCTCAAGCGGATGGGCAAAATCCGATCGCTGAGCAGAGATTAGAACAGTCCGAATGTGACCGCATAGGCTGCTCAAATCATGGGAAACGCGAGGCCACCTTCCAGGTCTTGCCATAGAGTCTCAGTCATCAATACCGTCGTACATCCACCCGCAACGGCCCATCACGTAATGCGATCTAGGGGAGGGCTCAAGATCGCGATGGTTGTCTGCGGGGCGCGGTAGGGGGGTGCCGTGCCCGGTGATCGCTCTTCAGCCGGGTCACGTGCCGCGTTATGCCAGCTCACTCGGCATGCACGGAGATCTGTTTCGGCATGCTCAAGTGAAAACCCCCCTTTCGAACCGGATCAATTACCGGACCGCCCGGGGGCGGGCGGTCCACCGGACGAGAGGGATCTCCGACTCATGTCTTCTTTTGTGCACCCGGCCACCGCCGGACAGGACCCGTTAGACGAGATCGCCAGGAACTACCGGCCGATCTCCACGCACTTGGCGATCACTCCGCCGGTAAGTGTGGTGATTCCCGCGATGAACGAGGCGGAGAATCTTCCGTACGTCTTCAAGACACTTCCCGACTGGATCCACGAGGTCGTTCTCGTGGACGGGAACTCCACCGACGACACGGTGGCCGTGGCCCGCGAGCTGTGGCCGGACGTCAAGGTCGTCCGCCAGCTCGGCAAGGGCAAGGGCGACGCCCTGATCACCGGCTTCGCCGCGTGCACGGGCGACATCATCGTGATGGTCGACGCCGACGGCTCGGCCGACGGCAGCGAGATCGTCTCCTATGTCTCCGCCCTCGTCTCGGGCGCCGACTTCGCCAAGGGCTCCCGCTTCGCCAACGGCGGTGGCACGGACGACATGACGCCGATCCGCAAGCTCGGCAACCACGTCCTGTGCTCCGTCGTCAACGCCAAGTTCGGCGCCCGCTACACCGACCTCTGCTACGGCTACAACGCCTTCTGGCGGCACTGCCTCGACAAGATCGAGCTGGACTGCACCGGCTTCGAGGTCGAGACCCTGATGAACATCCGGGTGGTCAAGGCCGGGCTGAAGGTGCAGGAGATCCCGAGCCACGAGTACCTGCGGATCCACGGCGCCAGCAACCTCAGGGCCGTCCGCGACGGCATCCGCGTACTGAAGGTGATCCTCGCCGAGCGCTCCGGGCGCGGCAGGCGCGGCGACCGGCGCAAGAGCGCGCGGGGCCTCCCCTTCGCCAAGGGCCAGGGAGAGGTGTCTTGAGAACTGAGATCTCCGTTGTCATCTGTGTGTACACCGAGGACCGCTGGGAGGACATCCTGGCGGCGGTCTCCTCGGTGCGCGCGCAGTCGCGGGCGGCCCTGGAGACCCTGCTGGTGGTCGATCACAACGCCGCGCTCCTCGACCGCCTGGCCAGGGAGTACAAGGAGGCCGAGGGGGTGCGGGTGCTCGCCAACGCGGGCCCCCGCGGCCTGTCGGCCGGGCGCAACACCGGCATCGCGGCCTCGCGCGGCTCCGTCATCGCCTTCCTCGACGACGACGCCGTCGCCGAGCGGGACTGGCTGCGCCACTTCGCCGAGGCGTTCGAGGACCCGCGGGTCCTCGCGGTCGGCGGGCGCACCGTGCCGCTGTGGGAGTCCGGGCGGCGGCCCGTCTGGTTCCCCGAGGAGTTCGACTGGGTCGTCGGCTGTACGTACAAGGGGCACCCGGAGGGCCGCGCGCGGGTGCGCAACGTCCTCGGCGGCAACGCCTCCTTCCGGCGCTCCGCCTTCGACGTGGCGGGCGGCTTCGCGACCGGCATCGGCCGCGACGGCGACAAGCGGCCGCTCGGCTGCGAGGAGACGGAGTTCTGCATCCGGCTCACCCGCGCCGAGCCGGACGCGGTCCTGCTGATCGACGACCGCTCGGTGATCCACCACCGGGTGCCGGCGGCGCGGGAGCGGTTCCGCTATTTCCGTACGAGGACGTACGCCGAGGGCCTGTCGAAGGCCCTGGTCTCCCGGAGCGTGGGCGCGGGCAAGGGCCTTGAGTCCGAGCGGCGCTACACCACGCGCGTCCTGCCCGCCGGGGTGGGCCGCGGCCTGCGGGACGCCCTGCTCGGACGGCCCGGCGGCGCGGGCCGAGCGGGCGCCATCGTGGCGGGAGTGGCCGCAGCGGCCGGGGGGTACGTCCTCGGCAGTGTCCGCGCGCGCAGGGGAGGTGCCACGTTCTCCGTCGTGGAGATCGCCGACAAGGCCGGAGACATACAGGGCACGGGCGGGACGGGTAGCACGGGCGGGACGGGTAGCACCGGTGATACGGGCGGTACCGGCGGCGAGGGGCCGCCGCATGAGTGACAGACCCGTGCCGATCCTCATGTACCACTCGATCGCGCGGCTGCCGAGCACGGCGACGCGCGGCCTGTCGGTGTCACCCGGGGCTTTCGCACGCCAGATGGAGGTGCTCGGCGAGCGGGGCTTCACCCCGCTCACCACCGCCCAACTCGCCGCCATCTGGCGATCGTCAGCCGCCTCGCTGCCCGACCGCCCCGTCCTGATCACGTTCGACGACGGCTACGAGGGCGTGCACCGGTACGCGCTGCCCGAGCTGGCCCGGCACGGCTTCGCCTCCACCCTGTTCGTCTCCACGGGCTGGCTGCGCGGGGAGCACGACACCGGCGGGGGTCTCGACCTCATGCTCGCCTGGGACCAGGTGCGCGAGCTGGCCGCCGCCGGGACGGAGATCGGCGGCCACGGCCACACCCATCTCGAACTCGACCAACTCACCGATGACGAGCTGCGATCGGAGCTGAGCCGCTGCCGCGACATCGTCGCCGACGAGCTGGGCACCCGGCCCGTGTCCTTCGCGTATCCCTACGGTTACTCCAACCGAAGGGTGCGCGGACGGGTACGGGAGGCGGGCTTCGCCCAGTCGCTGGCCGTCGGCAACACCCTGGCCCGCCGCGCCCAGGGCCCGTACGCGCTGCGGCGGGTCACCGTGCGACGATCCACCGGAACCGAGGAGTTCGAGCGGCTCGTGGAGGGCCGCGCCATCGCCCGTACGTTCGCCAGGGACCATGTCCTCACCAAGGGGTACGCCATGGTCCGCAGAGCCCGACAGGTCCGCCGGAAGGCCATCAGTTCCCGTGTCTGACACGAGCACCGCCCACGCCGACGTCTCCGGTTCGGACACCGGGGGGCAGCCGCCGTCCGGCAGGCCCCGCAGGACGCGCAGAATGCGTCTGACCGGCGGGGGCGGCGGCAGCCCGTTGTTCCGCAACGCCTACGCGCTAATGCTCAACACGGGTATATCCGGGGTGCTCGGCGTCGGCTTCTGGCTGGCCGCCGCCCGGTACTACTCGGAGTCGGCGGTCGGCCAGGGCTCGGCGGCGATCGCGGCGATGAAGCTCCTCGCGGGCCTCACCGCCGTGACACTGACCGGCGCCCTCGCGCGGTTCATCCCCATCGCGGGCCGCGCCACGGGCAAGCTCATCTTCCGTACGTACGCGGGCAGTTCGGTGGCGGTGGCGCTCGCCGCGGTGGTCTTCCTGCTCACGCTGAGCGCGTGGGGGCCCTCGTACCGCTTCCTGCACGGCCCGGTGCACGGCGTGGGGTTCGTCCTCGCCGTCGTGGCCTGGTCGGTCCTGACCTTGCAGGACGGTGTCCTGACCGGGCTGCGCAACGCGCTCTGGGTGCCCGTCGGCAACACCGCCTTCTCGGTGGCGAAGCTGGGGCTGCTCATCGCGATGGCCGCCGCGATCCCCACGGCGGGGGTCTTCGTCTCCTGGGTCGCCTCCATCCTCGTCTCGGTGATCCCGCTCGGCTGGCTGGTCTTCCGGCGCCTGGTGCCGCGCCATGTGAAGGCCACCGACGGCAGGACGAGACCGCCGACGCTGCGCGAGATCGGCCGCTTCCTCGCCGGTGACTACACCGGTTCGCTCTTCTCGCTCGCCGTGGTCTATCTCGTCCCGGTGATCGTCGCCTCGCAGGTCAGCTCGGTCGACAACGCGTACTTCTACATCACCACCACCATCGGCGGCACCGTCAACCTCCTCGCCATCAACATGGGCGCCTCACTGACCGTGGAGGGCGCGCACGACCCGGCGCGGCTCGCCGCCAACACCCGGGCCGCGCTGCGCCGGATGGCGGTGATCATGCTGCCGGTGTGCGCCGTGCTCTTCCTGGCAGCGCCGCTCGTGCTGCGCATGTTCGGGCAGGGATACGCGGACGC
Source organism: Streptomyces sp. NRRL S-920 (assembly GCF_000717945.1). NCBI lineage: Bacteria > Bacillati > Actinomycetota > Actinomycetes > Kitasatosporales > Streptomycetaceae > Streptomyces > Streptomyces sp. NRRL S-920. The sequence goes on from NZ_JODF01000007.1 coordinate 106,096, forward strand.
CGCCACTCCGCTGCTGCGCTGGTTCGCGGTGGGGGCGCTGCTGCGGGTCGTCATGGAGACGTACTTCGCGGTGCGGCGGGCGCAGAGCAAGACCTCCGGGATCGCCTGGCTCCAGGGGCTGCTGTGCGTGCTGGTCCTCGGTCTCACGCTGATCCTGCTGCCGCGGATGGGGCTGACCGGCGCGGGTGTCGCGGAGATCTCCAGCCTGGCGGTGATCGTCGCGATCGCGGCGCCCAAGCTGTACCGCGTGATGCGGGTGGCGCCCGCCGCCGGGCCCGCCCGGGGCGCGGCCCCCGACGGGGACCCGGGCGGCCTCGGGACGCCGGACGCGCCCGCGGGGCAGCGCAGGGCGGAGGCCGCCGGGGGCCGGGCCGAGGGCGCCGCGTGCAAGGAGCGGCACGGGCCCGCGTGGGCGCTGCGGGAGTCCCTGGACTCCGACACCCTCCAGCTGGCCGTGCAGCTCGACTTCGAACACCAGGAGCGCAGGCCGGACGTGCGGCCCGGCCCTGGCACGCCCGCCGCCGGCACCTCCGTCCTCGGGGTGACCACGGCGAAGAGCGAGGGGGACGACATGGAGCACCGGCCCACGTGGGCGCTGAGAATCCCGGCCACCGGGCCGTCCTCGCCCCTGCCGACCGCGGAGGGACCGGAGGTGGGTCCGGAAGCAGATCTGGGGGCGGGTCCGGGGGCGGGTCCGGAAGCAGGTCCGGAAGCAGGTTCGGAAGCTGAGCCCCAGGATCATGCCGTCGCCGAGCGGCCGTCGGCCTCCGCCTCCGAGGCGTCCCTCGCCGAGCGGCCCCACGCCGAGGAGAGCGTGGCGAGGCGGGAGGGCCCGGGACAGCCGGGGCCACCCGAGCCGGACGCCGGTGCTCCGCCCGCCGAAGCGCCGTCCGCCTCCCCGCACCCGTCCCGCCCGCGCGTCCTCGTCATGGCGCTGCTGCTCGCCGTCGCGCTCGCCCTGTACTGGGTGCCCGTCATCGGCCTCGGCGAGCGGGACCTGGACGGCATGGGCGGGCTCGGCCTGATCTCCGTACTGCCCGCGCCCACGCTGCTCGGCGCCGCGCTGCTGGTCGTCGTGTTCGCCGTACTGCTCTGGATGGACCGGCCGATCAAGGGCCTCCTCCTGGTGACGCTCCTCGCCACGGTCGTGTCGCTGCACGCGCTGCCCGCGGTCATCGAGACCGAGCCGCGGTTCGCCACGGCCTGGCAGCACCTGGGCTTCATGGAGTACATCGACCGGACCGGCACCGCCGTGCCCGATCTGGACGCGCGCTGGAGCTGGCCCGGCTTCTTCGCCGCGGCCACGTTCGTCGCACAGGCGTGCGGCGTCTCGGATATGACCGAGGTGATCCGCTGGTGGCCGACGGCCATGCAACTGCTCTATCTGGCGCCGATGTTCCTGCTCGTGCGCTCGATGCGGGCGTCCTGGCGTGCCAAGTGGACGGGGCTGTGGATCTTCGTACTGAGCGGCTGGGTCGGCCAGGACTACTTCTCCCCGCAGGGCTTCACGTATCTGCTCTACATCGCGTTCGTCGCCGTACTCCTGGTGTGGTTCCGCGCCCCGCGCGTGCTGTGGGCCAAGCGGCGCCCCGGTGAGAGCGAGGTCGAACCGGCGGGCCGCGGGGAGCGCGCGGTGCTCCTCCTGGTCCTCGTCGGCCTCTTCTCGGCGACCGTGCCCGCCCATCAGCTGACGCCGTTCGTGATGCTCGGCGTCCTCGCCGTGCTCGTCCTGATCGGCCGCTCGGAGCTGCGCGGCCTGCCGATGCTGTTCGGGGTGATGGTCGCCGTGTGGCTGGGCTTCCTCGCCGAGCCGTACTGGTCGGGGCACTTCAACGAACTGTTCGGCGGGGTCGGCGGCGTCGGCGGCAACGTGTCCTCGTCGGTCTCCGGGCGCATCGAAGGAGGCAGCTCGACGCATCAGCTCGTGCTGTACGTGCGCGTGGCGATGGCCGGCGGGGTCATGGCGTTCGCCTGCTGGGGCTGGTGGCGGCGGCGCTTCTACCGGTACAGCGAGCGTTCGCTCCTCGCCCTGACCTTCGTGCCGTTCCTCGGCTTCGGCATGCAGTCGTACGGCGGTGAGATGGCCCTGCGCGTCTTCATGTTCGCGCTGCCGGGCGCGGCGCTGCTCGCCGGGCTCGCGCTGTTCCCACGGGCGGGCCTCACCGAGAAGGAGCGGGACCGGGACCGGGTGAGCCTCGCGCCGCTGGCCGCGCTGATGGCCGGGCTGGTCCTGATGGGCGGCTTCCTGGTGGCGCGCTGGGGCAACGAGGCGTTCGAACGGATCCGGCCCGGCGAGGTCGCGGCCATGGAGTACGTGTACGCGCACGACGATCCGACCGTACGGCTGCTGTGGATGAGCAACGACACGGTGAACAACGTGACGCCCGCGATGCCGTGGGGCACCCGCGACATGGAGAAGGTCGAGTACGTCCCCACGCTCGCGCCCGCCGACCCGGTCCTGGTCTCCGGCCTGGTGAAGGCGCTCAAGGACGCGGGGCCCAACTCGTATCTGATGATCAACCGCGGTCAGTCGACGTATCTCCAGCTGGACGCGGGCTATTCGAAGACGTGGGAGCCGCGGCTCATCCGCCACCTCGACGACCGCCGGGAGCTGAAGAAGGTCCTCACCAACGAGGACGCCACCCTCTACAGCCTGCGTGGCCGGCCGGACGGCGCGGCGCCGAAGGCCGATCCGGGGGCGGTCGGGCCGAAGGTGACGTGGACGCCGTGGACGGTGGTGGGCGCGCTCGCCGCCGTGGCGCTCGTGCTGCTGCTCACCACGCGCGAGGTGGTGCGGGTGGCGGCGGCGCCGGGCGTGCGGCAGCAGCGGTGGCTCCAGAGCAGTTTCTGGTTCTCGCTGCCGCTGCTCGCGGTGCTGTTCGCGTCACTGATCCAGCGGTTCGTGACGATGGCGTGAGCGTGGCATTCGGGGGGTGGCGTGAGCGTGGCTTCGGGGGGCGGGCCCGGGGGCTCAGCGCTTGAGCCACCTCACCTCGTACCCCTTCAGGTCGAACCGCTGCCCGTCCACCTTGGCGCTGATCTGCCGGTCGAGGGTGTTCGCCACGAGGACCGCCTCGTCGTCGGCGAGGACGCGGAGGTGCGGGCGGGCGTCGGCGGCCACCGTCACCGTCTCGTACGTGGTGCCGGGGCCGAACTCCTTGCCGAACCGCTCGATGAGGTCCAGCATCGGCAACTTGACGCCGCCGTCCGCCTGTTGGGTGGCCGTCCACAGGCAGCCCGCGCACTTCGCACCCCGCTTCTGCGGGTTCCAGTAGAAGCCGCTGGTGGCGCCGCCGCGGGCGATCGCCATCAGGCCCGACGCGTGGACGGCCACGCGGTGCGCCTCGGACCAGTCGTCGCGGTTGTCCTGGCTGTCGCCGGGTTCCACGTAGTACTCGGCCCACCACAGGGGCAGGTCCCCGGTGCGCTCGCGCACCCACTCGCCGACGGCCGTGAGCTTCTCGGTGGCCTTGAACTCGTCGGGCAGCAGCTCGTCGTCGGCGGTGTAGCTGGCGCCGTCGACGACGACGAAGTCCGCGCCGTTCTTGTGCTTGTTCCAGTACGCGAAGGCGTCGAGGGGCCGCTGGTCGAGACGGCCCCAGGGCCCCTCCACGTCCGAGGCGTTCTGCGTCTGGCGGGGGTCGATGCTGTCCATGACCAGGTAGGGGCCGCCGACCATGATGTTCTTGTCGACCTTCTTCAGCTCGCGGTGGACGAGGTTGTACAGGTCGGTGTAGCCCTCGTAGTCCCAGCGGGCCTTCTCGGTGTTCCAGAAGCCCTTGAACTCGTTCCAGACGATGAAGTGGCGTACGTCCGGATAGCGCTTGGCGACCGTCGCGGCGAGCCGCGCGAAGTCGTCGTAGTGCTCGCGCTTCGGTGCGGTCTCCAGCGCCTGCTGGCTCCAGTCGGTGTTCTCCGCGCCGGGCTTGCCGCCCTTCATCCAGTCCGGGGCGCAGCACAGCGTGACCACGGGGATGCCCTTGCTCGCCCGGACGAAGTCGATCCGGCGGTCCATGTCGGAGAAGTCGTAGCGGCCGTCGACCGGTTCCGGATTGCCCGCGCCCCAGCCCATGATGTGCTGGATCTGCGGGATGGGCCGGCCCTGCCCCGCCAGTTCGCCGCGGACGCGCTCGACGGCTGCCTCCTCGCCCTCGTCCGCGCTGTACTGGGTGTGGGTGAAGCCCCAGCCGACCTCCGGCGAGGTCTCCCTGGGCGGGACCGCGGGCGTGCCGTGCACCTTGTCTCCGTCCGTCGTGGTGCCCTCGGTGCTGCCGTCGTCCCCGGGGAGTGTGTAGACCAATGTGATCACCAGGGCCAGGAGGGCCGCGCCAACGCCGAGCAGTGCGGTGAGCCGCCACCGCCGTACATCCGAAAACCACCCATGACGTCCCATCAGCGACAAGCGTATCGGTGGCCATAGGCGGTAGGACAGATTCCGCACAACAGCTCTTCACCGCGGTCACGGGCGCCCGGGAGTGTGAACGGCGCGAGGGGGACGCCCCGTGGAAACGGGGTGCGCGGGGGCGCGTGCGTGGCGGATCATGGCGGCATGTCTGCCAACCCTCACGACGCCCTGCCGATCCGGCTCAACGTCGACGACAGCGACTCCCCGTCGGATGTCGTGGACGCGCTGTTCCTCGGCCGCTTCGCGACGGGCGAGCAGCCCTTCTCGCACAGCGCGAACATCGAACGGGTCAAGAAGGGCTCCACCCTGCTCCCGCCCGGGGCGAGCGTGCTGCGGGCCGCCAGGGACGACGACCGCAGCGCGACCCTCGCCGAGGGCGACGGGTGGACCCTGCTGGTCTCCCGCTGGAACCGCGGCGCGGACGTCACGGTCACGGCGACCACGGCCGACCTCGCCGAGCGGGTCCTGAAGCAGGCCACGGACGGCTCCTTGGACGAGCCCGAACCCCAGCCGGAGAACGTGACCATGGGGTTCTGGTACGTCTCGCCGCGCCGCGGCCCGCACCGCACCACCCGCCAGATCTCGGCCGGTACGTGGGAAGAGGTGCGCCCCAACTACACGGCGCCGGTGGCCGACGCCATGGACAAGCTGATGAAGACGACGCCCGAGGACATCTCGGGGCGCCTGCTGCTCCTGCACGGCCCGCCGGGCACGGGCAAGACGTCGGCGCTGCGGACGCTCGCGCGGTCGTGGCGGGACTGGTGCCAGGTGGACTGCGTCCTGGATCCGGAGCGGCTCTTCGGTGACGTCGGCTATCTGATGGACATCGCGATCGGCGAGGACGACGGCACGGCGAAGGGGCGCTGGCGGCTGCTGCTCCTGGAGGACTGCGACGAACTGATCCGCGGCGAGGCGAAGCACACGGCGGGGCAGGCGCTCTCGCGGCTGCTCAACCTCACGGACGGCCTCCTCGGCCAGGGGCGCAATGTTCTGGTCGGCGTCACCACCAACGAGGACCTGGAGCGCCTGCACCCCGCGGTCGTCCGCCCCGGCCGGTGTCTGGCCCGCATCGAGGTCGGCGCGCTGACCCGGCCCGAGGCGGTGGAGTGGCTCGGCACGGAGGAGGGCGTCTCCCGCGACGGCGCCACCCTCGCCGAACTCTTCGCGCTGCGCCGCGGCACGTCCCCGACGTCGGTCCCCGAGCAGCGGGAGGGGGCGGACGCGGGGCTGTACCTGTAGTCCCCGCGCCCGCGCCCGCGCCCGTCGCGGGCGAGTGCCGTCGTGCGGGGTCAGCCGCGCAGGCCCGCTTCGAGCCGACGGTGGAGGGCGCCGAGCCGGGTGCGGCCGGGCCTGCCTGCGGGCATCCGCCCCACCACCACGCGCACCTGGGGCGGCGCTTGTTCCAGCGCCCAGCGGACCTCCTCGTCGCCGATGCCGGGGTCGTCGCCCTCGGCGAACTCCCGGGCCCGCGCCAGGTACATCGCGGGTCCGAGGACGTGTTTGAGCTGGTGCGGGGTGGCCAGCGGGTGCAGGTACGGGGCTCCCGCCGCACAGCCCGCGGCGCGGGCGGCGGCCGCGGCCGCGGGGTCGGCGGCCTCGCGTGCGGCCGCGTACGCGCCCCAGGCGGCGGTGCGCAGCCGCACCGTCCGCCGGCCTCCGAGCGCGAAGGTCCGCGCGGCCTCGACCGCCGCACGCGGTCGGATGTCGGAGGGCGCCGCGGCCTCGAAGAGCGGCAGCGCGCGGGCGGCGCAGGCGACGGCCCAGAGAGTGATGAAGCGGCGGTCGTCCTCGCTCAGCGCGAACTCCTGAGCGTCCCTGCTTTCTTGAAGGTCCTTGCCTGGCTGAAGGTCCTTGCCTGGCTGGAGGTCCTTGCCTGGCTGGAGGTCCTTGCCTGCCTGAACGCCCTTGTTTCCCTGCGTGTCCTTCCTCATGAAGCTCCACCGTATCTTTGAAAGACCCATGGAGACTTTGACGGCGGAACACCTTGTTCTACGGCTCTCTGAGGCCGCGAAGCTTCAACCGGGGTGCTAGCCGGACGTCCCGTACGCGGCGCGCAGCGCGTCCCGTACGGCTGCCAGCGCGTCCTCCTCGGAGAGGCCGAGCCGTCGGGCCCGCTCGGCGTAGGACTGCGCGGCAAAGGACGCCTCCTTGGCGGCGGCGTCCCCGGCGGCGGCGACGAAGGTGCCGTTGCGGCCCCGGGTCTCGATGACGCCGTCGGACTCAAGGGCCCGGTACGCCTTGGCCACCGTGTTCGCCGCGAGCCCCAGCGACTGGGCGAGCCCTCGTACCGTGGGCAGTTTGTAACCGACGGGCAGCGCGCCCGAACGTGCCTGCCCGGCGATCTGGGCCCGTACCTGCTCGTACGGCGCGTCGCCCGCGCCCTCATCGATGTCGATCTTCAAAGTCACGGAGCGATTCTCCCGTACGGGCCGGAAAATGGGAGGCACCCCGGCGCGCGCCCCGCGTACCGTGCGGCCCATGACCGTGATCGTCCGAACCCTCGCCCCCGACGCCGCTACCGCGGCGGCCGACGACGCGGGGTTCGCCGCCGTGCGCCGGGCGTGTGTGCCCGCCATGCTCACCACCTCCGAGTCGGTCGCCTTCGACCGCGCGCACGCCCATCCCGCCTCCCGGTACCGGCAGTTGATCGCCGAGGCCGACGGCGAGGTCATCGGTACGGCGCAGGTGGGCCTGGCCTACGACAGCCCCGAGCCCGGCCAGGGCTTCGCCAACGTCTACGTGCATCCGCGGCGGCTCGGCACCGGTGCGGGCACGCTCCTGCTGCGCGCCGCGGAGGAGTATCTGGCGGGCGAGGGCGCCGCCACCGTCTACTCCTGGGTCCTCGACGATCCCGCGAGCCTCGCCTTCGCCGCCCGCCGCGGCTACCGCGCGAGCCGCCGCGCGCACTTCCTCCGCCTGGACCTCGCGCACGGCACGCTGCCGCCGCTCCAGGGGCCTGCCGCGGGCGTGGAACTGGTGAGCGGGTCGGTGTTCGCGGACGACGCGCGGCCGCTCTTCGCGCTGGAGGCGGAGACGGTGGCGGACGAACCGGGCGACGTGACCGCGGAGTTCACGGACTACGAGCACTGGCTCGCCGAGACCTGGCACCACCCGCTGGTCAGCCGGGAACTCACCGCGGTGGCCCTGGTGGACGGCCGCCCCGCCGCCTTCAGCCTGGCCCGCACGGACGCCGCGGGCCGCTACGCCTCCGGCATGACGGGCACCGCGCGCGCCCATCGCGGCCGGGGCCTCGCCAAGCTCGCCAAGAACGACTCCCTGCACCGCGCCCGCGCGGCCGGCTGCACGGAGGCCTTCACGGGCAACGACGCCGGAAACGGACCGATGCTGGCGATCAACAAGTGGTTCGGTTACGAGATCTGTGGAACGGAGATACGCCATGTCCGGGACCTCGGCTGACGGGCACCGCCCGGCCGCCTCGGAAACGTCGGAAGCGTCGGAACCCTTGGAGACCTCGGAGACCTTGGAGATCGCCCTCGTCAAGGCGGGCCGCACGAAGATCCGCTACCCCGCGGAACTCCTCCACGACGACGGAACACGGGTCACGGTCCGCGCCCCCTGGGCGGCCCCCGGCGTCCGCGACTTCGGCTTCGTCCGCTTCGAGCCGGGCGACGTCTTCACCGAGCACTTCTGGCGCGACCGCTGGTACGCGATCAAGGAGGTGTACGCCGCCGACGGCACCTTCAAGGGCTGGTACTGCGACGTGACGCGCCCCGCGGTCCGCGAGGGCGGGGTCCTGACGGTGGAGGACCTGGACCTCGACCTGTGGTGCTCGGCGGACGCGAGCACCGTACTGCGCCTGGACGAGGACGAGTTCGAGGCGAGCGGCCTGCCCGCCACGGACCCGCCGGCGGCCTCCGCGGCCCGCCGCGCCCTCACGGAACTGGAGTCCTTGGCCCGGGGGAACCTCCTCGGCACGGTCTGACACGGGGCGCGGGCGCGAGCGGGACAGACGCGGTGGTGCGCTCGCCGTCGTAGGCGACGGGCTCCTCGTCCGACTGCCAGTGCACGGTGAAGCGCTCGCCCCTGTGCCAGGCGGACAGGCCCTCTCGGCAGTACGCCACCATGTCGTGCGGCAGGGCGGTGAGGGGGTGCCAGGCCAGCTCGGCGCACTTGTCCGGTTCGGCGTTGAACGGCTCGCCGCCCGCGCCGTACTCCGCCGTGAAGAACCAGCCCATGCGGGGCGCCTCACCGGGCCCGCGGTGCTGGACGACGGCTTCCGCCCGCAGGTCCCCCGGGGCGAGGGCGAGGCCGATCTCCTCGCGTGCCTCACGGATCATCGCCGCGCGGACGTCCTCGTGGTCCTCCATGTGGCCCGACGGGAGGTTCCACAGCCCGTCGGCGTACCCGGTGTTGGCGCGGCGGGCCAGCAGGACCTCGTCACGGCGGCGCAGGATCAGGTGGACGTCGACGATCTCCGCGTGCCGCGGTGGGGGCTCGGGCAGCATCCCCACCACCGCGTACCGCTCGTCGTCCACCGGTCCGCCCCACAGGCGCGCGTCCGCCGAGAGGCGTTCAGAGTGCAGGCGGGTGACCAGCGGGGACAGGGCTTCGATCACGCGGGGCATCGGGAGGCCGCGGGGGTGCGTCGCGCCCCACACCCCTTCGACGAGGATCAGGCGGCCGCCGGGGCGCAGGAGGGTGTGCCAGTGGCGCAGGACCGCCTCGGGGTCCGGGAGGAGCCACAGGACGTGCCGCGCGAGGACGGCGTCGAACTTGCGTCCGGCCACCGGTGGGTGGCCCGCGTCGCCGGTGAGGACCTCGGCGTCGTGGCCCGCCAGCTTCTCGCGGGCGCGTGCCGCCATGGCCGGCGAGAGGTCGACCGCGGTGACGCGGTGGCCGCGCTCCGCGGCGAGCAGGGCGAGGCTGCCGGTGCCGCACCCCAGGTCGAGCACGTCACCGGGGGTGTCCGGCAGCCACTGCGCGAGCCGCTCCGCCCAGGCCTGGCGCACCGCCTGCTCGCGCAGGCCGTGGTCCGGTTCGTCGTCGAAGGTGGCGGCGGCGGTGTCCCAGTCGATCTCCGCGGCGGGTTCGTTCGGCGTCATCTTCCGATCGTGGCATCCGCCACTGACAACGAGCCCGGCACCGCCGAGAACGGTGTTCGATCAAAAAGCCGGGCCGCGGAGGTCTAGCACGGGGCTTCGATGGACATCGGTAAGGCAGGGAGGCAGCCATGCGCCGAGTCACCACGCACAAGCCCGCGGTCAAGCCCGTCAGCCGCCGGGTGCGGGAACGCCAAGAGGCCGAGGTTCAGCCGCGGGAGAGGCCGGAGGTCCGCAAGGACATCCAGCGGACCTGGTGGCCCGACGGGTGAGCGTCAGGCGCCGCCTGCACCGCGCCGCGCCCGCACCAGCGCCTTCCTCAGCGCCTTCTTCAGCAACGGCCACGCCACTATCAGGGCGATGACGCCGTAGACCGTCACGGAGAAGGGCGTGTCGACGAGCCCGCTGACGCTGCCGTCGCTGATCTGGAGGGCGCGGCGCAGCTGTTGCTCGGCGTTGGGGCCGAGGATGACGCCGATGACGGCGGGCAGGACGGGCAGTCCGTAGCGCCGCATGCCGAGGCCGACGAGGCCGATGACGAGCAGGATGACGAGGTCGATCGGCTCGCCGCCGACCGCGTAGGCGCCGACGGCCGCGAAGAACAGGATGCCCGCGTAGAGGTAGGGCCGCGGGATGCGCAGCAGCTTCGCCCAGAGGGGGGCCAGCGGGAGGTTCAGGGCGAGCAGCAGCACCATGCCCACGAACAGGGACGCGATCAGGCCCCACACCAGGTCGGGTTCGCGTTCGAAGAGCAGGGGGCCCGGCTGGATCCCGTACTGCTGGAAGGCCGCGAGCATCACGGCGGCGACGGCGGTGGTGGGCAGGCCGAGCGTCAGCATGGAGACGAGGGTGCCCGCCGCTGACGCGGACGACGCCGACTCGGGTCCGGCGACGCCCTCGATGGCACCCTTGCCCCACTCCTCCCGGTGCTTGGACAGCCGCTTTTCGGTGACGTAGGAGAGAAAGGTGGGGATCTCCGCGCCACCGGCCGGGATCGCGCCGAACGGAAAGCCGATGAGGGGGCCGCGCAGCCAGGACTTCCAGGCGCGGCGTACGTCCTTCCTCGCGAGCCAGGGCCGGCCGACGGGGATCGCGTCGGCGCCGGTGCGGCGCAGGTGCGCGGCGACCCACAGGGCCTCGCCGATCGCGAAGAGGCCGACCGCGACGATCACCACGTCGATGCCGTCGGCGAGTTGGAGCGAGCCGAAGGTGAGCCGCTGCTGGCCCGTCATCTGGTCGAGGCCCACCAGGCCGATGGTCAGGCCGATCAGGAGCGAGGCGAGGCCGCGGACGCGGGAGGAGCCGAGGACCGAGGTGACCGCGATGAAGGCGAGCACCATGATCGCGAAGTAGTCCGGCGCGCCGATGCCGACGGCGAGGTCGGCGACGGTCGGCGCGAGGGCGACCAGCAGGACCGTGCCGATCATGCCGCCCGCGAAGTGGCCGATGGCGGCGGCCGCGAGGGCCTGCGCGCCCCGCCCCGCCCTGGCCATCGGGTGGCCTTCCATGGCTGCGACGACGGCGGCGCTCTCGCCGGGGGTGTTGAGCAGGATCGAGGTCGTCGAGCCGCCGAACATCGCCCCGTAGTAGATGCCCGCGAACATGATGAAGGCGCCGGTCGGTTCGAGCCCGTAGGTGACGGGGAGCAGCAGGGCTACGGCCATCGCGGGGCCGATGCCGGGCAGGACGCCGATCGCGGTGCCGAGGAGCACGCCGACCGCGGCCCACAGGAGGTTCAGCGGGGTGAGGGCGGTACCGAAGCCGTCGATGAGGGAGTTGAAGGCGTTCATGTCACAGCACTCCCATCAGGGGGCCGCCCGGCAGGGGGACGCCGAGCAGGTTGTTGAAGACCGCGTACGTGGTGACGGAGAGCCCCGCGGCGATCAGCGGGTCGCGGTCGAGGTGGCGGCTGCCGAGTGCGTAGGCGGAGCCCCAGAAGAGCAGCGCGCCGGCGACGGGGAAGCCGGCGGGCTCGATGAGGACGGCGGTGGCGAGGAAGACGCCCGTCAGGAGCAGGACGGTGCGCCAGTCGGCGGGCTCGGACAGGTCGATGTCCTCGCCGCTCTCGGCTTCGCCGCGGCCGCCGCGCAGGACGTCGGCGGCGATCAGCAGGGCGACGACGAGGAGGCCGACGCCGACGGCGACCGGTACGGTCCTCGGGCCGACGGGGCCGCGCTGGGTGATCTCCACGTCCATGGTGAGCGCGTCGGTGAGGACGAGCGCGCCGAGGAGCAACAGCAGGACGCTGACGCCGAGTTCGGAGTGTTCGCGCAGCCAGGTGCGGCGGCTTCGCCGGGCGGGGGGTGCGTCGGTGGTGGTCACAGCCCCAGCTCCTTCAGTACCGATACGACGCGCTGGTCCTGGGCGTCCAGGAAGTCGCCGAACTCGTCGCCGGCCAGGAAGGCGTCGTCCCAGCCGTTCGTCTTGAGGGACTTCTTCCACTCGGGTGAGGCGTGCAGCTTGCGGAACAGCTCGGTGAGTTTCTCGCGTTCGGCGTCACTGAGGCCGGGTGGGGCGACGATGCCGCGCCAGTTGGTGAAGTCCACGTCGTAGCCGGACTCCCTGAGGGTGGGCCCGTCCAGGCCGCGCACCCGCTTCGGGCCGGTCACGGCGAGCAGGCGCAGCTCCCCCGATTTGATCTGGTCCAGGTATTCGCCGACTCCGGAGACGCCGAAGGAGACCTTGCTGCCGAGGATCGAGGCGAGCAGTTCGCCGCCGCCGTCGAAGGGAACGTAGTTGACCTTCTTCGGGTCGATCCCGGCGGCGCGTGCCATCAGCATCGGGGCGAGGTGGTCGGGGCCGCCGGGTGCGGAGCCGCCTCCCACGGGCAGTTTGCCGGGGTTCTTCTTCCAGGCCGTGATGAGCTGGTCGATGGTCTTGTACGGGGAGTCCCCGGCGACCACCACGACGTCCTGCTCCTCGGTGAGCCGGGCGATCGGGGTGGTGTCGGCGAGGGTCTTCGGGGAGTGGTTGGAGCGGGCGGCGCCGACGACGCCGAGGCCCATGGACATGGCGAGCTTGCCGTTGCCGTGCTCGCCGACGAGCCGGGTCAGGCCGACGGTGCCGCCGGCGCCGGGCAGGTTGAACACCTCGATGTTGTGGGTGAGTTCGGCGTCCTCGGTGTTCTTGGCGGCGGTGCGGGCGGTGATGTCGTAGCCGCCGCCGGGTGTGTTGGGGACCATGAGGCGCAGGCCGGGGATCTGCGTGCCGGTGTCGGCGCCGCTGCCCGGGGTGAGCAGGGGCGGCGCCACGAGCACGAGGAGCGTGGCGCCGAGCAGGGCGAGGGGGGTGCGCAGGCGCATGTGGGCCACCACCTGTCGGTAACGTCGGACGGGGCATGGGTGTGAGGTGGCCCACATGTTGCCCGGGTGTTAACAACCTGTCTCTCTTCCGGAATCAACGGACGTTGTGGTCGTTGTGGTCGCGCCCATAGCCTGCGGCGATGACAAGGGTCCTGGTCGTGGACGACGACTTCATGGTCGCCAGGCTGCACTCCCGGTACGTCGGCGCGGTGGACGGATTCACCGTGGCCGGTGTCGCCCACAGCGGCTCCGAGGCGCTCGGCGCGGCGGAGCGGCTGCGCCCCGACCTCGTACTCCTCGACGTGTATCTGCCCGACATGGACGGGATCGCGGTGCTCCGTGAGCTGCGGGCCGCCGAGGAGCGCGATCCGGGGCGGCAGCCGGTGGACGCCCTGTTCATCACGGCCGCGCGGGACGCGGAGGTGGTGCGGGCGGCGCTGCGGGCGGGCGCCCTGCACTATCTGATCAAGCCGTTCGACCAGGCGGCGCTGCATGAGCAGTTGAGGCACGTGGCGGCGTTGCGGGCGCGGCTCGACGGGCTGGACGAGGCGCGTCAGGAGGACGTCGACCACCTCTTCGGTGCGCGCCCGCCCGGTTCCCGTGAGCTGCCGAAGGGCCTCGCGGCGCATACCGCGGAGCTGGTGGAGCAGACCCTGCGGGACCACCCCGGGGGCCTCTCGGCGTCGGAGTGTGCGGGCGCGGGCGCCCTCTCCCGCGTGAGCGCCCGCCGCTACCTGGAGTTCTTCGCGGACACGGGCCGCGCCGAGGTGACGCTCCGCTACGGGGGGACGGGGCGGCCGGTGCGGCGGTACCGGTGGGTGGGGTGAGCCCGCTGCGTTCAGCGCTTACTTAAGCCGGTTGCAGGAGCGGGTGGATGGTGTGGTGGACGAGCAGGTGCCCCCACAGCTCCTGCTCGACGCCGCCGGGCCAGCGCGACCGCAGCACCGGCAGGGTGTCCCGCCGCAGCGTACCGACGGCTTCCAGGGACGCCTCGATCCCCCACCGCCGGCGGTACAGGGCTCGCAGAACGGGAGCCGGGTGCGCCTCGTGGTCCACGAGCGTCGTGATCAGGCGGTGCGGAGGGCCGTCGAGCACCCGGACCTTGGTACGCGGCCGCGCGGGCCCGCAGCGCACGTCGCAGAGGTAGGAGCCGTCGGGCAGCGCGGTGCGCTCCGGCGGTACGGCGAACTCCGTCGGTGCGGTGCCCTCCGGCGTTACGGGCCGGGCGTCGGCCCGCCACAGCACGTCCGCGCCGGCGGCACGGATCGCGGGCAGCAGTTCCAGATCGGCCGAGCCGCGGTCGGCGAGCAGCAGATCTCCACGGGTCAGGGCTGCCAGCAGATCGTTCGTGAGTGCGTGCCCCGTCTCGGCGGGCAGCTTCCCGAGCGCGGCCCGGGTGATGGAGTGGCTGCCGCACTCCGCCAGCGCCGCCAGATGCGCCTGCGGCAGGGCCGCGGGGCCCGCCCCGGTGACCGGCGGATAGCTGTAACGGGCCCGGTTCTCCGGTGTGTCCGGGACGCCCATCGCTGTCGCGTCGACCGCCATCACCCGCCGCCCCAGGTAGCGGGCGCACCGTTCCTCCGTGCGCCGTGCCCGTGCGTCGCGCGCGGCTTGCGCGAACAGCGCGGCCAGCGGCTCGGGCCCCAAGCGCACGCGGGCCCGGGAGATGGCGGCGGACGTGGGCGCCGCGGGAGGGCAGCCGTCCTGCCGGGTCACCCAGGACATCGCTTCGGCCAGCCTCCTGGCCACCTGGTCGTAACTGTGCTGGGCGAACAGGCATATGGCGAGGACGAAGTACACCACGGTGCGGGCGGGCAGAAGACGGTTGCGCCGCTCGGTCCTTCCGCATTCCGCGATCACGCGGTCCACCGCGTCGGGCGGAAATGTACGCATCAGCAGTGCGAGGGCGATGCGGTCGGACAATCCGTCGGTGGCCGCCGCCCTCAACTGCCCCGGTCGTGGCATCGGAGCACCCTCCCGGTCGTATTGATGAATGGCTTGCTTTAAGTCAGCAGTACCAATCGGCACCGACTTGCCCGGCCCCCGGCAGGGGTAAACCATGAAATCAAGCCGACACAGCCAAACCTTCCTTCTGCTGTCGGACGCGCATTTCTCGGCTCTGGTTGCATTGCACGTCGAAGAATCGATTCTGTGCAGAAGTGCGGCATGCAGAAGAAACACAGAAAGGGTTGGGCGATGACAGATCGCGCGTTGCTCATCGGCATCGACGAGTATCCCGATCCGCTGAACAACCTCAACAGTTGCGTCGCCGACACCGTCGCCTTCACCGACCTGCTCGGCCAACTCGACTTCGACAGCTCCGGAATCCGTGTGCTGCTCAACGCGGACGCGACCCTGGCAGCGACTCGGGACGGTCTCGACTGGTTGCTGGACGAGGCCGAGGAGGGGGACCGCCTGGTCTTCTTCCAGTCCTCCCACGGGTACCGCTACCTCAAGGGTGACGTGATGACGGAGGTGCTCTGCGCCTACGACGAGTTCCTGGAGGACACGGAACTCGCCGAGCGCACCGCCCTCCTCCCCCAAGGCGTTCTCACCGTGGTGCTCGACTCCTGCCACTCGGGCGGCATGGAGAAGTCCCTCTTCCGCGGGGGCCTTCAGGAGACCGTGCGCACCAAGGTGTTCACGCCACCCCGGGAGAAGCTCCTGGAACGGGCCAAGTCGGTCTCCCTGGCGCGCGCGCTGAAGCCCTTCGGCCGCACCACCTTGCGCAACGAGGCGTCCCTGACCCTGAACATGGCGCACGTCCCCAACAAGGCGCCCAGGACCAAGGGCGCCATCACCGGGGCGAACGAGCTGAACGCGGTACTCCTCACCGCCTGTCAGGCGGACCAGACCGCGGCGGCCGGCAGCGCCCCCACCGCCGGGCTCTCGGCGTTCACCTACGCCCTGACCACGGAGATGGACCAGTCGGTCTCCGTCTCCGCCCTGCGCGACCGAACCGTGACGCGCATCGAAGGCCTCAACATGAGCCAGACGCCTTGCGCCTTCGCCCCCTCGGATCAGCCGCACCTCCTCACCGAAACGTTTATCTCCCGGCAGCAGACAAAGAGCAAGGAGATGATCCGACAGGTCGAGGAGATGCTCAAAGAGGTGGCCTACGCAGGCGGTGGGCACAAACCTTCCACCCCTGGAAAGGGCGAAGGAATCTCAGCGAAAAGTCACACACCGGAGGTAAAGGGAATGAGCACGGTAGAGCTTGAGAAGTCGGTCGACGCGGCCACCGAAAAGATACTCGCCGGCGTCAAGACAGCGGGCAAGAGCAAGTCGGTCTGGGGCAACGTCCCGTCCGGCCTGGACTACCAGCTGGACACGCAGACGGTCGCCGCCGTTCTCGCCCCCGCCATGGCGGCCGCGATTCCGGTGGACGGCAAGAGCTTCACGGTGCAGGCGTCCGTGACGGACACGGACAATCTCCTCGACAAGGGCTTCTGGGACTCCGCGGCCAGGCTCGCACGGGTCGTCGTACCAGCCGTCCTCGACGAGCTGACCAAGAGCGGCGGTCCCGGGAAGGGTCACTCCAAGGCCGCCGACCCGGACGAGGTGAACCGTGAGATCGCGCGGGCGGTCCCGTCGGCCCGGATGGGTGACCCGAAGTTCTTCGGGCTCGTGGAGACGCTGATCGGCATCGCGGCGCCGATCGTCATCAACGCGATCACCAAGGACTTCAAGCCCAACGAGCGTCCCACCGGCGGCAAGATCCAGGTTGATCTGCCGGCCGGCATGAGCGAGAGCGAGAAGAAGAGCTTCTGGGACGACGCCCTCGGCGTGGTCAGTACGGCACTGCCGTACGTCATCCGCGCCATCGCCTAGCGATCGGCGCGAGGACGGCGGCCGCCGCGAACGGCCGCCGTCCCGTCGGCATCCCACCCAGTGGAGGGACTTGCCCGATGCTCGAAGACAACGCCGTCTCCGACGGGACGGCTGCTCGTTGGAAGGCCAGTGCCGACCAGATCGCCGATACGGCGACAGCGCTGCGCGAGCGGGACCTGGCTCTCGCCAACGCCCCGGACGAGATCGAGCGGCGTCAACGGCGGCTGGCCGACCAGGGTCTCGACTTGGAGGCGCTCGTCGGCGACGACGACTCCGTCGGGACGAACTTCCTGAGTCGCGGCACCACCGCTGCCCGGTCGGTGAGTCGCGTGGTCAGCGTGGCGTCGCGCCGTGATCCGCCCGTCCCGCTCGCCACGGGGGTACTGATCGCTCCACGGCTGCTCCTGACGAACAACCATGTGGTGCCCGGCGAGGTCGATGCCACGGAGGCGGCCGCGCAGTTCGGCTTCGAGGTCGATGAGGCGGGCCGTGAGGGTGAGTACGTGACCTGCGCGCTCGCCCCGGAGGTGTGCTGGGTCACCGATGAGGAGTTGGATTTCACCGTGGTGGCCGTCGCCGACGCGCACGGCGAGGCACCGGGAGAGACCTATGGCTGGGTGCCGCTCATCGAGCAGACCGGGAAAGCGCTCAAGTGCGAGGTGCTGAACGTGATCCACCATCCCGGTGGCGAGAGGAAGCGGGTCAGCATCCGCGCGAACCGGATGGTGGCCCAGGACGAGATCTGGCTGCGGTACACCAGTGACACCCGGAAGGGCTCGTCGGGAGCGCCCGTCTTCAACGATCAGTGGGAGATGGTCGCGCTCCATCGCAGAGGCATCAAATTGCTGGACGAACAGGGAGCGCCGGTCGCCCGCGGCGGGGAGCGCTGGACACCCGAGATGGGTCGTGACGCTGCCGTGTACATGGGAAATGAAGGCGCCAGGGTAAGCAGAATCGTCAAGCGGCTGAGGGCGGCCCCTCTCACCCCGCCGATGCGGACCCTGATCGATGCGGCGATCGAGGCGGGTGCGGGCGTATGAACGCGACGTTGGTGTTGGTCCACGGCCGCAAGCAGGAGTGGAAGGACCCCGTCGAGCTACGGCGCACGTGGCAGGCGGGGCTGGCGGCGGGGCTTGTCAAAGCCGGCTTGCCGCCGGTGGACGGCCCCGTGGTCTTCCCGTACTTCGGTAACGTGCTGCGCAGGATCACTGACACCTTGGCCCAGAGCAACGCGGCCATCGACCTGGAAACGCTGCCCTCGGACCCCGACAGGCCAGGTCCGCTGCACCCCTGGCTGGGGTCGGACATCGGCGTGATGGAACGGAGGATGCTGGAGGACATGGCCGTCGGAGCGGGCTGGGCTCCCGGGAACTCCGACGACGACCTGGAACGACTCTCGGACGTACTGTCCTGGTCGGTCGCCCGGGACGCGCTCGACTGGCTCGGCCGCACCACCTCGTTCGACCAGGCGTTCATCGCCGCGCATCTGCGCGATGTGGCCGTCTACTTGACGCGCGCCAGGGCCCAGGTCCTCTCGCACGTGCGGGAGCAACTCCCCTCCGACGGACCCGTCGTCCTGGTCTCGCACAGCCTGGGGACCGTGGTGGCCCGTGATCTGCTCGGCGATCCCGGCCTGCGCGCACGTACGGGACTGTGGGTGACGGCAGGCTCTCCGCTGGGCATCGACGCCGTCCGCAAGAACCTCGGTCACCCGACGTACGCGGACAACCCCGGGGTGGAATGGCTGAGTGCGTACGACGTCAACGACATCGTCGCCCTTGGGCATCCGTTGCGAAGGACATGGGGCCCTCCGCTCAAGGACGTCGAAGTGGAGAACGGCGAAGCGCCACACTCGATCGAACGCTATCTCGCCCACCCCGAGGTAGCCGGACCGATCGGCGCGGCGCTGGCGGCCAAGGGCCCAGCCTGAGCCAATGCCGACAACTACGGCTCTATGGAGCCCACGTCATCCGTGCCACTCGCAGTGCCTCCGGGCGCAGGGCCTTACCTCTGCGCTGTGCGTGCCTGATGGAGCGCCGAAGTATCGACGCTGCTGACTTCACGCCCTTTGAGTCCCTGGCGGAACCAGTCGTCCGGGCAAAAGGCAGAGGTCGCCTTGCTCACCCGCGTGGTGTGCGCAAGACCTGGGTGGCGGCGCTGAGCTGTCCGGCCCGCTGTCGGTGGGTGGGTCTACCGTGCGTAGAACACGAGCCCAGCGCGAGTAGGGATGAGCATGACCATATTGGAGAACCGGCCGAACACCGCGCTCCTTGTCGTCGACGTGCAGAAGGGCGTCGTCGAAGGAGTCCACCATCGCGACGTGGTCGTCGCGAACGTCGCCGACCTCGTCGAGCGGGCGCGGCGGGAAGGAGTTCCGGTCATCTGGGTCCAGCACTCCGACGAGGAACTCACGAGAGGGAGCGACGACTGGCGGATCGTCCCGGAACTCACTCCACAGGACGCCGAGCCACTCGTCGAGAAGAGCTACGGCGACTCCTTCGAGGACACCACCCTGGAGACCGTGCTGTCGGGACTCGGTGTTGGGCGGCTCGTCGTCGTCGGCGCGGAGACCGACGCGTGCATCCGCTCGACGCTTCACGGCGCGTTCGCCAGGGGGTACGACGCGACCCTGATCAGCGATGCCCACACGACGGCTGACAAGACAGCATGGGGTGCACCGCCGCCTGACCAGGTCATTGCGCACACGAACCTGTACTGGACCCGCCAGACGGCGCCGGGGCGGACGGCTGGGACCGTCGAGACCAAAGACGTCGTCTTCGGCGGCACATCCTGATGACTCAGTAGCGCCCTTTTTGCCCGGACACGATAGTCGGAACCACGAGGCCCGGCCGATCAGGCGTTCCAAAATGCATGGCCGGGGGTTCCTGTCGGTCGTTCCGGATCGTCTGTGCGCTCAAGACGCTGAAGACCGCGGGGAGCCAAGAAGGGAGCCAGACGGGGCGGCCCCGTCTGGACTCTCACGGACCGTGCCGGACCGGTTTGTAGCTCACGTACCGGTCAAACAGGGACTCTCGGAGCCGCCACCTGAGCCCTCGGTTAGCCCTCCCTTAAAGCGACCATAAGGATCTCCATCCCCCGTCCTCAGCAGGCGATTTCGCGGTTTCGAGCGGCTAGCTTTCTCGGCGCCGGGACGGTTCGCAACCGTCCCGTCCCCCCTGAACCGCCGTTTGAGGAGAACCGCATGCCCGCTCGCCGCAAGGCCGTCGCGATCGCCGCCGCCGGTGTCGCCCCGCTCGCCCTGACCGCCCTGTCGGTGACGCCCGCCGCCGCGCACGGCTCGATGACGGATCCGGTCAGCCGGGTCTCCGCCTGCTTCCAGGAGGGCCCCGAGGCACCGAAGTCCGCCGCCTGCAAGGCCGCCGTCGCCGCCGGCGGCACCCAGGCCCTCTACGACTGGAACGGCGTGAACATCGCCAACGCCGCCGGGAAGTCGAAGCGGATCATTCCCGACGGCAAGCTGTGCAGCGCCGGCAACGACAAGTACAAGGGCCTCGACCTGCCGCGCACGGACTGGCCGGCCAGCAAGCTGTCCGCCGGGAAGCACACCTTCCGTTACAAGGGCACCGCCCCGCACAAGGGCTCCTTCGAGCTGTACGTCACGAAGGACTCCTACGACCCGGCGAAGCCCCTGAAGTGGTCGGACCTGGAGGCGAGGCCCTTCGTCAAGGTCACCGACCCGAGGATGGAGAACGGCGACTACGTCTTCGACGGGAAGGTCCCCGCCAGGTCGGGCCGCCACCTCATCTACTCGGTCTGGCAGCGCTCGGACTCCCCCGAGGCCTTCTACACCTGCTCCGACGTCGTCTTCGGCAAGGACAGCGGCGCCTCCTCGGGCTCCGCCCCGGCCCCGGCCGCGTCCGCCCCGTCCGACAAGGAGATCGAGGCGGGCGCCGAGAAGTCCACGGTCGAGCACCACGGCCACGGGGACGCCGACGCCAGGACGGGCGCGGGGGCCACCGGCGCCGCCCCCGCCCCCGCCCCCGCCGACGGTGACGGTGACGCGGCGGCGGCCGGCAACGAGCCCGAGGTGAACGGCGGCGCCGAGAAGCCGGTCACCACCGCGGCCGGCACCGACGACAACCTCGCCGAGACCGGCGGCGACAGCACCACGCCCTACCTCGCGATGGGTGGCGCGGCCGCCCTCGCCGTCGGCGCCGCGACGATGTTCGCCACGACCCGCCGCCGCGCCGCCGGACGCCACGGCCGCTGAGCCGTAAGCACCGGTTGACGGGGGTGGGCCGCCGCTACGACAGGCACGTGCTCGGCGTCGCATGCTCCGGGTCGAGCGCGTTCGCCACCTCGTGGTGGGCGACGCGGTCCAGGACGCCGACCGCCACATGCTCCGCCACGTCGGCGCGGCAGAGGTCCTGGACGGTCACGTTGCGTACGTCGGGGCCGTCCAGGAACTGGCTGCGGTACGGGGTGACCACCTCGTCGTACTTGGTGGCGATGACGGTGTAGCGCACGCCGGGCACGGTGTCCCCGCCCTTGTTGAGCCTGGTCAGGAAGGGCGATCCGGCCACCTGGTCGGCGAGGCTCGGCGTCTTGGTGGTCAGCAGGTCCTCGACGCCGGGGAAGTACGGCAGCAGTTCGGTGAGGCCGAGCAGTGTGGTGCCGTGGTTGTCGGGCGCGAGGCCGATGAGGGCGTTCACCTTGTCGGCGCCGCCGAGGAACTTGAGGTAGTGGCGGGGCATCATGCCGCCCTGCGAGTGGCCGACGAGGTCCGCCTCCTTCGCGCCCGTCGAGGCGAGCACCTTGTCGACGAAGCCGTCGAGCTGCTCGGCCGACTTGTCGATGGGGCCGAGCCCGTGGAAGAACGGCACGTCCTTCAACTGGCCGTAGTCCAGGGAGTAGACGCAGTAGCCGCGCCTGACCAGATAGGGCGCGAGGACGAGCCAGTTGTCGACGGAGTTCCCGAAGGTGCCGTGCACGAGGACGACCGGGCGGGGGTGCGCGGTGGAGGGCTTGCAGTTGTAGTCGTTCCAGCCGCGGGACGTAGTGGTCTCCGACACGGAAGCGGAGACGGAGGCGGAGGCGGTGGCGGTGGCGGTGGGGGTGAGGGTGACCGCGCCCGTGACGAGCAGGGCGGCGGCGAGCGCGCGTAGCGCTCGTCTCCAGGGCAGCATCGTGTGGTCTCCTTGCGGCTCAAGGGAGTTGCGATGGCTGTACGCCCTGTGATCCGGATCGACAGGATGCCGTGCTCACGTCAAATTACGCGCCGGTAGATGAAGAGTGAAGCGCCGCGGCACGACAACTTCCAGTGATTACTGGCAGAGTCCCGATGACGGCGGGGTTCCGCTGCCGGTGGGGCTCCACTGCCGGTCGGGCTCCGATACCGACGGCCCCCGCGCTCACCGTTGCGGTGACACCAGCCCCATCTCGTAGGCGAGAATGACCAGTTGGGCCTGGCCCCCGACATCGAGCTTGGTCAGGTCGATACGGCGTCCATGCCGCACGCACCCTCGTCCTGACCACCTTCGATGACGACGAGCACGCCTACGGCACGCTGCGGGCGGGCGCCAGCGGTCTCCTCGTCAAGGACATGGCCCCAGCCCCAGCCCTGGCCCTGGCCCTGGAGGACATCCTCGCGGGCATCGGCATCGGCATCGGCATGCGGATGCCCATGACGACGACGCCAGAGCGTACGCCCCTGGCCAGCCGAACCGCTTCGGCGGTGCCCGTGCCCGCCTCCCCCACGACCTCGATATCCGCGATGTCGGCCATCAGGACGCGCAGGCCCGCGCGCGCCAGCGGCCGGCCGCCGGCGAGGCCCCCACGGACGGCCCTTTCACTCACGCTCGCGCATACCGACGAGGCCGTATCCGTCACCCGCGGACAGCTGCCCGTTGCCCCGGCGTGCGCCGTGGGCTTGCGCAGCGCGGCCGGCGTCATCACGGAAAGCACTGTTCGTGCAACACACCGTTACCTTCCTCCCCCCTGAGGCCGCTCGTCGACCGCGACGCCACCCGCGCCAGGACGTTTTCCTCCAACCGCGCTACCCGGCTGGGGATGTGACGGCGCAGCACCTGTTCCGGCCCCCGCTCCCCCGGCTGTCAAATCGATGCCGTGTTCGAATCGCGTCGCTGACCAGGGCTGATGCGGTTAGACTAATCGAACGAGCGTACGATGAATGTATCGGGCATACGACGTAAAAGGGTCAGATATGGGGTGGAGTGATGGAGGTGCGGCATGGCGGGCTTCGCCCATCTGCACGTCGCGTCCGGTTACTCCGAGCGCTACGGCGCCGCCCAGCCCGAGCGTCTCGCCCTGCGGGCCGCCGAGCGAGGCGTGACGGCGCTCGCTCTCACCGACCGGAACACGGTCACCGGTGCCGTCCGCTTCGCGCAGGCATGCGCGGGAACCGGGGTGCGGCCGATCTTCGGTATCGACCTGGCGGTGGAGGCCCTGGCGCCCCCGCCGCCCGCCCAGCGACGCCGCACCCCGGTGCGCGGTGGCGCGCACGTCGTCGAGCCGCCGCTGCGGTTCGTGCTGCTGGCGCAGAACCGCGCCGGGTGGGCGCGGCTGTGCCGCATCACGTCGGCCGCCCACGTCGGCACCGCGTCCGGCGCGGCACCGGTGGTGGTGCCGTGGGAGGCACTGCGCGAGTACGGCGGTCCCGGTCTGACCGTGCTGCTCGGGCCGCTCTCCGAGCCGGTACGAGCCTTGGCCGCCGGGCGGGAAGACGTCGCGATGAAGCTGCTGGCGCCGTGGCGGGAGATCTTCGGGAGCGGGGTCAGGCTGGAAGTCGTAGCGCATAAACGTTCCTCCATCGGTCCTGGATCCCTCCGGCTGGCTGCCCGCACCCTGGCGCTGGCCGACCGCACCCACACCACCGCGGTGCTCTCCAACGCCGTCCGCTACGCCGACCCCGACCAGCACCGCCTCGCCGACGTCCTGGACGCCGCCCGGCTGCTGCGGCCCATCGACCGGCGCAGCCTGGACAGCGGACAGCGCTGGCTCAAGGACGAGAAGGCGATGACGGCCGTCGCGCGCCTGGTCGCCCAATGCGCCGGGGCCGACGCCCGGCGGGCACACCGCCTGCTGGCGGACACCGCCGCCACCGCGGCCCTGTGCGCCGTCGACCCCGAAGCGGACCTGGGGCTGGGCACGCGGCATTTCCCGGAACCCTCGCTCTTCGGCGCCGAGCCCGGAGCGGGAGGAGCGACCCGGCTGCTGCGCCGGCAGTGCGAGGCCGGCCTGACCCGGCGGGGCCTGGACCGCGACCGAGCGGCGCTCGACCGGCTGGACGAGGAACTCAAGGTGATTTCCGCGCTGGACCACGACTCGTACTTCCTTGCCGTCGGCCAGGTCGTGGCCGACATCCGGGCCAAGGGCATCAGGGTCGCGGCCCGCGGCTCGGGCGCCGGTTCGATGGTCTGCCACGCGCTGGGCATCGCCACCGCGAACCCGCTCGACCACCGTCTGCTGTTCGAACGCTTCCTGAGCGTGCGCCGGGCCTCCCTGCCCGACATCGACATCGACGTGGAGTCCGCCCGCCGGCTGGAGTGCTACGACACGATCTTCGACCGGTTCGGCAAGGAGCGGGTCGCCGTCACCGCCATGCCCGAGACCTACCGGGCCCGCCGCGCCCTGCGCGACACCGGCCTCGCCCTCGGGATCGCGCCCGCGGAAGTCGACCGGATCGCCAAGAGCTTCCCGCACCTGAGAGCTTCCGACATCCGGGGCGCGCTCACCGAACTGCCCGAACTGCGGCAGCTGGCGGCCGAGGCGCACCGGTACGGGCCGCTGTGGGAACTCGCGGAGGGCCTCGACTCCCTGGTCCACGGCATGGCCATGCACCCCTGCGGAGTGGTCATCAGCGACGCGACGCTCCTGGACCGGCTGCCGGTGCAGCCCACCCCGCAGGGCGATTACCCCATGGCCATGGCGGCGAAGGAGGAGATCGAGGAGCTGGGCAACATCAAACTGGATGTGCTGGGCGTACGCATGCAGTCGGCGATGTCCCACGCCGTCGCCGAGATCGAACGGACGACCGGTCGCCACATCGACCTGGACGACCCCAAGCAGGTACCGCTCGACGACGTCTTCGCCTTCAAGCTCATCCAGGAGAGCCAGACCCTCGGCCTGTTCCAGCTGGAGTCGCCCGGCCAGCAGGACCTGCTGTCCAGGTTGCAGCCGCGCGACCCGCAGGACGTCATCGCCGACATCAGCCTCTTCCGCCCCGGACCGGTCGCCGGGGGCATGCCCGAGCGGTACATCGCCGCACGTCATGGCGGCACTCCGCGGTACGCCCATCCGGACCTGGAACCGGTGCTCGCCGACACCTACGGCGTGACCATCTGGCACGAGCAGATCATCGAGACCCTGTCGGTCATGACCGGCTGCGACTACGCGCTGGCCGAGGTCGCCCGGCGGGCGCTCGGCGAGAAGCACCGGCTGCCGAAGCTCAGGGACTGGTTCCATGGCCAGGCACGCGCGCGTGGCTACAGCGCGGCCGTCCGGGACGAGGTCTGGAAGACCGTCGAGGCCTTCGGCGCCTACGGCTTCTGCCGCGCCCACGCGGTCGCCTTCGCCGTACCCGCCCTCCAGAGCGCCTGGCTCAAGGCGCACCACCCGGCATACCTGCTGGCCGGCCTGCTCGAACACGACCCCGGGATGTGGCCCAAGCGCGTCCTCGTCTCCGACGCCCGTCGCCGCGGTGTCCAGGTCCTGCCCGTCGACATCAACCACTCCCAGGTGAAACACACCGTGGAGAGGACCGGCGGAGAGCAGCGGGGCGTACGGCTCGCCCTCTCCGCGGTGCACGGCATCAGCGAGGACGAGTGCGTACGAATCGAACAGGGCCAGCCCTACGGATCCCTCTCCGACTTCTGGCAGCGGGCCCGCCCCAGCAGGCCCACGGCCGAACGCCTCGCCGAAATAGGCGCCCTGAACTCCCTCCACGACGGCCGCCTCACGCGCCGCGACCTGCTGCTCCAGATCGCCGAACTCCACCGGGCCTCCCGCACCCGATCCGTCGGCAAGGGCCAGCTGCCCATCGAAGCGGGCCCCGTGGGCGGGGCGGAGCCGAGCGGCCTGCCGGAACTGACCGGACGCGAAGCCCTCAGCGCCGAGCTGAGCACCCTCGGCATCGACGTCTCCAGGCACCTGATGGAGCACCACCACCGCCTCATGCGCGAGATCGGCGCGACCGACGCGGCCCACCTGGCCACAGTGCGCGCCGGCCAGCAGGTCCTGGTCGCCGGCGTACGGGCCTCCACCCAGACCCCGCCCATCGCCAGCGGCAAGCGCATCATCTTCGTCACCCTGGAGGACGGCTCCGGCTTGGTCGACCTGGCCTTCTTCGAGGACTCCCACCCGGCCTGCGCGCACACCGTCTTCCACAGCGGACTGCTGCTGGTGCGCGGCACGGTCCAGGTGCGCGGCACCCGCCGCACCGTCGTCGGCACCATGGCCTGGGACCTGGACGAGATCGCCGCCGCCCGCCGCGACAACGGCCCCGAGGCCGCACTCGCCCTCCTCGGCGAGAGCCACCCGCACCCGACCCCGGCCCAGCCGCAGCGGACCCTGGCCAACGGCACCACCGGCGCCCGGTTGCATCCCTACGCCGACCTCCAGCCGGCCGGCACCCGCTCGGCCGACCTGAAGAAGTTCGGCTACACCAGCCCGGGGAGCGCGGGATGACCGCGCGGCAGCGGTACGTCGCCCACCTCCACCTGCACGCCGCGCTGACCGAGCTTCAGTACCACGACGTCATGGAAGTGATGTCCGGTGTCACGCCTCATGTCCAGGCCGTTCCGCCCCACGCCGTCCAGCTCGATCTGACGTCTGCCATCAGATATTTCGATCTGTCCGCCTATGACGTCGTCCAGTTGGCGAAGCTCAGGCTGAAGGCTCTCTACGGCGTCGACAGCAGCGCCGGGCTCGCGAGTAACCGCATGCTGGCGGCCATGGCGGCCGACGCGTCCGCGCCGGGAGAGACCACCTGGATCCCCGACGAACGCGTGGCCGACTGGCTGTACCCGCGGCCCGTCACCGCGCTGCCCGGGGTCGGGCGCACCACGGCGGAGACGCTTCACAGATACGGCCTGCACACCATCGGCCAGCTCACCGGCCTGCCCTCGGTGACCCTGCAACGGCTCCTCGGCGTCGGTCAGGCGCGGCTGCTGGCCGAGCGCGCCCGCGGTCATGACCCCCGCCCGGTCACCCTCTGCGAACCGGCGGCGCACTTGGCCGCCGATCTCGTACTGGAGCGGGACTGCCTCGACCCGGCACAGCACCACCGCGCGGTTCTGGGGCTGGCCGACCAGATCGGCCAGCGCCTGCGCGGCGAAGGCCAGATCGCGAGCCGCCTCGCCCTCACGGTGCGGTACGCCGACCGCAGCTCCACCACACGTACCCGCACCCTGCCGGAACCCACCAACCACTCGCCCGCCCTCACCGCGGCCGCGCTGGGCCTGCTGGCCGGTCTCGGACTCCAGCGGGCGAGAGTGCGCGCCTTCATGATCCGCGCGGACGACCTGCTGCCGGCCGACAGGGCCTACCACCAGCTCTTGTTGGATCCCGGCGATGCCCGCGCCCGCGCGGCCGAGGCCGCCGCGGACCGTGCCCGTCGGCGCTTCGGACCGGGGGCGGTACGGCCGGCCGCGCTGGCTTAGGACGGATCGCCCGCCCCGGCTCGGGGCCAGGGCGGTGCCGTCCTGACGCGTGGTGTCATGAGTCCCCCTGACGGCAGTCCGAGGAGGAGCACGGCATGAGCGTTCTCGACATCCTGTCCGACGACGAACGGCTGGTCGTCGGCACCGTCCACGCGTTCGTCGACAAAGAGGTGCGGCCCGTCGCCCGGGAGTTCGAGCACTCCGACACGTACCCCGAGGCTCTGATCGAGGGCATGAAACGGCTCGGCGTCTTCGGCCTCGCCGTCCCCGAGCAGTACGGCGGCACCCCCGTCTCCACCCCCTGCTACGTCCTTGTCACCGAGGAACTCGCCCGCGGCTGGATGAGCCTGGCCGGCGCCATGGGCGGCCACACCGTCGTCGCCAAACTGCTGCTGCACTACGGCACCGAGGAGCAGAAGCGCCGCTACCTCCCCCGGATGGCCACCGGCGAGCTGCGGGCCACCATGGCCCTCACCGAACCCGGCGGCGGCTCCGACCTCCAGGCCATGCGTACCGTCGCCCGCCGCGACGGCGACGGATACGTCGTCGACGGCGCCAAGATGTGGATCACCAACGCGCGCCGCTCGGGCCTGATCGCCCTGCTGTGCAAGACCGATCCCGACGCCCGCCCCGCCCACCACGGCATGTCGATCCTGCTCGTCGAGCACGGCCCCGGCCTCACCGTCTCCCGCGACCTGCCCAAGCTCGGCTACAAGGGCGTCGAGAGCTGCGAGCTGTCCTTCGACGGCCACCGCGCACCGGCCACAGCCCTGCTCGGCGGCGCGGAGGGCCGGGGCTTCGGGCAGATGATGAAGGGATTGGAGACCGGACGGCTCCAGGTCGCCGCCCGCGCGCTCGGTGTCGGCCGGGCGGCCCTTGAGGACGCCCTCGCCTACGCGCGGGCCCGCGAGTCCTTCGGCAAGCCGATCTGGCAGCACCAGTCCATCGGCAACTACCTTGCCGACATGGCCACTTCGCTGACCGCTGCCCGCCAGCTCACGCTGTACGCTGCCCGCGAGGCCGACGCGGGCCGCCGGATCGACATGGAGGCTGGCATGGCGAAGCTGTTCGCCTCCGAGGCCGCGATGCGGATCGCCCTCGACGCCGTACGGATCCACGGCGGCTACGGCTACTCCACGGAGTTCGACGTCGAGCGCTACTTCCGCGACGCACCGCTGATGATCGTCGGTGAGGGGACCAACGAGATCCAGCGGAACGTGATCGCCGCGCAGCTCGTCGCGCGCGGGGGCCTCGACGCCTGAGGGCATCCGAGCACACCCGGCCACCACCACGGTGGCCACCCATCCAGCAGCCGGAGGGGCAGCCAGTGGACACCAGCGAACAGCGCCGGCACAACGACCGGGACGGCCGCGCCGAAAAGGCCGGGGCGGCGGCCGGGGAAGGCCCCGCGGGAGGGTTACCGGCCTGGCTGGTGGCCCGCGGCCTGATACCCGATACGGGCCCCAAACGCGTCCTCGCCGCCGCCACCTTCATCAACATGATCGGCAAGGGCCTCTTCATGGCCGGGGCCGCGCTCTTCTT
This sequence comes from Streptomyces sp. NRRL S-920, assembly GCF_000717945.1. NCBI lineage: Bacteria > Bacillati > Actinomycetota > Actinomycetes > Kitasatosporales > Streptomycetaceae > Streptomyces > Streptomyces sp. NRRL S-920. The sequence continues at coordinate 134,876 of NZ_JODF01000007.1, forward strand.
CACCCGCTCCGTCGGCATCCCGGTCGCCCAGGTCGGACTCGCCCTGGGCGCCGCCGCCCTGATCGGCCTCGTCGCCGGTATCCCCGTGGGGCACCTGGCCGACCGGCGCGGGCCGCGCGAGGTCTACCGGATCGCGGTGGTCGTGCAGGCCCTCGCCGTGGCGGGGCTGGTGTTCGTGCACACCTTCCCGTGGCTGATCGCCGCCATGTGCGTGGCCGAGCTGGCCAACTCGGCCGGCACGGCCGCCCGCGGACCGCTGACCCGCGCCGTGGGCGCCCCGAACCCCACCCACTACCGCTCCTATCTGCGGGCCCTCAACAACATCGCCGCCGGCTGCGGCGCCCTCGCGGCCGGTGTCGCCGTCCAGGTGGACACCCGGACCGCGTATGTGAGCCTCATCCTGGGCAACGCCGTCGCGTTCCTGGTCTGCGCGGCCATCGCCTCCCGCATCCCGTCCGTGCCACCGGTCAAGGCCCCCGAGGAGAGCGGGCGTTGGCTCGCCCTCAAGGACAGGCCGTACGTGGTGCTCACCGCCCTCGACGGCATCATGTCCATCCACACCCAGGTGCTGATCTTCGCCCTGCCGCTGTGGATCATCGGGCACACCGACGCGCCGCGGTGGTTCGTCGGCGCGAGCGTGGCGGTCAACACCGCCCTCGTGGTCTGCCTCCAGGTACGGGCCAGCCGCGGCATCGACTCCAACCGGGCGGCCGGCCGGGTGGTGCGCCGCGCGGGGGTGGCGCTCCTCATCGCCACCGCCCTCATCGCGGCGGCGGGCGGCACGCCCGGCTGGGGCGCGGTGGTCGTCGTCGTACTCGGCGTGGTCGTGCTCACCATCGGCGAACTCTGGCACACTGCCGCCTCGTTCGAGCTGTCGTTCGGCCTCGCGCCGGCGCACGCGCAGGGCCAGTACTCGGGTCTGCACGGTATCGGCCAGGGGCTGTCCAACTCGATCGGCCCGCCGCTGCTCGGTCTGGTCTGCCTCGGCTGGGGCGAGCCGGGCTGGCTGGTCATGGGAGCCCTCTTCCTGGTCGTCGGCCAGCTCATGCCGCATGTCGTGAACTGGTCCGACCGCACCCGCGCGCACGCCTCGGACTGACCCCGGGGCCGACCCGGCAGCACATTCGCGCGTACTCGCGCAAGCCCGTGACGCCCATGGGCCGCTGGGACTTTAGTCCTATTCTGGCCGCGCCGGTCCCATGCGAGGCTGAGGCAGCGCGAGCAACGCGGCGGGGGCCGTTCCCAAAAGTCGGATCCGGAATCGGATTCGGGTGCGGGTTCGGGTGCGTGCTTCGGTTCCAAAGACCCCTCGTCGTCGCCGGCCGGCCACCCCGGCCGGGCACGTCCATGCAGTCCATGCAGTCCGTGATCGGTGAGGGTGACACCCCATGTCGGGCACAATCCTGTTCTTGAACCGCTGGCCCCGGCCCGATGACGAGCGGCGCTGGGAGAACCGCCTCGCGGCTCCCGAGGATCTCTTCCTGCCGGAGACCGACCGCGTCACGTACGTCTGCGACGCGGGCGGCCGCAGCGGAGTGCCCTCCGACGCCGAACGCGTCCACCTCGTCGAGGACTTCGACGACCTCGAAGGCGTCCTGCGGCTCCTGGACGCCGTCGTCCGCGACGAAGGCCCCTTCGACCACGTCATCGGCTTCTCCGAACTGCTCCTCGACCTCGTGGCGACCCTGCGCGAGCGCTACGGCATCCCGGGCGCGGGACGCGAGGAGACCGCCCGGTTCCGCGACAAGACCGTCATGAAGGAGACCCTCGCCCGGGCCGGCGTCCGCGTGCCGCGCTGGGCGCCCTGCCACACCGAGGACCAGGTCCTCGCGGTCGCCGATACGTTCGGCTACCCCGTGATCGTCAAGCCGGTGCGCGGCGCCTCCAGCCAGGGCGTGCGTGAGATCGCCTCGGCCGAGGAGCTGCGGGCGCTGTGCGCCGAGCGGAGCCTGCGCGACCTCGAGATCGAGGAGTTCGTACGGGGCGAGATCCTGCACGTCGACGGCGTCCTGGACGCCTCCGGCAAGCCGCTGTTCCTGTGCACCTCGCGCTATGTCTCCACCTGCCTGGACTTCGAGCTGCTGGGCGAACCGCTCGGTTCCGTCTTCCAGACGGACCCCGCGGTACGCGCCCGGTGCGAGGAGTTCGCCCTTCGCTGCCTGACCGCGCTCGGCCTGCGCGGCTCGGCCTTTCACCTGGAACTCTTCGACACGGGCGAGGAGTTGGTGTTCCTCGAGGTCGGCGCCCGGGTGCCGGGCGCCGACGTGCCCTACGTCATCCACGACGTCCACGGCGTGAACCTGTTCAGGCTGTGGGTCGACGTGCTGCTCGGCCGCCCGGTCGACCCGCCGGTCCCCGACCTGGAGCAGAGCGGCGGCTGGCTGATGATCCCGGGCCCCAGGCCCCTTCCCCAGAAGGTCACCGCCGCCACCCCGCTCCTCGGCGACGTGCCGTATCTGTACCGGGAGTTGGTGCCGGAGGCCGGTGAGGTCCTGGTCTCCCGGCCCGGCTCGTACGCCACGCTCCAGGGCGGCCGCTTCCTCTTCCGGGGCGGCACGCAGGCGCAGATCGAGGAAGCCGTGCGCCAGGTGCGCGCCCGCTACCGGCTGGCGGCCGAGCCCGTCCCGTAGAGCGCGCCGGGCACCGTGCCGCAGACCTACCGAACCATCTCGTACATCCGAAATCGAACCATCGAGTCCGTGGAGGAAAGACGTGGGTCAGTTGAACCATGCGGAGCTGGTCGACAAGAACTTCGTGGTGTTCGCCGAGGGGTGCTTCGGCCTCTTCACGAGCAAGATCGCCGCATCACTGATCCGCTACCGCGGGGACCGCTGCGTCGCCGTGGTCGACAGCCGCAAGGCCGGTCAGACCGCCCAGGACGTCCTCGGCTACGGCGGCTCGATCCCGATCGTCGGCCGGGTCGAGGACACCCTGCACCTGCACCCCGAGGTCATGGTCATCGGCAAGGGCCTGCACTCCGCCGAACTGCCCTCCGGCTGGAAGCCGCACCTCCTCGCGGCCGTCCAGAACGGCCTGCACCTGATCAACTCCATCCACTACCGCCTCACCAGCGACCCGGACATCGCCCGCGCCGTCCGCGAGAAGGGCATCACCGTCTGGGAGACAAAGGACGCCCCGACGGTGCCGCTCAACAAGGCCCGCGTCCTCGGCCTGGACAGCTGGATCATCCACACCTGCGGCAGCGACTCCAACATCGGCAAGAAGACCGCCGCGCTACAGATCTGGAACGAGGCCAACGGCCGCGGCATCTCCACCGGGTTCGCCGCCACCGGCCAGAGCGGCATGATGATCTCCGGCCACGGCGTCGCCGTCGACGGCGTGCCCGGCGACTTCATGGGCGGCGCCGTCGAGCAGGTCGTCATGGAGGCCGCCGTCGGCAACGAATGGGTCGTCGTCGAAGGCCAGGGCTCCCTCAACCACATCGGGGCCAGCGGTGTCGCCCTCGCCATCCTGCACGGCGCCCTGCCGCACGCCCTGGTCTTCTGCCACCGCCTCGGCGCCGAGCGCACCAAGGTCTGGGAGACACCCATCATCCCCATCCCCGAACTCATCCGCATGAACGAGGAGCTGACCGTCTTCGAACGGCCCGCCAAGGTCGCCGCCGTCAGCGTCAACAGCGCCGGCTTCACCGAGGAGGACTACCGCCGCGAGGCCGAGAAGCTGGAGGCCGAGACCGGGCTGCCGGTCCTCGACCCGGTCCGCGAGGGCGGCGCCGCCCAGCTCGTCGACATCCTGCGCGCCCACCAGCGCGAGACCGCGGACCGGCAGCCGGTCCGGCGGCGCTGAGTGCGGACCCGCGAAGCCGAGGAGGTGCACAGGTGAAGAGAGCGGTCCTGCTCCTCATGCACCAGGGAAAGTCGTTCACCGAGGAGGCCGCCGCGGCCACCGCGGGTCTTGGCCTGACCCTGGTCGCGCTCAGCTCCCGCCCGGAGACCCCGGAGGCCCTGGACGCGAGCCGCCGCCACCTGGCGGACTGCGTGGTCACCGAGGAACCCGAACTGCGCTTCGGCGATGTCGAGAAGGCCGTACGCGAACTCGCCGACCGCGGCTACCGGGTCGAGGCCGCCCTCGCCACCTTCGAGGGCTACCGGCTCCTGATGGCCGAGCTGAACGCGCGGCTCGGCGCGCGCGACTCCGCCGAGCCCGCGTTGCGCCTCTGCCTCGACAAGTACGAGCTGCGCCGCTTCCTCTTCGCCGAGGGGCTCAGCGAGGTCCGGGTCCATCAACTCGCAGCGGGAGTGACGCCGGAACTCGACGCCTCGGCACGCTGGTTCGTCAAGCCGGTGCGCGGCGCCTCGTCCTTCGCGGCCTTCGTCCTGGAGGACGTACGCGATCTGGCGGACCTGCCGGCGATCCAGGAGCAGATGCGGGCCGACCGGCGCATGAAGGCGATCTTCATGGACCGGTACGACTTCCTGGTCGAGGAGTATGTCGAGGGCCCCGAGTTCAGCTTCGAGACCCTCGTCCTCGACGGGCGGGTCCACCACCTGTGCGTCCACGAGAAGGCCCGCGTGGAACGCCTGGAGCGGACCACCCTGGAGGGGATGTCGGTCAGCCCGCCCGCCACCATCGGACGCGAACTCGTCCTGGAGGGAGCGGACTTCGTCACGCGCTGCCTCGCCGCGCTGGAGGAGCACGGGTTGACCGACGGCGCCTTCCACGTCGAGGTCAAGTACTGGGAGGCGAAGAAGCGCTGGGAGATCATCGAGATCAACCCCCGGATGGGCGGCAGTCTCATCGACGCCAGCGTCCAGGCCGTCACCGGGCACTCCCTGCTCGACCTGTGGACCGAGTCCCTGCTGCTGCCCGACGGCGAACGCGACGCGTTCCACGACCGGCTCACCCACGCCTCCCAGCTGGAGGCCCTGCGCACCGGCGCCCCGACCCGGGCGACCGTGTTCCTCAGCAAGTACGGCGAGAAGGGGCGGACCGTCGACGCGATCGGCTTCGACCCGCCCACCCGCCCGCCCCGGATCCTGCGCGTGCATGTGGCGGAGGGCACCCGGCTCGACGCCTCCGACCGGGCGATCTGCCTGATGGACGCCCTGTGGGACGTGGCGGCCGACGACCTCGACGCCGAGACCGCCTTCCTCGACCGACACGCGACGGAGCATTTCCATGTCCGCTACCGCTGACCCCGACGACCCGATCCTCGACCTGCACCTAGGCGGCAAGCTGGAGGTCCGCGCCACCGTCCCGCTGCGCGACCGCGAGGACCTCGCCCGGGTCTACACCCCCGGCTTCACCCGGGTCGCCGAGCGGATCGCCCGCGACCCGGCCGCCGCCGGCCGCTGGTCCATCCGCGGCAACACCGTCGCCATCGTCACCGACGGCTCCGCCGTCTCCGGCCTCGGCGACCTCGGCCCGCTGGCGGCCCTGCCGGTCATGGAGGGCAAGGCGCTGCTCTTCAAGGAGTTCGCCGGCATCGACGCCTTCCCCCTGTGCCTGGGCACCCAGGACGTCGACGCGATCGTCGACACCGTCGCCCACCTCGAACCGACCTTCGGCGGCATCATGCTGGAGGACATCGCCGCCCCGCGGTGCTTCGAGATCGAGGACCGGCTGCGCGAGCGGCTCTCCATCCCCGTACTCCACGACGACCAGCACGCCACCGCCGTCGCCGCGACCGCCGCGTTGATCAACGCGGCCAAGGCGGTCGGCAAGCAGCTCGGCGACCTCAAGGTGGTCGTCGCCGGTGCCGGAGCCGCCGGCACCTCGACGGCCCGGCTGTTCATGAACATCGGGGTGCGGCGGATCGTCGCCTGTGACCGGCAGGGCGCCCTGCACCGGGGCCGCACCGACCTGACGGACGCCAAGCGGTGGTTCGCCGACCACACCAACCCGGACCAGGAGACGGGTCCGCTGCGCTCCGTCCTGGCCGGTGCGGACGTCTTCGTCGGCTTCGCCGGGCGCGGTGTCCTCGCTCCCGAGGACCTGCTGACCATGGCCGACCGGCCGGTCGTCTTCGCCCTGTCCAACCCGCACCCCGAGTTCCTCCCCCACGAGGTGCGGGACACGGTCGCGATCCTCGCGACCGGGCGCAGCGACCTCCCGAACCAGATCGACTGCGGACTGTGCTACCCCGGCATCTTCCGGGGCGCCTTCGACGCGGGCGTACCGAGCATCACCGAGGAGATGAAGGTGGCCGCGGCCCGCGCGATCGCCGGTCTCGTCGACGACCGGACCCTCGGGCGCGGCCAGATCGTGCCCGACATCTTCGACGGCGTCGCCCCGCACGTGGCGAAGGCGGTGGCCGAGGCCGCCGTCACGCCCACAGGCACCTCCCTCCCGTAAACGTCCTTCCCGAGCACCACCTTCCCGCGAGCCCTCCCCTGAAGGAGAACGCAATGAACCGCGTGCAGAACACCGGGATCAGCCACCCGAAGCCGTTCTACAACGAGGAGCAGAGCCGGCTGAAGAAGGCCGAGCTGGACCGCTACATGGACAAGAAGATGGCGGAGTGGAAGGAAACCGTCCCCTTCGCGTCCCACCTGACCGACCCCGAGCTGCACCAGGCGTACTACCGCCGCACCCTCATCGAGCACGTGTGGCGGATCCGCCTCTCCCGGGTCAGCCAGTCCAAGGCCATCTACAAGATCGCCCAGATCTCGCCCAAGGCGGCCAAGGACTACGCGCACTACCAGGCCGACGAGATGCTCCACGACAGGCTGTACGTCAGCGACGCCGCGGCCGCCGGCATCACCGAGGAGGAGATCCTCGCCACCGAGCCGTACCTCTCCACCCGCCTGTTCGAGGGCTTCTTCTACTACGCCCTGGAGCACGAGTCGGCCCTCGCCCCGGTCGTCTCCAACTACCTGGTCGAGTACACCCAGGCCAAGCTCCAGCCGGCCATCGTCCAGAACCTCCAGGAGCGGCTCGGCAAGGAGAACGTCAAGGGCCAGGCCGCCCACCTCCACGTCGACACCACCGAGGACCACTCCCAGGAGATGTGGGACATCCTCCACCAGCTGATCTTCAGCGAGGAGGACTTCCAGAAGGTGTTCAAGTACATCGACGACGTCCAGGAGATCCTCGCCATGTTCTTCCGCGAGATCTACGAGGACACCGTCGCCAAGCACGCGGCGACCGCCGCGTGACCCACTCGTCCCGGGCCACGCCGACGACAGGACCAGCACGGAGACCTCATGCGCCTACGGGTTGAACCGATCGACAGCTTCACGGGGACGTTCCGCGTCCCCGCCTCGAAGCCGGAGACACAGCGGGCGATCCTGGCGAGCACCCTGGCCGAGGGGCGCTCGCGGATCACCAACGACCTCCGCTGCGAGGAGACCGAGACCATGAAGCGCGCCTGCCGCGCGCTGGGCGCCGAGATCGTCGAGCACGAGGGATACCTCGACATCACCGGCACCGGAGGGCAGTTCAAGGACGACGGCCGGACGGTGATCCGCTCCGACGGCTCCGGGCTCGTCTTCCGTACGATGACGGCGCTGGCCTCCGTCCTGCCGTCACCGGTCGTCGTGACCGGCGACGAGACCCTGTGCAAGCGGGTCATGTCCCCGCTCCTGGACGCCCTGCGCGACCTCGGCGCGGACATCGAGTCCATCTGCCGCGAGGGCAACGCGCCCGTCGTCAACTGGGGCGGGCGCCTCGCCGGCGGTCTCTGCCGGCTGCCCGGCGACGTCAGTTCGCAGTTCATCACCGCCATCCTGTTCGCCGCCCCGTTCGCCGAGCGCCCGGTGGAGATCGAGGTGGCCGGCCGGGTCCACTCGATGTCGTACATCGAGCAGACCCTGCACACCCTGCGCGAGGCGGGCATCGACGTCACCGTCTCCGACGACCACCGGCGCTACCGCGTGGAGCCCTCGCTCTACCGGTCCCAGGACGTCGCCGTGCACGAGGACTACACCTCCGCCTCGTACCTGCTCGCCGCCGCCGCGCTCTACCCGGGCCGTACCGTCTTCACCGGCGTCCACGGCACCAGTACCCAGGGCGAGTCGGCGATCGTGCCGATCCTGGAGCGGCTCGGCGTGCGCACCGCGTTCGACCGCGGGGCCGACACCCTGACCGTCGACACCCCGCCGGACAGCCTGCGCGGCGACTTCCACATCGACGCCACCGACTGCCCCAACATCGTGCCCACCCTCGCCGCCCTCGGCGCCTATGTCGAGGGCACCCTCCGGGTCACCGGGGCGCGGGTGACGCACTTCCACAAGGCCTCCCGCATCGAGGCCATGGTCGGTGAACTGTCCAAGGCGGGCGTGGACATCCGGCCGCGGTACGAGCGCGGGGTCTGCGACGGCTTCGAGGTGCGCGGCAGGTCCACGTACCCGGGCGGCGTGGAGTTCTCGCACTGGGGCGACCACCGCATCTTCATGTCGCTGTTCGTGGCCGGTCTGCGCATGGAGTCCGCCAACGTCTACTCCGGCTTCGAGGAGGTCCGGCTCTCGTTCCCCGCGTTCTTCGAGGAGTTCGCCAAGGCGGACGTCGTCACCTCGGCCGTCGACGGGCCGGACGCCGACCCCGCCCCGCCCGGCCCGCGCCGGGCCCCGGCCGCGGTGCCGGTCGGCGGCGCCTGAGCCGTCGGGGGCGCCGGCCGGCCCTCACCGGCCGGCGCCCCCCGCACGGCCCGCGCCCCGCCCCACCGCCGCCGCCCACCAGAGCGCCCACCAGAGAGGAACCCCCCGGATGTCCGCACCCGACACGGCCGCGCTCGTCAAGGAGTACCGCGAGAACGGCTTCGCGGTCGTCGAGCGTCTCTTCGACCCGAGCGAGGTAGCCGAGCTGAACACAGCCATCACGGAGATCCTGGACGTCCCCGACATCGGGTCCGTCGCCGAAGTGGAGCCGGGCGACAACGGCATGGCCCGCCGGATCTGGTCGCCCACCAAGCAGCACTCCGCGTTCGAGCGGGCCGCCGCCCACCCCCGGCTGCTCGACCACGTCGAGGCGCTCATCGGCCCCGACATCCTGTTCCACTACAGCAAGCTCCACCTCAAGGCCCCGCAGGTCGGCAGCGTCGTGGACTGGCACCAGGACTTCGCCTACTACCCGCACACCAACACCGACCTGGTGACGGCCCTGGTCTACCTCGACGACACCACCACCGAGAACTCCGCCCTTCAGGCCGTCCCCGGCTCCCACAAGCGCGGACTCGCCGACCACTACGTCGACGGCTTCTTCCGCGGCAAGGTGGCGGGCGCCGACGCCCCCGACCCGGGGCTCGCCGTGCCGATCGAGGCGCCCGCAGGCAGCGTGGTCTTCATCCACTGCCTGCTGCTGCACTACTCCTCCCCGAACCACTCCGACCGCTACCGCCGCGCCTTCCTGCCGGCCTACCGGGCGGCCGACGCCTACCCGATCCACTTCGGGGCGCACGCCGGCCACAACGAGGCCGGGGTGCGCCTGCTGCGCGGTAGCGTGTCGGACACGGCACGCGTGGAGGCCGGTACGTGGCGCCTGCCGCTCGCGGAGCGCCCCTTCGGCTCGCTCTTCCAGCTCCAGGAAGGCGCCCACACCACGGAGACCGCGGCGGCCACCGGGTACGCCACGCTGGAGGAGGCGAAGTGACAGCCCGATGAGGACGCCGAACGTGACGGTCGTCCGCGCCTGCCTGCGGGGCGGCGCGGGCGGCAGCCCCACGGCCGTGGTCCTGGAGGACGACCCGGCCGGTCCGCGTCTCGGTGACGACGAGCGGCGCCGGATCCCGGTCGAACAGGGCACCTCGCACGCGGTGTTCGTACGCCAGGACGGCGACACGACCGAGCTGCGCTTCTTCACCGCGGAAGGGGAGCTGCCGGCCTGCGGGCACGGCACCGTCGCCGCCCTCGCCCTGCTCGCGGCGCGGCACGGCGGGGACCGGCCCTATCGGGCCACCCTGCGGGCCGGGGGGCGCGTCTTCGCCGGCCGGGCCGAGCGCGACGGGGACCGGATCACCGCCGCCTTCGACCCGGGCCCGGTCACCCTGCGCGAGCCCACCGCCGAGGAACGCGACCTGGTCCTGTCGACGCTCGGCCTGGCGCCGGACGATGTCGGTCCTGACGTGCGGATCGCCGGTGTGGGCCGCGAACGCGTCCTGGTGCCGGTCCCCAGCGGGGCCGCGCTCGCCGCGCTCCGCCCGGACCTGGACCGGCTCAGGGCGGCCTGCGACCGGTTCGGGCTGCTCGGCGCGTACGTCCATTCGGCGCCCTCGCCCGAGGGCGCGCTCGCGGCCCGGATGTTCGCGCCCTCGATCGGCGTCCCCGAGGACATCGCCAACGCCAACAGCACGGCCTGTCTCGCCGCCCACCTGGCCGACCGCGGCGTCCACCGGATCGCCGTCGACATGGGCGACACCCTCGGCAGCCCCGCCACCATCACCGCCACGGCGGGAGCGGACCTGCGCGTCGAACTCGGCGGCAGTGCGCGGCTCGTGACGGAGGCGGACCGGCCCACCGGCTGACCACCGGAGGTCGACGCGGCTGACCGCCCGAGGTCGAGGAGGCGCCCGCAGGACCCACAAGCGGTACGAACGCGTGTACGACACGGGTGCGAGCGCCACTCCCCGGTGCCTCTGACGTCGTCCGTTCGGCCCATCCCACCTGCGGGAACGACCGGCGCCCCGGAGCGTGGGGGCATGAGGTTCGCCGACGAATTGAAGAGCGCCGTCACCCCGCGAGCAGCCCTGCTCGTCATCGGCGTACTCGCCCTGCAACTGCTGTTCATCGCCTCCTATGTGGGCGCGCTGCACAACCCGAAACCGAAGGACGTGGCCTTCGCGGTGGTCGCCCCGGGCCCCGCGGCGAAGGAAACCGCCGACAAGCTGGAGAAGCTCCCCGGCGAACCGCTGGACACCCGCGTCCTCAAGGACGAGGCCGCGGCCCGCCACCAGATCATCAACCGGGACATCGACGGCGCCCTGATCGTCGACCCGCGTGGCACGACCGACACTCTCCTGGTCGCCTCCGGCGGCGGCACCGCGCTCTCCAGAACCCTGACCACACTCGTCACCGAGGCCGACGCGGCCGAGAAGCGCGAGGTCAAGACCGTGGACGTGGCCGCGGCCTCGGACCAGGACTTCAACGGACTCTCGTCCTTCTACCTCGTCGTCGGCTGGTGCGTCGGCGGCTATCTGTGCGCGTCGATCCTCGCGATCAGCGCGGGCTCCCGGGCCGCCAACGTGCCGCGCGCGGTCGTCAGGCTCCTCGCCATGGCGCTCTACTCGATCGTCGGCGGACTCGGCGGCGCGGTCATCATCGGGCCGATCCTCGGCGCCCTGCCCGGCAGCGTCCTGGGCCTGTGGGGCCTCGGCGCCCTGATCGTCTTCGGGGTCGGCGCGATCACGCTCGCCCTCCAGGCGCTCACCGGCATCGTGGGCATCGGCCTGGCCGTCCTCATCGTGGTGATCGGGGGCAACCCGAGCGCGGGCGGCGCCTTCCCGCTGCCGATGCTGCCTCCCTTCTGGAAGGCGATCGGACCCTGGCTGCAACCGGGCGCGGGCACCTGGACGGCTCGCTCCATCGCGTACTTCGAGGGGAACGCGATCACCGGACCGCTCCTCGTCCTCTCGGCCTGGGCACTCGTCGGCGTCGTCGTCACCGTCGCCCTGTCCGCCCGGCGCAGACCGGTGAGCGGCTCGATCGACCTCAGCGGCACGGGGTACGGCAAGCCGTGAAAGAGCCCCGCCCCCGCCTCTGGAACGCTCCAGAAGCGGGGGCGGGGCATGACCCTCGTACCGACTCAGCAGTACCGGCTCAGCAGTACGGGCTCAGCCGATTTCCGCGCCGTAGGCGCTCAGCGCCTCCGGCACCGGCTGGAAGAAGGTCTCACCCCCGGCGGAGCAGTCGCCGCTGCCGCCCGAGGTGAGGCCCAGCGCGGTGTCGCCGGCGAAGAGCGCGCCGCCGCTGTCGCCGGGCTCCGCGCAGACCGTGGTCTGGATCAGGCCGTCGACCTGGCCCTCCTGGTAGTTCACGGTGGCGCCCAGCGCGGTGACCTCGCCGTCGTGCACCTGGGTGGTGCTGCCGCTGCGCTGCACCTTCTGCCCGACCGTGGCCTCCCCGGCCTTGCTGATCGCCTGGGTGCTGCCGTTGTAGAGGTTCACCTCGCTGGGGTGCGGGGTGTCGGCCGTGTACTTCACGAGGGCGTAGTCGTTGCCCGGGAAGCTGGACTCCTGGGTGGTGCCGATCTCCTGGCCGCCCTGCGAGTCGGACCAGCTCTTGACCGCGTTGCCGCAGTGGCCCGCCGTCAGGAAGTGCGGCTCGCCGCCCTTGACGACGTTGAAGCCGAGCGAGCAGCGCGAGCCGCCGCCCCAGATCGCGTCGCCGCCCGCGAGGAGCGCCTTGTACTCGCCCTTGCTGCGCTTGAGTTCGGCCTTGCCGCCGAGGCTCTTCACGGTCGAGGCGACCTTGTCCAGCGCGGCGCCCTTGACCGTGCGGTCCGCCGTGACGACGACCTTGTTGGTGGCCGGGTCCATCGCCCAGGATGTGCCGGGCACGGCCGCCTTGTCGTCGAGCGTGGCGCGGGCGCTCTTCAGTTCCGCCAGGGAGTTCTCGACGATTCTGGCCTTGCCGCCCGCTGACTCGACGGCGTCCGCCGCGCTCTTGTCCAGCACGTTCACGACGAGGTGCTTGCCCTTGGCGTCGTAGTACGAGCCCGCGGCGTCCGCGCCCAGGTCCTTGCCCAGGGACGAAGCGAGCTTTCCGGCCTTGGCCACCGAGAGGGTGTGCGGTGTGGGTTCGGGCGAGTTCTCGCTCGCGTTCGCGGTCTGGAAGGTGATCCCCGCGGCGACCAGCGCGGCGATGCCCGCGCCTGCCACGGCGGCACGCCGCTTGGGTATGCGTCGGTGCTTCAAAACTCACGACCTCCTGTGGGGGGAACGACCCGTCCGGTGTGGGGTCCTGACGGATCGATAGGCGGACGTGACATGGTCTGACCACGCCGGAACAGCGGCGTTGCCGCGCCCTGTAGCCGCGTCCATGCCAAGTTACTTCGTCCACTATCCCGACGCCCCGCGGTCGCACACAAGGTCAACTTCAGGACGCGCACGCGAAAACGGCAGTGCGCCCTTCAGCCCTCACACGACCCCATCGCACCACGTCGTTTCCGTTGCAAACACCGTGTGCGAGGGAAGGGTAGTCAGCCTGTGAGGACTAGTCCTGTCCGGTTCTCGCCCCTTCTCGAATGGCGGCGTCGATGACGCGAGCCCCCGCCCGGAAGCCGGGCGGGGGCTCATCCTGCTGTCGGTCAGCGGTTCATCTGCGAGCGCGCGTACGCGGTCTCAGTAGACGCTGACGTTGTACGCGCGCAGCGCCTCCGTGACCGGCTGGAAGAACGTGGTGCCGCCGGAGGAGCAGTTGCCGCTGCCGCCGGAGGTCAGGCCGAGGGCCGTGGAACCCGAGTACAGCGGGCCGCCGCTGTCGCCGGGTTCGGCGCAGACCGTGGTCTTGATCATGCCGTAGACGACGTCGCCGCCGCCGTAGTTGACGGTCTGGTTCAGCGCGGTGACCCGGCCGCTGTGCGTGCCGGTGGTGGAGCCGCGCCGGGTGACGCTCTGGCCGACCGTGGGGTCGGCGGCGCGCGTGATGTCCTGGCTGCCCACGGTGCCGGACTTGGTGATCGAGTCGTTCGTGTAGCGCACGATCCCGTAGTCGTTCGTCGGGAAGCTGGAGCCCGACGTGGTGCCGAGGACGGTGGTCTTCGCCGAGTTCGCCCACCAGGTCGTGGCACCGTCGGTGCAGTGACCGGCGGTCAGGAAGTAGTAGGCGCCCGCGCTGTTGCGCACGTTGAAGCCGAGCGAACAGCGCCAGCTGCTCGCGTAGATGGCGTCGCCGCCCGAGATGTACTTCTGGAACTTGCCCGGGGTGCGCTCGATCTTCAGGGCGTCCGCGTTGGACCCGGCGGCCGCCTTGAGCTTGGCGATCTCGGCCTTGGAGACCGTGCTGTCGGCGGTGACGACCACTCGCTTGGTCTTCGGGTCGACGCCCCAGGCGGTGCCCGCGACATCGGCGTCGAGCACGGCGTCGCCCGCCTGCTCCAACTGGGACGCGCTGAAGGTCGTCGTGCCGTCGTGCGCGTTGGCCGCGGGCACGGCGAGCGCTCCGGCGGCGACGAGCCCGGTGGCCACGGCGAGCAGGCGGGTACGTCTCGCTATGCCGGTGTGGGGGATGGTGCGCTTGATCCTCACGTTGTTCCCTCCCGAGGGAAGTCAGTGGGTCCTTGTGGGTTGAGGACCCGTGAGGCGCAGCCAAAGAGCAGGCCCGGATTCCGGATACGCCGTGCCCCTGACAAGCGCTGCTCGGGAGTATTGGGGGGCGAGGACCGGCCGCACAAGGGCGCCTTTCGGCCGACACCCGGTCGACATTCCCTCTTTCCCCGGCATTCCCCGGCATTCCCGGGTACCGGCTCAGCCGTCGAGGAGGTTCCGCTCTCCCGCCGCGACCTCGGTGACCAGGGTGTTGCCCGGCGGCGGGAAGGGGCAGATGAAGTGGTCGGCGAAGGCGCACGGAGGCAGCAGCGCCCGGTTGAAGTCGACCGTGGTGCGCCCTTCGGCATCGGGGGCGGTGGGGCGCAGGAAACGGAAGCGGTAGCTGGAGATTCCGCTGGTGGCGTCGGCGAACACGGCCCAGAGCGAGCCGTCGCCCTCGACGCTCACCCGGAGGGTGTGCTCGACTCCCCCGAGGCGGAAGGACAGCTCGCCGCCGAGGCCTAGGCCGCGCTCCTTGCCATCGGCGTTGCCCACCCTGACCGTGCGGTTCTCGCCATAGGGGGTGAAGCGGCCGGGCACCGCCCAGCGCGCGTCGTACGCGGTGACGTCGACGCCCTTGAAGGCGCGGCGCGCGGCGGCGTCCGGGTCGAAGTCGCGTACCGCCCAGAGACCTTCGCGGTGGATGACGACGAGCCTGCGCTCCCCGTGCCGGACCCGGGCCGCGGCGACCGGGCCGCTGTCGGCACCCAGCAGGACCTCGCCGGTCAGGGGCTGTCCGTCGACGGTGAGGCCGTCCTCGGCACGGGCGGTCAGGACGACCCCGTCGGAAGTCTCGGCCCACCGACCGGGGATGTCCGGAATTGAACCATCCGGATGATCCGCGAGCCAGTGCGTGCCGAGGAGGGAGAGCGGCCCGTAGGGGGCCGAGACCGTCTCCGTGCGCTGTTCGTGCCAGTGCTGCCGGTCCCGTACGGCGTCCGCGTCCGGGGTCGCGGCGTTCTCGGTGCTCATGGTGATCAACCCTTCCATACGGGCTCGCGCAGCCCGAGGTGGGAGCGCAGCGTCGCGCCCCGGTATTCCGTGCGGTACGCGCCGCGCTCCTGGAGCAGGGGCACCACCTTCCCGACGAAGTCGTCGAGACCGCCGGGGGTGAGGTGCGGGATGAGGATGAAGCCGTCCGCGGCGTCCGCGCGTACGAACCGAGTCATCTCCTCGGCGACCGAGGCGGGGGTGCCGATGAAGGACTGGCGGGCGGTGGTCTCGATGACCGTCTGGCGGATGGAGAGCCCCTTGGCCTCGGACAGGGCCCTCCACTTCGCGGCCACCGCGAACGGGTCGGCGATCTTCACGCGGCCCTGGGCCAGCTCGGACTCCGGCTCCGGATCGATGGCGGGCAGCGGACCGTCCGGGTCGTACGAGGAGAGGTCCACGCCCCAGACCTGCTCCAGGGCGAGGATGGCGTTCTGCGGGGAGACCTGCTCGCGGCGGATCCCGGCGGCCTTCTCCTGCGCCTCGGCGGCCGTGTCACCGAGTACGCAGGTGACTCCGGGCATGATCTTCAGGTCGTCGGCGTCCCGTCCGTACGCCGCGAGCCGCCCCTTCACATCGGCGTAGAAGGCGCGGCCCGCCTCCAGCGTGCCGTGCCTGGTGAAGATCACGTCGGCGGCCGACGCGGCGAACTCCCGCCCCTCGGACGAGTCCCCCGCCTGGATCACGACGGGGTGCCCCTGCGGGGAGCGCGGGGAGGTGAACTCGCCCTCGATCCTGAAGTGCTCCCCGTGGTGCGCGAAGGGCCGCGGGCGGCCTTGCGGCGTCCAGGAGTCCCACAGCTCGCGCGCTGTCGCCAGGAACTCGGCGGCCCTGGTGTACCGGTCCGCCCTGTCGAGGTAGCCGCCGCGCCGGAAGTTCTCACCCGTGAAGGCGTCCGAGGTGGTGACGACGTTCCAGGCGGCGCGGCCCCCGCTGAGGTGGTCGAGCGCGGCGAACCTACGGGCCAGTTCGAAGGGCTCGTTGAAGGTCGCGCTGACGGTGCCCGCGAGGCCGAGCCGCTCGGTGACGGCGGCGAGCGCGCTCAGGACGGTGAGCGACTCGGGCCTGCCGACGACGTCCAGGTCGTGGATCCGGCCCTTGTGCTCGCGCGGCCGCAGCCCCTCGGCGAGGAAGAAGAAGTCGAACAGGCCGCGCTCGGCGGTGCGGGCCAGCTGTTCGAAGGACGAGAAGTCGATGTGGGAGCCGGACCTCGGGTCGGACCAGATGGTGGTGCTGTTGACCCCCGGGAAGTGGGCGGCGAGATGGATCTGCTTGTGCCGCTCGGTCTGCTGGGTCATGACGGCTCCCCCACGAGCGAGCCGGGCTTCTGCGCAAGCCGGGCGTAACGATTGGCGGGCCGGGCGAGCCCCAGGTGCTCCCGGAGCGTGCTGCCCGGATAGAAGGTGCGGAACAGGCCGCGGTGCTGGAGCAGGGCGACGGTTCCGTTGACGAGCCGCTCCAGGTCGCGGCGCGGTTCGAGGGGTGTCAGATGGAATCCGTCGACGGCTCCCGCGCGGTGCCAGTCGGCGATCAGCTCGGCCAGATCGACGGGCCCGCCCCGGTAGGCGGGCCCCTGGGCGGTGGGCAGCGGCCCTCCCCCGTGCCCCGGCTCCGCGGCGCACTCGCCGCCCCCGAGGTCGACGACGAGCGCGGCGAACACCCGCAGTGCGTCCGGGTCGCGCCCGGACCGGGCCGCGAGGCCCCGCAGTTCCGCCCGCGCGGCGTCGGCCTGGAGGGCGGAGGCGGCGCGCACCAGGGCGACGTCCGCGTGCCGGGCGGCGGTCTCACGGGCGGGCGGGGCCGTGGCGTCGACGACCCGTACGGGGTGCCCCTGCGGCGGCCGCGGCACGATGGAGGGGCCGCGCACCGAGAAGGTGCTGCCCGCGAAGTCGACGTGGTGCAGCTTGTCCCGGTCGATGAAGCGGCCGGTCGCCACGTCCCGTATCTCCGCGTCGTCCTCCCAGCTGTCCCAGAGCCGGGCCGCGGCGTCGGCGACGTCACCGGCCTCGCGCCACAGCTCCTCGCGGGGCGCCGCCGGGCGCCGCCCGAAGAGCCGGGCCTCGGCCTCGGTGGCCGACACGTCGACGAGCCAGCCGGCCCGGCCGCGGCTGACCCAGTCGAGGGTGGCCACGGCGGCCTGCACGTGGAACGGCTCGGTGTGCGTGGTCGTGACGGTCGGGACGAGGCCGACGCGGCCGGTGCGGGGCGCGATCCCGGCGGCCACGGCGAGCGCGTCGGGTCCGGGCCGCGCGAAGGAGTCCCCGAGCGTCACGAAGTCCAGCGCCCCGCGCTCGGCCAGCAGGGCCAACTCGGCGTAGGGGGCGGCTTCGTGGACCTCGGGCAGGTCGATGGCGGCGGCGAGGTGGAGAGGGCCACGGCCGGTGGGTGCGGTCATCGGGTACAGGAGCCTTTCTCGGGAAGCGTGGGGAGCGGACCTCGGAGGTCCTCGAAGAGGAGCAGCCCGCGGAGGGCTTCAGAGGACTTTGGAGAGGAACGCGCGGGTACGTTCGTGTCGCGGGGCGTCCAGGACGTCCCCCGGGCGGCCCTGTTCGACCACGCGCCCGTCATCCATGAAGACGACGGTGTCGGCGACCTCGCGGGCGAAGCCGATCTCGTGGGTGACGACGATCATCGTGGTGCCCCGGGCGGCCACGTCCCTGATGACGTCGAGGACTTCGCCGACGAGTTCCGGGTCGAGCGCGGAGGTCGGCTCGTCGAAGAGGAGCAGCTTCGGCTCCAGGGCGAGCGCGCGGGCGATGGCCACGCGCTGCTGCTGTCCGCCGGAGAGCTGCTGGGGGTAGGCGCCTGCCTTGTCGGCGAGGCCGACCCGGGTGAGCAGGGTCTCGGCACGTGCGGCGGCCGTCTCGCGGGGGCGCTTGAGGGCGTGGACCGGGGCCTCGACGATGTTCTCCAGGACGGTCAGGTGCGGGAAGAGGCGGAAGTCCTGGAAGACGAAGCCGATGCGGGTGCGCTGTCTGAGCACATCGCGTTCGCGCAGCTCGTACAGCTTGTCACCCGAGCGCCGGTAGCCGATGGGCGATCCGTCGACGCCGACCCAGCCCGCGTCGGCCTTCTCCAGGTGGTTGATGGTGCGCAGGAGCGTGGACTTGCCGGATCCGGAGGGGCCGAGGACGACGGTCACCTCGCCGGCCCGGACCGTCAGGTCGACGCCCTTGAGTACTTCCAGGGGGCCGAAGGACTTGCGTACGGAGTGGACTTCGACCATGGCGTTCATCGTGCGGCTCCCAGGAAGTCGAGTACGGCACGCGCGGTGGCGTCGTTCTGGCGGAAGGTGGGGCTGTTGGTGCGGGGCCGGGTGAACGCCCCGGCGCCGCGCGCGTTGGTGTGCGGGCCGAGCGCGAACCGGCGCGGGTGTGCCACGCCCGCGCGGTCGAGCACGCGTCCGTCGGCGGGGTCGACGGCGAGCAGCCCCGTCTCGGTGGCGGCGGCGCCCTCGGCGTGCAGGGCGCGCAGCAGCGGGTCGCGGGTGCGGGCGAGGGTGGGCTGCGGGAGCCGTGCCTCGACGAGGGCGCGGGCCTCGGTGACCTGCCCCGGCAGGGTGGGGCTGTGTGCGCGGAACACCCCTGCTTCGGCGCTCACGTGGACGTCGGCGCCGAGGAACCGCACGACACCCGCGCGCGAGAGGGCGAGCAGCTGCCGCAGCCGGGGGCCCGGCGGCCCGGACGCGAGGAGGCTGAAGAAGCCGTGCCACCAGGCCCCCGTGTCGCCGAGCCGGGTCAACTGGCCGTAGACGGACAGGAGTCCGAGGAAGACGGCGAGGTCGGGGCTGTGCTCCGGGTCGTGGCGGCGGGCGAGGTCGGCGGCGATGTGGGCGCGCAGGGCTTCCTGGAGCGCGCCGTCCGAGGTGTGGCGCACCCCGGCCAGGGGGCGGTCGAGCGCGGCGAGGTCGAGCCGGTCGGCGGGGTCGGGCACGGCGGAGGTGACGAGGGCGTCAAGCTCGGGGCTGCCGGGCGCGCAGGCCGCGTACTTCTCGTCGAAGTCCGTCCAGGAGACCCGGGTGCGGTCGGGGTGTGCGGTGAAGAGGCGGTGGTAGTGGGCGAAGCCCAGCTCCTTGTCGATGAGCGGCCACACGTCCCGCCGGAAGTCGATGCCGTCGGGCCTCGCGAGTAGTTCGTCGACCTCGGTGGCCCCCAAGTAGCGTGGGAGCGGCGGGCGTTCGCCCGTCCAGTCGTAGCCGATCTTGGAGTGGTACGGGACGCCGCGCCGTGAGCCGACGTACAGCACGGGCTCCTTTCCCGAGGGGAGGTAGCGCTCCCCCTCGTACCGCCCGCCGCGCCCTTCGGTGAGCAGCGCCATCAGGTCGACGAAGGCGAGCCCGAAGCCGCGTACGAGGACGGGTTCGCCGGGTGCGAGCTGTGACAGATCGCTGTCGGCGGTGAAGTCGGGCGGCAGGTACACGAGCCCGTTCGACGCGGCGTACGCGGCCAGAGCGGCCTCGCTGGCGTCCGGTTCGGCGTCCAGGTGCCCTTGGGCCAGGACGACCAGGTCGGCGGCGAGCGGTGTCCGGGCGCCCTCCAGCCACACCTCCTGGCGGGTGTCGGGGGCGCCGGTGACGCGCAGCGCCCTGCGCCGGTGGTGGTGGACGACGGCGCCGGGCGGCAGGGCGGCCACGGCCTTCTCGTACACCCAGCGCAGATATCCGCTCTGTTCGCGGCGGCCGGCGAAGTCCCGGCCGCCGCGTCCGGCCCACTCGTGCAGCGTGGGCCCGGGGAGGACCGGCCCGGCCATCTCCACCGTCTCGTCGGTGAACATCGTGACGTCCTGGGCCTGCGAGTTCATCCACAGCAGCGGCGACTGGTCCCGCCGCCAGACGCGGCCGCCGCCCGGCGGGTAAGGGTCGACGAGATGGATGTCGAGCGGTGAACCGCCCAACAGCTCGGGCGCGTTGGCCGCGATGCGCTCCAGAATCCCGGTGCCGCGAGGACCCGCGCCGACGATCACCAGCGCCGGGCGCCGCGCCACTCCGTCCGCACTCATCGCGCCCACCCCGGCCGCACCGCTCATCGCGCGCGCTCCGAGCCGCGCGCGTAGTGCCGCTCGACGTAGTGCTGCCCGACGCCGAGCACCGAGGTGACCACGACGTACCAGATGGTGGCGACCATGAGCAGCGGGATGACCTGGTAGGTGCGGTGGTAGACGAGCTGCACGGAGTAGAGCAGGTCCTGCACCGCGATGACGCTGACGATCGAGGTGCCCTTGAGCGTGCCGATCAGCATGTTCCCGGCGGGCGGCACGATGGACCGCATGGCCTGCGGCAGGACGATCCGCCGCAGGCGGCGCCACCGACCGAGCCCGAGCGACTGCGCGGCCTCGGTCTGCCCGCGGCCGACGGAGAGGATGCCGCCGCGCACCACTTCGGCGGCGTAGGCGGCCTCGTGCAGGGTGAGCCCGATGACGGCGATGGTGACGGGCCCGAGGAGGTTCACCGTCCTGACGCCGAAGAGCTGCGGGTACAGCGCCCCGATGTTGAACCAGAAGAGCAGCTGCACCAGGATCGGCATCGACCTGAAGAACCAGACATAGCCCCAGCTCACCGCCCGCAGTACGGGGTTGGCGGACAGCCTGCCCATGGCGAGAAGCGTGCCGAGCGCGAAGCCGAGCACCATGACGACGGCGGTCAGCCAGAGCGTGAGCCACAGGCCCCGCAGCACGGACGCGGTGGTGAAGTAGTCGGCGACGACGTCCCATTGGAACGCGTCGTTGCGTACGACGGACTGGGCGGCGAAGGCGAGCAGCGCGAGGACGAGCACGGCGGCCGTCCACTGCCCCGCGCGGGGCAGTGGCACGATGCGCGGCGCGGCGGGGGCCCGCGCGGGGTCTTGGGGAGGAGGGGCGGTCGCGACTTTGGTGAGGATGTCGGAAGACATGCGGAAGGCTCCGTGGATACAGAAGTCCGGACACGGGTGATGCCTTCACATGGACCGAGCCCCTCAGCACGATCCGCGTTCGAGATTACGGGGCGTCTCACGTGCGCTGTCAAGGCCGTCCAGGATGTGAGCGTTACGTCTCACGGCAGTTGACGCGGAAACGGATGCCTGTTCCACTTGCCCCATGCATCCGCAGCAGTGGCTGGTCACGCGCTCCCACATCGACTTCGGTCGAGTGTGGTCGGCGTCTTGTTGATGCCCTCCTGAGCTTGATGCCTTCCTGAGCTTGATGCCTTCCTGAGCTTGATGCCTTCCTGAGCTTGATGCCTTCCTGAGCTTGATGCCTTCCTGAGCCTGATGCCTTCCTGAGCCTGATGGCCTCGGCTTGATGCCCTCCTGAGCCGGCCCCCTGCGCCTCACGCACCGCCAGAACCCGCTCCATACGTGCCGGGCTGCCACCGCGCACGCGCCGAGCCGGCTTCACCGTGGCCGGGCCGCCTCTCCACCCTCTCCACCCTCTCCTCCCTTTTCTCAACGCCCGCGCCGCACGGCGCCGTTGACGCCCTCGCCTTCACACGCGCACCTCACCGCCCGGCACGTCACGGGCGGTGACACCCCTCCCCTCGTACGTTCCGCTTCGCCCTGCCCCGCCGAGCTGGAGACCGTCACGCCATGAGTACGCCCCCGCACTCCCACCGCCTCCCGGCGGCCTTCGCCCTGATCACCGCCGTCACCCTCGCGCTGACGGCCTGCGACCCCGGCGGCGGCGCCGACACCACGGGCGGCGCGGCCCCCGCCGGAAAGAGCGCCGAGATCCCCACCGCCGACGTGGTGTCGCCGGTCAGGAAGGACGAGGCGGCGGCCCGCCTGCTGCCCTCTTCCGTACGGGACCGGGGAACCCTGCGCATCGCGTCCTCCGTCGGCGGCACCCCGCCCGGAGCGCTCTACCTGGAGGACGGCAGAACGATCGTCGGCCAGGACATCGACTTCGCGGACGCCGTCGCCAAAGTGCTCGGGCTGAGGCTGGAGCGGGAGGCGGCGAGCTTCGAGGCCATCCTGCCGGCCCTGGGCAGCGGCAAGTACGACCTCGGCACCGGCAACTTCGGCGTGACCGAGGAGCGCCGCAGGACCATCGACTTCGTCACGTACATCAACGACGGCCAGGGCTTCGCCGTCCGCGCGGACAGCGGGCTGAAGAAGGTCACCCACCTCCGGCAGCTGTGCGGCCTGAACGTGGCGACCGGCGCGGGCACCACCTTCGAGGTCACACTGGAGGAGAACAAGCACGTCTGCGAGGAGGCGGGCAAGGAGCCGTACGCCGTGAAGACGTACGCCGAGCCCGGCGCCGTCTGGCCGGCGCTGCGGCAGGGCCGCGCCGACGTGGTCATGTCCACCATCAACGGCCTGCGCTACGCCGTACGGCAGCAGGAGGGCCTGAGGTTCCTCGGTGAGTACCGCCGCCTCGACGTCGGCTTCGCCTTCAAGAAGGGCACGAAGCTGGCACCGGCGTTCAGGGCGGCGGTGGACCGGCTGATCGAGGACGGGACGTACGACCGCATCCTGAGGAAGTGGGGCACGCGGGGCTCGGCGATCGGGAAGTCCCGGATCTCCCCGCCGGAAACCAAGGGCTGACGCCTTGTCACCGGGCGTCCGCTACAGCCCGCAGTCGCAGCAGGAGCAGCACTCGCAGATGCCGCAGCACCCGCCGTCGCAGTCGCAGTTGTTGCAGCAGCCCTCGCGCTTCTTGCGGGACCAGGGGCCCTCGTACTCGTCGGCGCAGCACATCTTGCAGGTGCAGCACAGCCCGATCGCGACGGCGCACCCCGCCCAGAAGCCGCGCTTGCCGGGCTTCGGCGGCTGCGGCTCGAACGCGGGCCCACCCCCGAATCCACCCGGCCCGCCCGGACCCTGAGGCCCGCCCGGACCCTGAGGCCCACCCGGCCCCTGAGGCCCGCCCGGCGGCATTGCACCCCCGTACGGATTCCCGCCCCCGTAAGGATGCGCGCCCCCGTAGGGATTCTGCGACCCGTACGGCCCGCCCTGCTGCGACGGCGGCGGCCCGAAGGCCCCGCCCTGATGTGCCGTCACCGGCTGCGCGTGACCGCATGACCCGCTCCCGAACGCGCGGTCGACCGAGCGGCGCAGTTCGTGCGCGAGCAGGACGTGCGCGAGCTTGCCGTCGGTGAATTCGGCGTCCCGCAGCGCGAGCCGTATGCCGTGCAGCGCGTCGTCGGCGAGGCGGCGCGCCTCCGCCAGGGACGTGCCGGTCGCCGTGAGGGGGTTCCAGGCGCCCGACGCGGCGTCAGCTTCCCTGTCCTCCACGGCGTCGAGCAGGTGAGCGAGGCGGCCGAAGAGCCGTCCTGCCTCGGCGAGGGGTTCCACGTTGCCGGGCCGCCCCGCGAGCACCGCGGTGTGCGCGAAGGCGGCCGCGGTCGCGGTCTCGGTCGGCTCGGTGACCGCGAGCAGCGAGGTGCCGGGCCCGGCCAAGGCCTCGACGCCCGCCTGCCGTTCGACGGCGTCGAGCAGGACCGCCGTGTCGAACCCCACCTCGGAGCCGGTCCGCGCGCCCGCCCTGTCCCAGCTCCTGGCCACGCGCCGCGCGGCGACGGCCACCGGGCGGCGTGCCAGGAGGCCGTCCCCGTCGACGACGTGGTCGCGGACCTTGGCCGAGGCGAGCACCAGCGAGACGGCGGCGGCGAGCCGTGCCCCCTCGCCCCGTGCGACGGAGGCGGTCCGCATCCCGCGCAGGGGACAGGGCCCGGCGGTGCGCCGCCGGCCGGGGGACGACGGGGCCTGAGCCTCCGTCAGGACCGAGATGATGAGCCCGTCGTAGTTGGTGACGACGCGGGCGAACTGCCCGTGGTCGCCGCGCAGCGCGAGGCAGAGCCCGCACAGGTGCGCCATCCACTGGGCCTTGAGCCCGTCACCGAGGCGATGGGTACAGGGCCTGACGATTCCGAACAAGACGACGACTCCCCCGAGCGGCCGGACGTTGAGCAACCCCGGCATCGTATCGAGGGTCGTTCACCCGTACGTACCTGCCGTCACCCGTACGCCTCGAATCATCATATTTCACCCTCCGTCAGCAACCGTACACAGTACGACCCTTGAAGTAGGGCGTGCGTCGGCGTGTTGACTCTGCACCAGTACCGTCACGAAAACCCCGCGCGGCGACTATCCACTTGGCGCACCATCCGCATCATGGACGAGCATAGGGATGCGGAACGCAGGGAAACCGCTGTGAGAGGAGGCGTCCATGGGATCGGTGCGCAAGGCGAGTGCTTGGCTTGGGCTCGTCGACGACAACAACGACGAGCGTTACTACGACGACGGCTATGAGGACGACCGGGACGAGGGACCCGCCCGGCCGGAGGCCTGGGTCACCGACCCGGGCTCGCGGGTGGTGCCCGAGGCCGCCGAGGACCAGGATCGCCGGATCGGGACCGTGACCCCGGACAGCTTCCGGGACGCCCGCCACATCGGCGAGCTGTTCCGGGACGGTGTCCCGGTCATCATGAATCTCACCGCCATGGAGCCCGCCGACGCCAAGCGCGTGGTCGACTTCGCGGCCGGTCTCACCTTCGGTCTGCGCGGCTCGATCGAGCGCGTGGCGACGCGGGTCTTCCTGCTGACCCCCGCCGACACGCACATCGTCAGCGGTGAGGCCGCGGGCCGCCCGTCGGACGGCTTCTTCAACCAGAGCTAGGGGGCAAGGCCGCTCACCGGAACCTGCCGGGTCTCACCGGAAGGCGTCGAGACCGGTGAGCGCCTTGCCCAGAACCAGCTGATGCATCTCGACGGTGCCCTCATAGGTGAGCACCGACTCCAGGTTCGTCGCGTGCCGCATGACGGGGTATTCCAGCGAGATCCCGTTGGCGCCCAGGATCGTCCTGGACGTGCGGCAGATCTCGATCGCTTCGCGTACGTTGTTGAGCTTGCCGAAACTGACCTGCTCGGGTCGGAGCCTGCCCGCGTCCAGGCGTCGCCCGAGATGGTGGGCGAGCAGGATGCCCTTGTGCAGCTCGACCGCCATGTCGGCGAGCTTGGCCTGGGTGAGCTGGAAGCCTCCGATGGGCCGGCCGAACTGCTCGCGGGTCTTCGCGTACTCCACCGCCGCCTCGAACGACGAGCGGGCGGCGCCCATCGCACCCCAGACGATGCCGTAGCGCGCGTGGGACAGACAGCTGAGCGGGCCCTTGAGGCCGACGACCTCCGGCAGGACCGCGTCGGCGGGCAGCCGCACCTCGTCCAGCACCAGCTCACTGGTGACGCTGGCCCGCAGCGACCACTTGTGCTTGATCTCGGGCGCCGAGAACCCGGCCGCGTCGGTCGGCACGACGAAGCCCCTGATGCCCTCCTCGGTCTGCGCCCAGACCACGGCCACCCCGGCCACCGACCCGTTCGTGATCCACATCTTCCGCCCGCTGAGCACCCAGTCGGTGCCGTCCCTCTTCGCGTACGTCCGCATCGACGCCGGGTCGGAGCCGTGGTCGGGCTCGGTCAGGCCGAAGCAGCCGATGATCTCGCCCGCGGCCATCCCGGGCAGCCACCGCCGCTTCTGCTCCTCGGAGCCGAAGCGGTGGACGGCGTACATCGCGAGGGAGCCCTGCACGGAGACCAGCGAACGGATGCCGGAGTCGGCTGCCTCCAGCTCCAGGCAGGCGAGCCCGTACTGGACCGCGCTCGCGCCCGCGCAGCCGTAGCCCTCCAGCGACATGCCGAGCGCCCCGAGGGAGCCCAGCTCCCGGGCCAGCTCGCGGATGCCGGGCAGCTCGCCCTTCTCGTACCAGTCGGCGATGTGCGGCAGGACCCGGTCGGCGGCCCAGCCGCGCACGGTGTCGCGGATCGCCAGGTCCTCCGGGTCGAGGAGGTCGTCGATACCCAGGAGGTCGGCGGGGTCGAGGGGCGGCAGAGGGGCGCGGGCGCTTGGGGACATGCGGGCCTCCGGCGGCACAAAACTAGCACTGGTAGTCAGCTACGGCTCGCGCTGACGTTACGACGCGGTGTCCCGCACGTCCAGGGGCGCTGAGGCGCGCGCCGCAAGGGCGGGCGAGTGCAAAACTCCCGGCCGAGGGCCGCCAAGACCTCAGCGCAGGGAGTCGACCCCGACCCCCGCCGGATCACGGGGCGCCGGAATACCCTGCTCGGCCCGCGCCGCGGGCGCCCCGCACTCCATGGTCCGCGGCAGCCGCAGCGCCGCGAGCGCCCCGAGCAGCAGCAGCCCCGCACTGACCAGCAGCGTCACATGCAGCCCGTGCACGAAGGAGTCCCGCGCCGCGGTGCGCAGGGCGTCGCCCGCGTCACCGCCGAGCCGCGCGGCGACCTCGTACGCCTCGCCCAGCGAGTGACTGGCCGCCGCACTGTCCTGCGCGGGAACCCCCCGCACCGAGGCGAGCCCCGGCGCGTACGCCGCGTTCATGACCGTGCCGAGCAGCGCGATGCCGATGCCCGCGCCCAGCTGGTACGAGGTCTCGCCGATGGCCGCGGCCCCGCCCGCCTCGGACTGCGGCGCCTCGCTCAGCATCGATTCGTACGCGCCGAAGAGCGTGGTCTCCAGGCCGAAGCCGAGCAGGACGAAGCCCGTGAGCAGCAGGGTATCGTTGGCGTGGCCGCCCATGCCGGTGAGCACCACCACGGCGAACGCGGTGAGGCAGAACCCGGCGCAGACCATCCTGCGCGGTCCGAAGCGGTGCAGCAGCTTCGACCCGGCGAGGCCCGCGGCCATCGCGGCGATGGTGAGCGGCAGCAGCCGCAGGCCGGTCTCCAGCGGGGACAGTCCGAGGACCAGCTGCAAGTACTGGGCGGCGATCAGCTCCAGGCCCACGAGCGCGAGCATGGCGAGCACGATGCAGCCCACCGACGTGCTGAACGCGGGCCGCGCGAACATGGACAGGTCGACCAGCGGATGCTTGCGCCGCCGCTGTCTGCGGACGAAGCCGACGAGCAGGGCGGCGCCCACGGCGAGGGAGACCAGGGTGGTGGCGCCGAGCGGCGCCTCGCCGCCGCCGAGCCGCTTCACGCCGAGTACGAGCCCGAAGAGGCCGCCCGCCGCCATCAGCGCGCCGGCCACGTCCCACGGCCCGTTCTGGTCCCCGGTGGACTCGGGCAGCAGCCAGCGGCCGATCGGCAGGCTGACCAGCATCAGCGGAATGTTGATGAGGAAGACCGAGCCCCACCAGAAGTGTTCGAGGAGGAACCCGCCGAGCAGCGGCCCGACGGCCGCGCCGACGGCGGCCACCGCGCTCCAGATGCCGATGGCGACGGCCCGCTCGCGCCGGTCGGGGAAGACCTGGCGCAGGATCGACAGCGTCGCGGGCATGATCATCGCGCCGCCGACGCCGAGCAGCGCCCGGGCGGCGATGAGGATCTGCGCGTTGTCGGCGAGGGCGGCGATCGCCGAGGCCACGCCGAAGAGGGCGTAGCCGAGCAGGAGGACACGTCTGCGGCCGACACGGTCGCCGAGCGTGCCGAACAGGATGAGGAGCGAGGCGCAGACCAGTGGATAGATGTCGACGATCCACAGCAGTTCCATCGCGCCGGGTTTCAGGTCCTCGGTGACCGCGGGCACGGCGACGTGCAGGACGGTGGCGTCGACGGCGACCAGCAGCAGGCTGACGCAGAGGACGACGAGCACGAGCCAGCGGTTGGCCCCGGCACCGGCCCCGGATCCCCGACGGCCCTGCGGTGCTGCGGCCGTGGTCGTCCCGGACATGTGCGTACCTCCCAGTGATCCCTCGCGTCGGCGGCCTGCGGGATGGGGACTGGCTGCTCCGGCGGCGCAGACAAGGCGAGTGAGCCGTCAGAGTACGCGAGTCCGCTCCGGGGGCGCGTGGCGGACCTCTCATGGTTGTACGGATGCGGTGTGGTGTGCGCCACGCCCCCTCCCCCGGACCACGCCCCGGGCGGGCGTCCGGTTCCGTCCACGGCCGATAATCGACCCCGTGACCGATCTTGATCAACGCCTCTCGGCGCCCTCGGCGTCCCCGGCGGCTACAGCGGGCCACGCGCTGCGCCGCGCCGCGCCCGCCCTCCTCGTGTACGCGGGGGTGCGCGCGCTGGGTGTCGCGGTGCTCGCGGTGTGGGGCGCGGCGGCGGGCAGGAGCCCGCACACGCTGCTGGCCGCCCGCTGGGACTCGCTCTGGTACACCCGCGTCGCCGAGCACGGCTACGGCTGGGAGGTGACGCTGCCGGACGGCAGCGTGCACTCCAACCTCGCGTTCTTCCCGCTCCTGCCCTGGCTGGAGCGGCTCGTCTCGGCGGTCGGCCCGCTGTCGTACGCCGACGCGGGCCTGGTGGTGAGCTGGGTCGCGTCGCTCTTCGCCGCCGCGGGGATCTTCGCGGTCGCCGACCATGTGTACGGACGCCGGGCCGGGATCTGCGCGGCCGCGCTCTGGGCGGTGCTGCCGGTCGGCATCGTGCAGTCGATGGCGTACAGCGAGTCCCTGTTCACGGCACTGGCCGCCTGGTCGCTGTACGCGGTACTCAGGGGGCGGTGGGTCTGGGCGGGTGTGCTCGCCTCGGCCGCGGGCCTCACCCGGCCGGTGGGCGGCGCGGTGGTCGTCGCGATCTGGGTGGCGGCGGCGGTCCAGGCGTACCGGGAGCGGCGGGCCGACGGACGCATGATCCTCGGTGTGGTCCTGGCCCCGCTGGGCGCCGCGGGCTATGTGCTGTGGGTGGGTCACCGCACGGGCGGTGGTCTGTTCGGCTATCTCGACGTGCAGGCGGGCTGGGGCAACGGCTTCGACTTCGGCTATGCCTTCGCCCGCTTCGTCGGGGACAAGTTCACCTCCGTCCCCGGCGCGCTGGCGGGCCTCGGCCTCATCGTCGGGGTGGTGCTGGTGGTCTGGCTGTACGTCGTCGGCGTACGGCAGGGGCAGCCCCTGCCGCTGCTCGTCTACACCGGGATCGTCGTCGCGCTGGCGCTCTGCGCGGCGGGCTACTTCGGCTCGAAGCCGCGCCTCCTCATGCCCGCCTTCCCGCTGCTGCTGCCCCTCGCGGTGGCGCTGGCCCGGCTGCGTACGTCCAGGTCGGCGCTGGTCCTCGGGGGTGTGGCCGTGGTGAGCGCGGTGTACGGGGCGTTCTGGCTGCACGGCTCGGGGCCGCCGTGAACCCGTCATGATCATTTCCATGCGCGTCGGTTACCGTGCGGAGAATTCCGCGCCAGGACCCGGTGAACGAATTCATAAGCGACATAAGAATGGCATGGGAAACGATCAACGAATTGAGTAAGGCGACCCCCGGCGAATAAGGAATCCCCGGAATAAACCCCGCTCTGAGATCAATCCCACATCACATCGTCATCACAAAGCCACTGATTCGGCCTAGTGCCAGACTCACTCGCTGTAACGTCGATTGGGTGCGTACCGAACGAAACCTCACCCGTCTTGACCGGGTCTTCGCCCGGCTGGACCGTGAGCCGGAACGACCGGCCCACCTCGATGTGCCGAGGATGAGCCGGCACCGGGTCGTGCTCTTCAGCGCGACCCTGGCGTTCTACCTCGCCATCGTCGTCGCCGTGCTGACCACCTCCTGGCTGGTGCGGTTCGACTGGCAGGTCATGTTCTTCCGGCCCTACCAGCAGTGGCCGGAGATCCACGCCTTCCTCGACTACTGGGTCGTCCTCGGCCAGCGCGGCCCGACCGCCGTCATGGTCGCTGCCTGGCTCGGCTGGCGCTCCTGGCGGCAGCACACGCTGCGCCCGCTGCTGATGTTCGGCGCGTCCCTGCTCCTGCTCAATGTGACGGTCGGCGCCGCCAAGCTCGGCATGGGCCGCCTCGGCCCGCACTACGCCACCGCGATCGGCTCGAACGAGATGTGGCTCGGCGGGGATATATTCCCTTCGGGCCACACCGCCAACGCCGTCGTGACCTGGGGAATCCTGGCCTATCTGGCCTCCACTCCGCGCACCCGCCGCTATCTGTCGGCCCTCTCGGCCGTGGTCTCCCTGAGCGTCGGCCTCACCACCGTCTACCTCGGTACGCACTGGCTGAGCGACGTCTTCCTCGGCTGGGCCGCGGGGCTGCTCATCCTGCTCGCGCTGCCCTGGTTCGAGCCGCTGATCACCCGGGTCGAGGGCGTCGCCCTCGGCCTGCGCGAGAGCCGGCGTGCCCGCCGCGCCCGTCTCGCGCCCCTGCCCGAGCCCGCCGCGGCCCCCGTGGGCGTCCCCGCGATCGTGCCGCCGCGCCCCGCCGCGGAGGAGACCGTCCCGGCCCGCGAGACGGTCGGCGCCGTCCGCGCCGGGCGCCCCCCGGCCTATCTGGCGCCGGGCCCGCACACGGCCCGCTCCGAGCGCACCCCGGTCACCCCGGCCGGCAGCCGCCGTCCGCCGCACGCCGACCGCGTGCCGCGCGGCACCACGTCCGCCCGCCCGATGGCAGGCGGCTGACCCCACCGACAGCGGGGGCCGGTACGCACAGCCCATCCCCCGCACCACGAAGGCCCCGGTTCCGTCGAGGAACCGGGGCCTTCGTCGTACGCGGATGCGGGCGGACGCCCACGCGGCGGGGCGCTCAGCCCTTCCAGGAGCGCGTCACGACGCCCTCCTTCACCTCGAAGTTGAGCCGCCCCGCGAGGTATTCCATGGTGATGATCGCCCCGGGCGGCAGCGACCTGACGGTGGACCAGCCGCGCTCACGCGCCTGCCGCTCGGCGGCCTCCGCCGCAAGCCCGACATAGCGGTCGGGGCTGTCCTGGGGCTCTGCGGGTGGGGTCGGGATAGGTGCCATGGCCGCCACGGTAGGCGGCGCGGCACCGCCGCGGAAGGCCGGGGCCGGACACCAAGGGTCACGGATACCTCTCCGGTCACGCTTCTGTCACAGGATCACGACGTACGTTTCGGTCGAACTCCGTCACACGTATGGGCGGTTCCGTACGTGTAACGGTGTAATTCACGGATGACTTCAGGACCCCGAGAGGACTCCACGGCAACTGCCTGAATTGCCCGCACCGAATAGCCTCTCGCCCCCTTTACGCAGCCTCCGCATTTCGGAATCCCGGCCCCCTCGACCGGTGGTGACGGCGCATAGGGAATTCATGGTTCCGGCCCGGCGCCCCGTGCGCCGCCCGTCCGGAAGCGGCGTACGCCCCCTGTCGGAGCGGGCACCGACGCGCGCATGATGGCGTGAGCTTCGAGCGGACTTCGGCGGGCCCGGCACGCGATGGCGAAGGGGCAGGGGATGGGGACCGAGACGGTACGGGCGGTTCGGCGGCCGGGGCCGGAGCGGCGGCGCGGCCGGGTGGTGGAGTGGCTGACCACCACGGACCACAAGAAGATCGGCCACCTCTACCTCATCACGTCGTTCGTCTTCTTCCTCGCCGCCGGTCTGATGGCCCTGATGATGCGGGCCGAACTGGCCCGCCCCGGACTCCAGCTGATGACCAACGAGGAGTTCAACCAGGCCTTCACCATGCACGGCACGATCATGCTGCTGCTCTTCGCGACCCCGACGTTCGCGGGGTTCGCCAACGAGATCATGCCGCTCCAGATCGGCTCCCCGGACGTCGCCTTCCCGCGGCTGAACATGCTCTCGTACTGGCTGTTCCTCTTCGGCGGCCTCATGGTGCTCGGCTCACTGCTCGTGCCGAGCGGTCCCGCGGCCTTCGGCTGGTTCGCGTACGCCCCGCTCAACAGTCTGGAGCGGTCGCCGGGCATCGGAGCCGACCTGTGGATCATGGGGCTCGCGCTCTCCGGTTTCGGCACGATCCTCGGCGCGGTGAACTTCCTGACGACCATCATCGGGATGCGCGCACCCGGGATGACGATGTTCCGGATGCCCATCTT
Organism: Streptomyces sp. NRRL S-920; assembly: GCF_000717945.1. NCBI lineage: Bacteria > Bacillati > Actinomycetota > Actinomycetes > Kitasatosporales > Streptomycetaceae > Streptomyces > Streptomyces sp. NRRL S-920. The sequence continues at coordinate 166,734 of NZ_JODF01000007.1, forward strand.
CACCTGGAACGTGCTGTTCACTTCGATCCTGGTGCTGATCGCGTTCCCGGTGCTGGCCGCCGCGCTGCTCGTCCTGGAGGCGGACCGGCGCCTCCACTCGCTCGTCTTCGCCTCGGAGAGCGGGGGCGCGCTGCTGTGGCAGCACCTCTTCTGGTTCTTCGGGCACCCCGAGGTGTACATCATCGCGCTGCCGTTCTTCGGCATCATCACGGAGATCATCCCGGTCTTCAGCCGGAAGCCGATGTTCGGCTATCTGCCGCTGGTCGGCGCGACGATGGCCATCACCGGCCTGTCCGTGGTCGTGTGGGCGCACCACATGTTCGCGACGGGCGCGGTCCTGCTGCCCTTCTTCTCGTTCGTGTCGTTCCTCATCGCGGTCCCGACGGGCGTGAAGTTCTTCAACTGGACGGGCACGATGCTCAGGGGCTCGCTGTCCTTCGAGACGCCGATGCTGTGGGCGGTCGGGTTCCTGGTGAGCTTCCTGTTCGGCGGCCTCACGGGCGTCATCCTGGCCTCGCCGCCCCTGGACTTCCACGTCACCGACTCGTACTTCGTCGTCGCGCACTTCCACTACGTCGTGTTCGGCACCGTCGTCTTCGCGACCTTCGGCGGCTTCTTCTTCTGGTGGCCCAAGCTGACGGGCAAGATGCTCGACGAACGCCTCGGCAAGATCCAGTTCTGGACGCTCTTCGTGGGGTTCCACACCACCTTCCTCGTCCAGCACTGGCTGGGCGCCGAGGGGATGCCGCGCCGCTACGCCGACTATCTGGCGGCGGACGGCTTCACGGTCCTCAACACCGTCTCGACCATCGGGGCGTTCCTGCTCGGCCTGTCCACCCTGCCGTTCCTCTACAACGTCTGGAAGACCGCCAAGTACGGCGAGAAGGTCGACGTGGACGACCCCTGGGGGTTCGGCCGCTCCCTGGAGTGGGCGACCTCCTGCCCGCCACCGCGCCACAACTTCCGCGCACTGCCCCGGATCCGCTCCGAGTCGCCGGCCTTCGACCTGCACCATCCCCAGTACGCGGCGTTCACGGAGTGGGAGAGGGACCGGCCCCCCGAGGATCCGCAGACGGAACACCCCGGTCCAGGGCCCGGCTCAGGAGGTCCCGGGACGCCCTGATGCGGTCGGCGAGCGCGGTGGGCTCCACGACCTCGAACTCGAAGCCCATGAACATCACGTGGAACACCATCACGTCCAGGCTCGCCGCTCCCGTGCGCAGCAGGCAGCTTCGCTCGGTCTCGGCCTCCAGGGTGCCGTCGCTCGGGCTGATCCGCTGGGCGGCCTCCGCCAGCGGCACGAGCAGCCGGACCACGGCCCGCGCGGCGTGCGCGCGCGTGGAGACGCCCTGCGACACGTACGAGGCCAGGTCGTCGGCCGGTGGGGTGCGCGGGGTGAAGCGCGGCCCGTGCGGCGGCCTCGGCGTGAGGCGGTCCACGCGGAACGTACGCCAGTCCTCGCGCTCCAGGTCCCACGCCACGAGGTACCAGCGGCGCTCGGTGCACACCAGCCGGTGCGGCTCGACGACGCGGCGGCTCGAACTGCCCTCGTGGTCGCGGTAGTCGAAGCGCAGCCGCTCCGCGTCCCGGCAGACGCCCGCGAGTTCGGTCAGGACGGCGGGGTCCACGCCCTGCTGCCGCGGGGCGCGCAGCATGGGCACGGTGAAGGCGTTGAGGGCCCCGACGCGGCGTCGCAGCCTGCCCGGCAGCACCTGCTCCAGCTTGGTCAGCGCGCGTACGGAGGTCTCGCCGATGCCCTCGATGCCCTGTCCCGCGGCGGTGCGCAGGCCCACGGCGACCGCGACCGCCTCGTCGTCGTCCAGGAGCAGCGGCGGCAGTTCGGCACCCGCGCCGAGCTGGTAGCCGCCGCCGGTGCCGGGGCTCGCGTGGACGGGATAGCCCAGCTCGCGCAGCCGGTCCACGTCACGGCGGACCGTGCGCGGTGTGACGCCGAGCCGGTCGGCCAGGTCCGCGCCGGACCAGTCGCGGTGGGCCTGCAACAGGGAGAGCAGGCGGAGCAGTCGTGCGGAGGTCTCCAGCATGGACGTGATTGTGCCCCGGGTTGAGGACAGGGACGGTCCGCGACCGGGAGCCCGGGCCGGCGCGGACTCGTCCGCCTCTCACGAAGGGCCTGCGTCTAGACCGCGCGGACGCGGACGGCCAGGTCGTTGTCGTTCGTGTAGTACGGGCCGACCTCGACCGCCCCGTGCGGGGTCTCGCGGCGCGTCACCGGATACGTGAAGATCGTCTTCTTGTCCGGGACGTCGTCCAGGAGCCGGGCCAGGCGTACGCGCGGCCCGCTCTCGCCCGCCGGGCGCAGCCACAGGTCCCAGGGCCCCGGGCCGCTGTCGGCGAGCGGCCCCTGGTGCAGTCCGAAGGTGAACTCCGGTCCCTCGGCGGTGACCTCGGCCCGGTGGACGAGGTCGGGCTCCTCGCGCCGGACGGCCTCGGCGAACGCGGCGTCGGTCAGCGCGGTGCCGTAGATCCTGCCGTGCACGGTCAGGGCCCCGTCCGTTATGTCGAGTTCGCCCGCCTCGGCGTGCGGCGCCCGCAGCCAGCTGCGCACCGAGAGGTTGCCCTGCTTCGTCGCGTACGGGATGCGCACCGCGACATGCCCGCGGCTGCCGCTCGGCGCGCGGTCGACCAGCGAGCGCAGGTCGTTCACGCCCGGCATCAGACGGCGCGGCTCACCGCCCGGGACCTGCGCGTACGCGTTCCAGCGGCCCTCGGCCAGCTCGACGCTGCTGGGCAGCGCGGCGCGCAGCCGCCCGTCGGCCGACGGGGAGAGCGGCAGCCGTACGTAGTCCTCGGCGGATTCGGCGTCGCGGCGGCGCAGCAGCAGATGGGCCGCGTCCGTCCCGGTCCCGCCGGGGTCCGTCACATCGAAGGTGAGACCCCCGGCGGAGTCGGCGACACAGTCGGCGCGCGGAGCCGAGGACGCCTGCCGGTCCTCCCCGGCGTCCGACGCGTGCTGCGAGGTGGCCGAGGCCGTCATGCGGTCGATCCCTTCGTCTCTACGCGTCCGAAATCCCGCACCGCGTACGCACCGCCGAGCAGCGCGCCGCGGGTGCGGTGCAGGGTGCCGCGCACGCGGCCCCCGAACGAGCCCCCGCGGGTGAGCATCCCGGAGAACATCGCGTCGTACCGCTCGGCTATGCGGACCGGGTCGAAGCGCTCGGAGTCGTGGAGCGCGGCGTCCGCCATCCGGTGCCGGAGCGAGTCGTTGTTGATCAGTTCGAGCAGTCCGCCGGCGATGGCGTCGGGGTTGCCGACCTCGACGAGGCGGCCGTCGACGCCGTTGTCGATGATCTCCCCCGGGCCGTGCGGGCAGTCGGTGGCGACGACGGGCAGCCCGCAGCGCATCGCCTCGACGATCGTCATGCCGAAGGACTCCAGGCTGGAGGTGACGGCGGCGATGGAGCCCTTGGCCCACTCGGGCTCGATGGGGTGGGCGGGGCCCATGAGGAAGACGTGGTTGTAGAGACCGAGTTCGTCGATCAGGGCGCGCAGCTTCTCCTTCTGCCTGCCGCTGCCGTAGATCCGCAGCCGCCAGTCGGGGCGCTCGCGCCGCACCTTGTCGAACGCCCTGATCAGCAGGTCGTACCGCTTGACCGGCGCGAGCCGGCCGGCTGCGACGACCCATTTGTGGGAGCCGTCGGCGGGCTCTATGCCGGGCGCGGGTACGGGGTTGGGCAGCGCCTGCACATGGACGCCGGGCAGCCGCATCTTGCGGGAGTAGGCGCGCGCGTCGGCCTCGGTCGTGGTGGTGAGGACGTCGAGGCGGGGGTAGACGCTGCGCAGCTGGCGGCGGAGTTCCTTGGAGTGGCTGTCCAGCGTCAGGTGCTCCTGGCCGACGCGCAGGGGGCCGCGCGCGGTCTGGCGGGCGATGTGCACATTGAGCCCGGGGCGGGTGCCGACGACGACGTCCGCGTCGAGCGCCGCGAGGTGGGCGGCGATACGCCGGTCGGTGAGGGCGCTGTACTGGTGGTAGCGGCCCTCGGCGCTCGGGAAGGTCCGGGCGCGGCGCAGATGCTCGGGGTCCTCGCCCTCGAAGCCCGGCGTGCCCTTGCGCATATCCACGAGATGGCTCAGACGCACGCGCTGGTCAGGCGCGAACACCGGCTCGTCGCGGTGCCGGAACACGGAGACGATCTCGACGTCGTGCTGCTGGGCCAGCGTGTTCGCCAAGTTGTACGTCGTCCGGATCGTCCCTCCGATCCCGTACGCGTTGTGAATCAGGAAAGAGATGTGCATGCGTCCCCGTATCCCGCGTTTCCGTGCGGACAGTCCCCCTCGTCCGCCTACCGCAGGGTTAGACGGGGATTCTTGGCCAAAGGTTGGGTGTCATCACCATCCTGTTTTGGAACAGATACGCGATCGAAAGCCAGAACGGGAACTTTTCCGCTCCCTCGCGCATCATGGCTGGTAGGCGAGCTGGGGCACATCAAAGCAGTTGTCGGTCATATCTCCCCCTTGGGTCACCCAGCCCCTCCCGTCCCGCCAGCGGGCCACCGACACACACGTCCTACGGCTCCCCGGAGGTTCGGCCCGCGCCTCGAAGGTGACGGGAAGCAGCAGCCCGCGCGCCGAGTACGGCTCGTTCCGGTTCATGAATTCGTCCACGCACGCGCGCGTGACGTCCCCGCCCCCGCGCAGGCACGATGTCGCCGCGTCGGTGAACCACATGGCCGCGGCCCACCCCTCCAGCTGCCACTGGGAGAGCGCCTTCCCCTTGCCCGCGTCCACGGCGTCCATGGCGGCGCGGAACTCGCGTACCGCCGGGTGCCCGGTGTCCTCGTAGTTCCTGCTCGATCCGGTGGCCCACAGGGCGTTGCGGCAGCGCGGAGCGTCCTTGTAGTCGTCGCCGACGGCCGAGGTCCAGTTCTGCACGTGGGTGACCTTGGCGGTGACCTCGGCCCCGACGTCGTCCATCGCCTCGCACAGCTGGGCGTTGCCGTGCGCGTCCAGCGCGTCGAAGACCAGGTCGGCGCCCTGCTCCTTCATATCGGCGGCCGCGGCGCGGAAGTTGGGCAGCGCGAAGTCGACCTGCTCGGTGACCACCTGGTAGCCCTCCGCCCTCAGGCCCCGGGTGACGAGCCGGGCGTACGCGGCGGACGCGGCCTGGTTGTAGGAGACGACGGCGGCCGTCCGCGCGCCCTGCTCCCGCTTGAAGTAGCGGTAGACCTCGGTGCCGCCGTAGAGCTTGCCGTCCCAGCCCGGCTTGCCGCTGCGCGGGGCGAGGCTGCCGTAGATCCCGTACAGGTGCGGATACGTGTCGTACGCGGGCCCGATCGGCTGTCCGCCGATGTCGGGCACGCGCGCGCGGGAGACCCGGGAGGCGCCCGCGTAGTCCAGGGAGGCGGTGGCCACGAGGGCGACGACCTCGTCCTGCTCGACGAGGTCGCGCACGCAGTCGTTGTTGCCGACGCCGCTGCCGCCGTCGTCGCAGGTGCGCACCTCCACCCGGCGTCCCTGGAGGCCGCCGCGCGCGTTCAGGCGGTCGAAGTAGGCCTTGGCCCCGTCGCGCGGCCCGGTGAACGCGGCGCCGCCGACCGGGCTGGTCGCGCTGGTGATGATGCCGACCCTCACCGGCGCCCCGCCGGGGGTGGCGGGTGCCGTGCCACGCCGTTCGAAATCGCTCTCGGGCAGCCGGCTGCCGCAGGCCGCGCTCGCTATCAGGAGCGCGGCGACGAGCAGTGCCTCAGCAGCCCGGACCGGGCGACGCATTCCCGCTCAGCCTCACCAGCGCGCAGAGGGTCTTGACGGACACCTTCCAGGTGTCGTCCTCGTTGACGGCCGTTCCGGAGGCGTCGGGCAGCGCGGTGGCGCCCTTCAGGGTCAGCGCGTACGTGACGTCGGCCTCGTCGGCCGCGGTGAACTCGACCTCGCCGACCTTCGCGGCGACCTGCTTGCCGCGCTCGTCGCCGCTGAAGCCTTCGAGGACGGCGCGCATCTTGGGCCCGTTCTCCAGGACGGCTTCCTTGTCCTTCAGCGGGACCTCGGGGTCGAAGAACCTCTCCCAGTTCTTCCGCACTTCCTTCTCCGCGGCCGCCGGGTCGGCGGGCGCGGTGGCCTGGTCGTCGGCGGGCTCGGAGGACTGCTCCGTGGCGGACTTCTCCACGGAGGGCTCGGGCGGCGTACCGCTGTCCCCGCCCCCGCTGTCGTCACCACAGGACACGGCGGCCGCGACGAGCAGTACGAACGCGGCGGCCGCCGGCACCGCGCCGCGCACCCTGCCCCGCTCGCCGCGCGCCCTCTCCCGCTTGGGGCTGCTCCCGAGAACCATCTGGCTCACCACCGGGTGTCGGTCCGGGCCCTCACGGCCCGGAGCTTTCAGGGTCGGCTTCCAGAGGGCATAGTGCAATCGATCGGCCGACATGGACAGAGCGCCGACGTGACTGACGTGACCGACGACGTGTCCCCGGGGGGCCTCGATGCGGACGGCTCAGACAGCTCAGGCGGCAGACGCGTCCCACCCGCCCCGGCCCCGCACCGCGCACCCCGTCCTGTGGGCGGCCCTGGCGGCGCTCGCGGGCGGCGCGGTGCTCTGCGTACTCGGCTGGTACGGCGTCTCCGGAGAGCGTTTCGCCGAGCGGCAGTTGCCCTACCTCGCCTCCTGCACGGTGCCGGGCGCCGCCCTGATCGTCGCGGGCGCGGTCCTGCTCACCCACGGCAGAAGCGCCCTGGCGGCGGCACGCGTGGAGGAGTTGTACGGCCTTCTCGTGACGGCCGAACCCGCCGCGTCCCCCGAGCGGTACCGGGGCCCCCTGGCGTCGAGCGACGAACTCCGCACGGTCCCCGGCGGCACACTGTGGCACCGCGCGGACTGCCCGCTGGCCGCGGACCGGCCGGAGGCGGCGCCCGCGGACGCCGCGATCCTGGCGCGGGGCGCTCTCGCCCCCTGCCCCATCTGCGAACCCCCGCGCCCCGAAGCACCCTTTGAGCCGCCCACCACCGGCCCGCCGACCGCCTCCGAGCCCGCCCCGGAGCGATGACCCGGTGGCGTCCCTGAGCTACGACCTCACGCTGGCCGGGCTCTCGGTCGGCGGCGCCGCCGCCCTCACCGGCATCGGCCTGATCGTCACGTACCGCGCGACGGGCGTCCTCAACTTCGCCCACGGCGCGATCGCCATGGTCTGCGCGTACGTCCTGCGCCACCTGACAGTCGACTGGCACTGGCCCCTCCCGCTCGCCGCGGCCCTCACGCTGCTCGTCGTCGCACCCGGCATCGGCCTGCTCCTGGACCGCGTGGTCTTCCGCCCCCTGTCCGTCCTCGGCGGCGACCCCGCGCAGACCCTGGTCGCCTCGATCGGCGTCTTCGTGCTCCTGGTCGGCGGGGCGGCCCTCGTCTGGGGGCCGGGCGCCCGCGCGGACGCGCCCACGCTCGGATCCGCCGACCCGTGGGTCCCGCTGGGCGCGGCCGTCGCCCTCGCCGCGGCCGTCGGGGCGGTCACCCGCTGGACCCGCTTCGGCGGCGAGCTGCGAGCGGTCGTCGACAACCGCGGGCTCGCCGTGCTCTTCGGCGTCGACGCGGACCGGGTGGCCGCGGCGGGCTGGGCCTTCGGTTCCTTCACGGCAGGCCTCACCGGCGTACTCCTCGCCCCTTTCGTACGACTCGACCCGTACGGCATGCCCCTGCTGGTGATGGAGGTGGTGGCCGTCGCCGTGGTGGCCGGGATGCGCAGCCTGCCCGTCGCCGTCGCGGTGGCGCTCGGCCTGGGGGTGGCCCAGAGCCAGCTGACGCGCCTGCACCCGTCGGGCCGACTGGAGCAGCTCGTCCAGACCGCCGGAGCGAACCTCTTCGTGATCGCCCTCCTCGTCGCGGCGCTGATCCTGCCGGGCATCGGCTCCCGGGACGCGCTGCCCCGCACGGCGACGGCCCGCGTGCCGACACCGCCGGGCGCCTGGATCGTGGCGGCCGTCCTCTTCCTCCTCCCGCTCGGATTCGCGGGCACAGACCTGACGACGTCCGTTCAGGTACCGGCGCTCGCGGTGATCCTCCTGTCCCTCGTGATCGTCACGGGCCGCGGCGGCCAGATCTCCCTCGGCCAGGCGGCGTACGCGGGTCTGGGCGCCCTCTTCACCGCCCTGCTGGCGGCGGGCCGCTTCCCCGGCCTGCCCGAGCTTCCGCACCTGGCGGCGCTGACCGTGGCGGTCCTCCTCGTCGCGCCGCTCGGCCTGCTCACCGGCTGGCCCGCGATCAGCCGCCACGGCCTGGCGCTGGCCCTCGCGACGTTCGCGGTCGGCGTGGGCGTCAGCCGCTTCGTGTTCACGCAGCCGTACGCGACGTCCGGCCTGGCCGTTGACCGTCCCGCGGGCTTCGGCGGGGACCGCGCGTACTACGTCCTGGAACTGGCGCTTCTCGCCGGGGCGCTGCTCCTGGTCACCGCACTGCGCCGGGGCCGTACGGGCCGCGCGCTCGCGGCGATGCGGGACCACGAGGCGGGGGCGGCGGCCGCGGGGGTGCCCGTACGCGCCCTGAAACTCACGGCGTTCGTCACCGGGGCCGCGCTGGCCGGGCTGGGCGGCGGCATGCTGGCGATGGGGCAGCGGGCGTTCGACTCCGGGGCGTACGACCCCGTGCGCGGGCTCCTCTGGTTCGCGGCGGTGGTGGTCCTCGGGTCGGACAACGTCCTCGGGGCGCCGGCCGCGGCGGCGCTGCTGGTCGGTCTGGACGCGGGCACGGAGGGCGGGGTTGCCGCGGCGGTGATCGGGATCCTCGCGGTGCTGATCGGCCGCTTTCCCGGCGGCCCCTACGAGGCCCTCCGCACCCTCAGGCGCCCCCCACACCGCCCGAGCCCCACGCCCCTCACCACCTCACCCCACACCCCCCCTGTCTCTTATACACATCTGACGCTGCCGACGAAGAGGATAGTGTAGATATC
>NZ_JODF01000008.1:0-153272 GCF_000717945.1 Streptomyces sp. NRRL S-920
GTACCGGGTGGGCGGGGTAGGGGGCCGGGGCGGGGTCCGTTTACCCCGTACCGGGTGGGCGGGGTAGGAGGCCGGGGCGAGGCCCGATTACCTCGCACCGAGGGGTGGGGTGGCCCCCCCACGCACCCGCACCCCGGATCGAAACGCGAGGGGACGTGCCGGTATGTCCGCCCGGAGCACGTTGCCTGCCGCCCCGGGCAACAGCAGATGAGCGCCCGCACCGAGATGGCGAGGACGGACATACCGGCGCGGCCCCGCCCCAAAACAAACCGGGTAGGCACCCCGGGGGCACAGCCGCCCGGCTCCACCCCACCCTCGTCCCGCACTCCCAAAAACGACCCGGGTAGACATACCCGGGGTACAACCACTCCAGACCCCGCTCAAGCGACGCCGCAACGAGAGGCTGACGACCCCGTGCAGGACAACTCCGAACTCATCGCGCGAGCCCAGGCCTGGCTGGCCGAGGACCCGGACCCCGAGACCCGCGAAGAGCTGGCCAAGCTCGTCGACGCCGAGGACACCGCCGAGCTGACCGCCCGTTTCGCCGGCACGCTCCAGTTCGGCACCGCCGGACTCCGCGGCGAGCTGGGCGCGGGCCCCATGCGCATGAACCGCTCCGTGGTCATCCGCGCCGCCGCCGGACTCGCCGCGTACCTCAAGGGCAAGGGCCGGACCGACGGCCTCGTCGTCATCGGTTACGACGCCCGCCACAAGTCCGCCGACTTCGCCCGCGACACCGCGGCCGTGATGACCGGCGCCGGGCTCCGCGCGGCCGTGCTCCCCCGCCCCCTGCCGACCCCCGTCCTCGCCTTCGCCATACGGCACCTCGGCGCGGTGGCGGGCGTGGAGGTCACGGCGAGCCACAACCCGCCGCGCGACAACGGCTACAAGGTCTACCTCGGCGACGGCTCCCAGATCGTGCCGCCCGCCGACGCGGAGATCGCCGCCGAGATCGACGCGATCGCGAGCCTGCACGACGTGCCCCGCCCCGAGAGCGGCTGGGAGATCCTCGGTGACGACGTCCTGGAGGCCTACCTGGCCCGCACGGACGCCGTCCTGGCCCCGGAGTCCCCCCGCACCGCCCGCGCCGTCTACACGGCCATGCACGGCGTCGGCAAGGACACCCTCCTCGCGGCCTTCGAGCGCGCCGGCTTCCCCGCCCCCATCCTCGTCGCCGAGCAGGCCGAGCCGGACCCGGACTTCCCGACGGTCGCGTTCCCGAACCCGGAGGAGCCGGGCGCGATGGACCTGGCCTTCGCGACCGCGGCCCGCACCAGCCCCGCCCCCGACCTGATCATCGCCAACGACCCGGACGCGGACCGCTGCGCCGCCGCGGTCAAGGACGGCGCCGACTGGCGGATGCTCCGGGGCGACGAGGTGGGGGCGCTGCTCGCCACGCACCTCGTCAGGCGCGGAGCACAGGGCACCTTCGCCGAGTCGATCGTCTCCTCCTCCCTCCTCGGCCGGATCGCCGAGAAGGCGGGTCTTCCGTACGAGGAGACGCTGACGGGCTTCAAGTGGATCGCCCGCGTCGACGGCCTGCGCTACGGCTACGAGGAGGCGCTCGGCTACTGCGTGGACCCCGAGGGCGTACGCGACAAGGACGGCATCACCGCCGCGCTCGTCCTCACGGAGCTGGCCTCCGAGCTGAAGGAGCAGGGCCGCACCTTCCTCGACCTCCTGGACGACCTCGCCCTGGAGCACGGCCTGCACGCCACCGACCAGCTGTCGGTCCGCGTGGAGGACCTGTCCCTGATCGCGGACGCCATGCGCCGCCTGCGCGAGCAGCCCCCGGCCCAACTCGCGGGCCTGCCCGTGACGCGGGCGGAGGACCTGACGCGGGGCACGGACAGGCTGCCGCCCACGGACGGCCTGCGCTACACGCTCGACGGCGCCCGCGTCATCGTGCGCCCGAGCGGCACGGAGCCGAAGCTCAAGTGCTACCTGGAGGTGGTGGTCCCGGTGTCGTCCAAGGCGGACCTCCCCGCGGCGCGCGCCAAGGCCACCGACATGCTCGCCACGATCAAGCGCGACCTGTCGGCGGCCGCGGGCATCTGACTCCTGTCCCCTCGGACGGGTGGCCCTGCCAAAGGGCCACCCGTCCGAGTGATTCCACTCCTGCGGCTGCCGCAGCGGCACGGTGTGCTGCCGGTCCCCCAGGAAGGTTCGACCGGTAGCGCACGATCACGTACGTTCCGGGAGCCGCCGCAGTGCCGTACGGACCAATTCCCCCGACCGCCGCCCCGTCCAGGGTCCCCGCGTCCCGGCGTCCTCCCACCGCGGCCCGACCCTCCCCCGGCCTGCGCCACCGCGCGGCCCGTGCCCTGCGGCACGCCTCCCCGGCCGTGCTCGCGTACGCGGCCGTACGCACGCTCGGCCTGCTGGTCTTCGTCCCCTGGGCGCACGGCGAGCGCCGCGGCGTCCGGCATCTGCTCATGGCGTCCTGGGACTGCGACTGGTACCTACGGATCGCCCAAAACGGTTACGCCCACGAGCTGGGCACCCGGATCGACGGGAACAATCTCGCCTTCTTCCCGCTGTACCCGCTGCTCATCAGGGCGGGCGACGCCCTGCTGCCCTGGCTGCCGCGCGGCGCGGCGGGCCTGTCGGTCTCGGTGGCCGCCTCGCTGCTCGCGGCATGGGGGATCTTCGCGGTGGGCGATCGGCTGTACGGGCGCCGCGCCGGGGTCGTCCTCGCGGTCCTGTGGGGCAGCCTGCCGGTGGCCCTGGTGCAGTGGATGGGCTACACGGAGTCCCTGTTCACGGCGCTCTGCGCATGGTCGCTGTACGCGGTGCTGAGCGGCCGCTGGCTGTGGGCGGGCTCGCTGGCCGCGCTGGCGGGGCTCACCCGGCCCACGGGGGTGGCGCTCGCCGCGGCCGTGTCCCTGACGGCGCTGCTCTCCCTACGGCGGTCCTACGCCCCGCGTCCGCTCCTGGGCGCCCTCATCGCGCCCCTCGGCTGGCTGGCGTACGTCGCCTGGGTCGGCCTGCGCCTCGGCCGCTGGGACGGCTATTTCGCCGTACAGAAGCTGTGGCACAACAAGTGGGACGGCGGTGTCGAGACGGTCCGGCGCATGCAGGCGCTGTTCATGACCGAGCGGCCCGCGCTGTTCTACGCGATGGTGACGGCAGTCCTGCTGGGCTCGGTCGTCCTCTACGTGCTTTCGGCAATCGACCGCCAGCCGCTCCCCCTGCTGGTCTTCACCGGACTGCTCCTGCTGATCGTGCTCGGCAGCAGCGGCGTCTACTTCCCCCGGGCCCGTTTCCTGCTGCCCGGCTTTCCCCTGCTGCTGCCGCTCGCCGTGGCGCTGGCGCGGGCGAGGACGCCGGTGCTGGTGACGGTGCTGACGGCGGCGGCGCTCGGCTCGGCCGCGTTCGGCGGGCACATGCTGCTGGGGTGGCACGGCCCTCCGTAGAGCGGGGCCGTCAGGTCACGTCACCGCGAGCAACACCGCGAGGAGCACGGCCCCCGCGGCGCAGGGCGCGATGATCTCGTAGGCCCACCGCACCACGGCCTCGCCCTGCGCGGACTCGGCGGTGGCGTGCTGCTCGGCGAGGTCGCGCAGTTCGTCCATGGACTGGTCGCCGGTGGAGCGCGGGGGCGGGGCGTGGGGGTCGAGGAAGGGGCGGCCGCCCGTCGGGTCACCGGAGGCGGCGGCCTGCGACTGCCTGCGCGCCGCCTTCTTGCGGCCGCGCAGGGAGACGGGGATGGCCCAGAGCTGGTACTTGGCGCCGGTCCGGGTGAGGGCCTCGTTCGAGTAGCCGGAGCGCAGGGTCGCGACGGACGCCCACGGCAGGGTGATGGTCCGGAAGGGGTTGCGGATCCGCAGCCGGTCGTCGTTGGCGTAGACGGCGGGCCGCACGGTGAACGCGACGACCAGCGGCACCGCGACGAGCAGCCCGGCGAGCGCGATCCACGGGGTGCGGCCCTCGCCCCGGATGACGGCGTCGATGCCGAGCCAGGCGCCCAGGGCGAGCAGCAGGACGCCACCGGCGATACCGGCGGGGGACCGGAAGGTGCGGTCCTTGTACGCGGGCTCCGCCGCGAGGGGCTCGCTCGTACCCCGGTGCTTCTGAGGGTCGCTCATACCCTGATTCTGCCTGAAGCCCCGCGCGGGGCCCCGGCCCCCACCCCTGCCCCCACCCCTGCCCCCACCCCTGTACAGCAGCTACGCGCGTAGATATGCTCCCCTCGTGACCATGTCCACTGCATTCGCTGACGTGACAGCGTCCGACAGCACGCTCCGCCGCTTCCTTCACGGACTGCCCGGCGTCGACGCGGTCGGCCTGGAGGCGCGTGCCGCCTCGCTCGGTACCCGTTCGATCAAGACCACGGCGAAGGCGTACGCCATCGACCTGGCCATCTCGATGATCGACCTGACGACGCTGGAGGGCGCCGACACCCCGGGCAAGGTCCGGGCGCTCGGCGCGAAGGCCGTCAACCCGGACCCCACGGACCGAGGCGCGCCGCGTACCGCGGCCGTCTGCGTCTATCCGGACATGGTCGCCACCGCCAAGGAGGCCGTCGCGGGCAGCGGCGTGAAGGTCGCCTCCGTCGCGACCGCCTTCCCCGCGGGCCGCGCCGCGATCGAGGTGAAGCTCGGCGACGTGCGCGAGGCCGTGGCCGCCGGCGCCGACGAGATCGACATGGTCATCGACCGGGGAGCCTTCCTCTCCGGGGACTACATGACGGTGTACGAGCAGATCCGCGCCGTGAAGGAGGCCTGCGGCACCGCCCGCCTGAAGGTCATCTTCGAGACGGGCGAGCTGTCCACGTACGACAACATCAAGCGCGCCAGCTGGATCGGCATGATCGCCGGCGCCGACTTCATCAAGACCTCGACCGGCAAGGTCGGCGTCAACGCCACCCCGTCCAACACCCTGCTGATGCTGGAGGCCGTCCGCGACTTCCGCGCGCAGACCGGCGTGCAGATCGGCGTGAAGCCCGCGGGCGGCATCCGCTCGACGAAGGACGCGGTGAAGTTCCTCGTCCTGGTGAACGAGACGGCGGGCCCCGACTGGCTGGACAACCACTGGTTCCGCTTCGGCGCCTCGTCCCTCCTCAACGACCTGCTGATGCAGCGCCAGAAGCTGGCCACCGGCCGCTACTCCGGCCCCGACTACGTGACGGTGGACTGATCCGATGACTTCCCCCTTCGAGTACGCGCCGGCGCCCGAGTCCCGCTCCGTCGTCGACATCGCGCCGAGCTACGGCCTGTTCATCGACGGCGAGTTCACCGAGGCCGCCGACGGCAAGGTCTTCAAGACGGTCTCCCCGTCCACCGAGGAGGTCCTCTCCGAGGTCGCGCAGGCCTCCTCCGAGGACGTCGACCGCGCGGTGAAGGCCGCCCGCAAGGCCTTCGAGAAGTGGTCGGCGCTGCCGGGCGCCGAGCGCGCCAAGTACCTCTTCCGCATCGCCCGGATCATCCAGGAGCGCAGCCGCGAGCTGGCCGTCCTGGAGACCCTGGACAACGGCAAGCCGATCAAGGAGACCCGCGACGCGGACCTCCCCCTGGTCGCCGCGCACTTCTTCTACTACGCGGGCTGGGCCGACAAGCTCGACCACGCCGGGTACGGCCCGAACCCCGCCCCCCTCGGTGTCGCGGGCCAGGTCATCCCCTGGAACTTCCCGCTCCTGATGCTGGCCTGGAAGATCGCCCCGGCGCTCGCGACCGGCAACACGGTCGTCCTGAAGCCCGCCGAGACGACCCCGCTGTCCGCCCTCTTCTTCGCGGACATCTGCCGCCAGGCGGGCCTGCCCAAGGGCGTCGTCAACATCCTTCCCGGCTACGGCGACGCGGGCGCGGCCCTGACCGCCCACCCGGACGTGAACAAGGTCGCCTTCACCGGCTCCACGGCCGTCGGCAAGGCCATCGCCCGCCAGGTCGCGGGCACGGACAAGAAGGTCACGCTCGAACTGGGCGGCAAGGGCGCGAACATCGTCTTCGACGACGCCCCCATCGACCAGGCCGTCGAGGGCATCGTCACGGGCATCTTCTTCAACCAGGGCCAGGTCTGCTGCGCCGGTTCGCGCCTGCTCGTTCAGGAGTCGATCCAGGACGAGCTGCTCGACTCGCTCAAGCGCCGACTGTCGACGCTGCGCCTCGGCGACCCGCTCGACAAGAACACGGACATCGGCGCGATCAACTCCGCCGAGCAGCTGGCCCGCATCACCGCGCTCGCCGAGACGGGTGAGGCCGAGGGCGCCGAGCGCTGGTCGGCCCCGTGCGAACTGCCCACGTCGGGCTACTGGTTCGCGCCGACGCTCTTCACGAACGTCACGCAGGCGCACACCGTCGCCCGCGACGAGATCTTCGGCCCGGTCCTGTCCGTGCTCAGCTTCCGTACGCCGGACGAAGCCGTCGCCAAGGCCAACAACACCCAGTACGGCCTCTCCGCCGGCATCTGGACGGAGAAGGGCTCGCGCATCCTCGCGGTCGCGAACAAGCTCCGGGCCGGTGTCGTCTGGGCCAACACATTCAACAAGTTCGATCCGACCTCGCCGTTCGGCGGTTACAAGGAGTCGGGCTTCGGCCGCGAGGGCGGCCGCCACGGCCTGGAGGCGTACCTCGATGTCTGAGCGACTCACTGTCTTCAAGACCTACAAGCTGTACGTCGGCGGGAAGTTCCCGCGTTCCGAGAGCGGCCGGGTGTACGAAGTGACCGACGCAAAGGGCAGGTGGCTGGCGAACGCCCCCCTCTCGTCCCGCAAGGACGCGCGTGACGCGGTCGTGGCGGCCCGCAAGGCGTTCGGCGGCTGGTCGGGCGCGACCGCGTACAACCGCGGGCAGATCCTCTACCGCATCGCCGAGATGCTGGAGGGCCGCCGCGACCAGTTCGTGCGCGAGGTCGCCGACGCCGAGGGCCTCTCGAAGTCCAAGGCCGCCGCGGTCGTGGACGCGGCCATCGACCGCTGGGTCTGGTACGCGGGCTGGACGGACAAGATCGCCCAGGTCGTGGGCGGTGCGAACCCGGTCGCCGGACCGTACTTCAACCTCTCGACCCCGGAGCCGACGGGCGTCGTCGCGGTGCTCGCGCCGCAGGAGTCGTCGTTCCTCGGCCTGGTCTCCGTGCTCGCCCCGGTGATCGCGACGGGCAACACGGCCGTCGTGATCGCCTCCGAGAAGGCCCCGCTCCCGGCGCTCTCGCTGGGCGAGGTCCTGGCGACCTCGGACGTCCCCGGCGGTGTGGTCAACCTCCTCACCGGCAGGACCGCCGAGATCGCCGCCCCGCTCGCCGCGCACCAGGACGTCAACGCGATCGACCTGACGGGCGCGGACGCGGACCTCGCCCGCGACCTGGAGATCGCCGCCGCGGACAACCTCAAGCGCGTACTGCGTCCACAGCCTGTGGATTTCTCCGCCGACCCCGGCACGCACCGCCTGACGGCCTTCCTGGAGACCAAGACGGTCTGGCACCCCACGGGCTCGCTCGGCGCCTCGGGCTCGGCCTACTAGCGGGCGCGAGTCCCCCCGGCCATCTCCCCGACGAAGCCCCGGCCTCCGCCGTCCAGGAGGCCGGGGCTTCGTCTAGCCCGCCAGCAGGCCCGTCGCCGGGCCCACCACCGGCAGGTCGTCCAGGGAGGCCCCCCGGGCGAGCGGTCCGGTGGCCACGGCCGTGGTGAGCGGCTTGAAGTCCGCCACCTGCGTGCCGAGCGAGTTGTTGAGCGGGTCCACGCTGGTGTTCGCCAGGGGGTCCAGCTGAAGGGTCCTGGCGGGGTTGAGTCCGCCCGCCGTCGCGCTGCGCGCCGCGCCCGCGAGCGCCTGCACCGCGGAGGCCCCGTCGACGTCGCCGAGCGGCGTGGGGACCGCCGCCGCGCTCGTGCTGCCCGCGCCGAGCGCGGCGCCCGCCACGGTGAGGGCGAGACCGGCGCGCAGCAGTGCGCGGGAGCCGGGACGGGGTGACCTGGAGGCCGTGTGTCGTGTCATGAGTACCGCCCATATCCGTGCGTCATGGTGTGCATCGTGCGTAATCGAGCGAGCACGTAGCGTAGTTGACGTGTGACGTGGCCACCAAAGCCGACCCGCGGGGGGTGTCCGCGCGGCGCGATGCCGCACACTGTTCTCTCGTGAGCCCCCATCCCCCGATACCCGCCCGCGTCGTGCTGCTCTGCGGCCCCTCAGGCTCGGGCAAGTCGTCCTTCGCCGCCCGGTCCGGGCTGCCCGTACTGTGCCTGGACGACTTCTACAAAGAAGCAGGCGACCCTACGTTGCCGCTGGTCCCGGGCAGTTCGGACATCGACTGGGACTCGCCCGCGTCCTGGGACGCGGAAGTGGCGGTCGCCGCGATCGAGGAACTGTGCCGCACCGGGCGTACGAGCGTCCCGGTGTACGACATCGCGACCAGCGCGCGTGTGGGGCGGACGGCCCTGGACATCGAGCGGACACCCGTGTTCATCGCGGAGGGCATCTTCGCGGCGGACATCGTGGAGCGGTGCCGGGAGATCGGCGTGCTCGCCGACGCGATCTGTCTGCGGGGGCGGCCTTCCACCACCTTCCGGCGGCGGCTGCTCCGGGATCTGCGGGAGGGGCGCAAGTCCGTGCCGTTCCTCCTGCGGAGGGGGTGGCGGCTCATGCGTGCGGAGCGTGCCATCGTGGCGCGGCAGGCCGGGCTCGGGGCGCATCCCTGCGGGGCCGAGGAGGCGTTGGGGCGGGTGGCCTCCGCCGCGGCCGGGCGGCGTGTCGCGGCTGCGCGCTGACGCCGACGCGCGCCGACCCCTGCCGAACAAACAGAAGGACCGGACAGGCCCCCCCGGCCTACCGGTCCCGCTGCTTTTCCCCCGTGCTTTCCCCCGTGCTTCCGCCGCGTCCCCCCGGAGCGGCGGCCCCCGTGTTTCCCCCCCCCGATCCTCAGGCGACCAACTCGCCGAAGGACTCCTCCTGGTCACGGCCGAAGCTGAGGACGTCGTCCTCGCGCAGCCGGCGCAGCGAGCGCCAGATGCTGGACTTCACCGTGCCCACGCTGATGTCGAGGATGTCCGCGATCTCCGGGTCGGTGCGGCCCTCGTAGTAGCGAAGGACCAGCATCGTGCGCTGGAGTTCGGGCAGCCGGGCCAGGGCCTGCCACAGGACGGCGCGCAGCTCCGTGCCGCGCATCGCGTCCGTGTCGCCCACCGTCTCCGGCAGTTCCTCGGTCGGGTACTCGTTCAGCTTGCGGCGGCGCCACGCGCTGATGTGCAGGTTCGTCATGGTGCGGCGGAGGTAGCCCCCCACCGCGGCCTTGTCGCTGATCCTGTCCCAGGCGCGGTACGTCGAGAAGAGGGCGCTCTGGAGCAGGTCCTCCGCCTCGAAGCGGTCGCCGGTCAGGTGGTATGCCGTCGCGTACAGAGAGGCGCGGCGTTCCTGGACGTAGGCGGTGAACGCCGCTTCGGCGTTCACCGCCTCCGGCAGGGACTTCCGCTCCCCCGAGCCCTCCCCGTACGCGCTTCCCCCGTGCGGCGCGTCAACCACCGTCATGTACGTGGTGTGCTGACGCCCGGTGCCGCGAGCGCACCCCCGCCCGCTCACGGCACCGGACCTCTCAGATCCCCGCCCGACGTCGTGGAGACGCGTGACAACTGCGCTTGAGCTGGTGCTGTGCAGCGTATTCATCTCGCGCCCCCCGTCGGTGGAGTCCGGCCTGTTCCGTCTTGCTTCCGTGCTTCTTGCGTGTGACCAGAACTCTGCCCGAGCCACTTCATGGCGGTGTCCGCCGACTGTCACAGGCCTGTCACAGGGGCCCCGCGCCCCTTCCGTGCGTGAGGGTGCGGTGTGGGAGCGCTCCAGCAGTCGAAGTGCGGCCTGGCATGGGACAGAATGACCTCCGTGCCTTCCCTGTTGCTGATCGAGGACGACGACGCCATCCGGACGGCCCTGGAGCTTTCGCTGACGCGCCAGGGGCACCGGGTGGCCACTGCTGCCACCGGCGAGGACGGTCTGAAACTGCTCGGTGAGCAGCGGCCCGACCTGATCGTGCTGGACGTGATGCTGCCGGGCATCGACGGGTTCGAGGTGTGCCGTCGCATCCGGCGCACCGACCAACTGCCCATCATTTTGCTGACCGCGCGCAGCGACGACATCGACGTGGTGGTGGGCCTGGAGTCCGGCGCCGACGACTATGTGGTCAAACCCGTGCAGGGGCGCGTGCTCGACGCCCGGATCAGGGCCGTGCTGCGGCGCGGCGAGCGGGAGGCCAACGACGCGGCGACGTTCGGTTCGCTCGTCATCGACCGGGCCGCGATGACCGTGACGAAGAACGGCGAGGACCTCCAGCTCACACCGACCGAGCTGCGGCTGCTCCTGGAGCTGAGCCGCAGGCCCGGACAGGCCCTGTCCCGGCAGCAGTTGCTGCGGCTCGTCTGGGAGCACGACTACCTCGGCGACTCGCGGCTCGTCGACGCCTGTGTGCAGCGGCTGCGCGCCAAGGTCGAGGACGTCCCCTCGTCGCCCACGCTGATCCGCACGGTGCGCGGGGTCGGCTACCGGCTGGACACTCCTCAGTGACCAAAGCGCAGGACAAGCTCCGCGGCCTGCCCGCGGCACGCAAGGCCCTTCTGGCGGGACTGCGCTTCACGAGCCTGCGTCTGAGGCTCGTACTGGTCTTCGCCCTCGTGGCGCTCACCGCCGCCGTCTCGGCGTCCGGCATCGCGTACTGGCTCAACCGCGAGGCCGTGCTGACGCGCGCCCAGGACGCGGCGCTCAAGGACTTCCGGCAGCAGATGCAGACCCGCGCGGGCGCGCTGCGCGCCAACCCGACGCAGGAGGAACTCCAGTCGGCCGCCGGGCAGATGGCCAACAGCAGCCAGGGCTACAGCGTGCTCCTGGTCGCCGAGAAGGAGGGCGGCGGCCGGATCGTCGGCTACTCCGACCTGGACGCGTTCACCTTCGCCAAGGTGCCGGGCTCGCTGCAAAAAGCCGTCACCGAGAAGCAGCAGCTCAACTCCGGCAACGACAGCCCCTACCACCTGTTCTGGCAGCGGACCGTCGACCACGGGACCCCGTACCTGGTCGGCGGCGCCACGGTGATCGGCGGCGGCCCGACGGGCTACATGCTCAAGTCCCTCGAACCGGAGGCCAAGGACCTCAGTTCGCTGGGCTGGTCCCTCGCCATCGCCACCGGTCTGGCGCTGATCGGCTCCGCGCTGCTCGCGCAGGCCGCCGCGACGACCGTACTCAAACCCGTGCACCGCCTCGGCGTCGCCGCGCGCAGGCTCGGCGAGGGCAAGCTCGACACGCGCCTGCGGGTGTCCGGCACCGACGAACTCGCCGATCTCTCGCGGACGTTCAACAGGACCGCCGAGAACCTGGAGAAGAAGGTCGCCGACATGAGCGCCCGCGAGGAGGCGTCCCGGCGGTTCGTCGCCGATATGTCGCACGAGCTGCGTACGCCGTTGACGGCGATCACCGCGGTGACCGAGGTCCTGGAGGAGGAGCTGGACGCGGAGACCGGTTCCGTCGACCCGATGATCGAGCCCGCCGTACGGCTCGTGGTGAGCGAGACGCGCCGCCTGGGCGATCTCGTGGAGAACCTCATGGAGGTCACCCGCTTCGACGCGGGCACCGCGCGGCTCGTCCTGGACGACGTCGACATCGCCGACCAGATCACCGCCTGCATCGACGCGCGCGCCTGGCTGGACGCGGTGGAGCTGGACGCCGAGCGCGGCATCACCGCCCGGCTCGACCCGCGCCGCCTGGACGTCATCCTGGCCAACCTCATCGGCAACGCCCTCAAGCACGGCGGCTCCCCGGTGAAGGTCTCGGTGCGGCTGGAGGACGCGAAGCTCGTCATCTCCGTACGCGATCACGGCCCCGGCATCCCCGAGGACGTCCTGCCGCACGTCTTCGACCGCTTCTACAAGGCGAGCGCGTCCCGGCCGCGGTCCGAGGGCAGCGGCCTGGGGCTTTCCATCGCCCTGGAGAACGCGCACATCCACGGCGGTGACATCTCCGCGGCCAACTGCCCCAAGGGCGGCGCCGTCTTCACGCTGTGGCTGCCGTGCGACAGCGAGAGCGACGGGGAGGACTGCGCGCGGGACGCGGGCGGTGACGAGGACGGTAGCGAGGACCGTGTCGAGGGGGGCCAGGCGTGAAGGGGCGTCGGATCCGGGCCGCGGCGGCCACCGCGGTGCTCGCCGCCGCGCTCGCCGGGTGCGGGATCAGGTCGACGGAGGTGCCCACCGACTTCGGGCCCGCGCCGTCGCGGGTGCCGTGCGTGATGTCGGGCTCCGCCATCGCCTCGCAGTCGGGCAGCGGGGTGCCCGTCGAGGTCTTCCTGGTGTGCGCGGCCCAGCTGGTGGCCGTCGACCGTACCGTGCGGGTCGACGAGGACAAGGCGGCCACCGACCGGGTGCGCATCGCCCAGGCCCTCCTCGACGAGCTGGCCGCACCGCCCTCGGAGTCCGAGAAGCAGGCGGGCCTCGCCACGGACGTACGCGGTGGCGTACGGGTCTCCGGTCCCGCCGGCGGCGACCCGGAGGACACGCTGCGGTTCAGTACGCCGCCCGAGGACCTGTCGGCGTTCGCGCTCGCGCAGATCGTGTGCACGCTGGCCGACAGCGCCGCGGCCGCCGAGGACCAGACAGTGATCATGGGCGGCCCGGGGGGCGATCCGCTGCGGCGCTACTCCTGCACGCCCGAGGTCCGCTCCCGCCCCGGCACGGTGGCGCTGCCCACCAGGACGGTGGAGTAGGGGCCCGCGGCGGGACGCGGAACCGATCCTGCCGCCTCTGGCGTCTTGGGGGGCGTGCGTCAAGGCTCGGGCGGCCGTACTGCCGCCATCCGCTTCCGCGCGGCGGGAGGATTCCTCCTCGTCGCGCACCTTCTGCTCGTCGGATGGATCACGCTGCGTCCGCTGGACGTTCCCTGGGTGAGCGCCGCGAATCTGCGGCCGCTCGCCGGGATCAAGGCGGATCTGGCGCTCGGCGGCCTCCAGGCGACCCGCCGGATCGGCGAGGCCCTGCTGCTGCTCGCCCCGCTCGGCGTGCTGCTCCCGCTGGCCGGCGGACGGCTCCTCGTCTCGCCGTGGGGTTCCCTGGTGCGTACGGTCGCCGCCGGCGCGCTGCTCTCGCTCGGCATCGAGCTGCTCCAGACCGGGGTGCCCGGGCAGGTCGTCGACATCGACTCGCTGCTCCTGAACACCCTCGGGGTCGCCCTCGCCCATGTGGCCGTGGTGCCCGCGGTACGCGCCAGACTGCGTCGCCGGGTGGATCCGGAGCACGTCACGGCCCTTCTGCGGGAGGAGGCCCCTCAGGGGTCGACCCCGACGATTCCCAGGGTCGGGATCGCCCCTTAGAGCGAGGTTTCTCCTATGGGGTACCCGTAGCTTTAAAGCATCGAGGCACACCCCAGAGCCTCGTCCCTACGGTTCGTTAAGGAGCCCGACATGACCGCCCTTACCCGCCCCACCCACGGCCGGATGATCGGCGGAGTGTGCGCCTCCCTGGCCAAGCGCTTCGGCACGTCCGCGACCACGATGCGCGTGATCTTCGTGGCGTCCTGCCTGCTCCCCGGCCCGCAGTTCCTGCTCTACCTCGCCCTGTGGTTCCTGCTGCCGGACGAGAGCAAGACCCGTAACGCCTGGTGACGACGCGATGGGGCGCCCCTCCACAAGGAGGGGCGCCCCATCGGTGTGCGCGGCGGGATCAGCCGAGCGGCAGGCCGTTGATGGCGCTGCCGCCCATGGGCACGCCACCCAGGGGCACGCCGCCGAGCAGCTCGCCGACCGGAGAGGCGGGGACGGGGGCGGCGGTGGCGGGGGCCGCGGCGCCCTTGGCCGCGGGCGGCGTGGCGGAGGAGGTCACCTTTTCGAGGGTGGGCTGCACGGCGGTGAGACCACCGGCCAGGGCGCCCTGCGCGGCGGCGAGCGACTGGGGGGCGCCGGCGGGCAGCGTCTTGGCAGCCTGGTCCAGGGGGAGGATCGAGCTGACCGGGCCCAGGGCCGAGGTCACGTCAGGGAGACCGGCGGCGGCGTTCGCGGCGCCGGCACCGGCGGCGGCGAAGGCGGCACCGAGAGCGGCGACACCGAGGGTCTTGGCAGCAGACTGCTTCATCTTCAATGCGTCCTTGCGAATTCGATGACGGGGATCTGCGCGGTTCAACGACCGTAAACACCGCCGATCACGGCTCGCGGGCAGCGAAAAGCGGCCGGGTGACGAAGAACCCGGCCGCCGAAGCATCGCGCAAGGACGCGATACGACCCGCTAGCTCCCGGCAGACGCGCTGGTCGAGACCGTCTGGCGGAACAGCCATTCGGACTTCAGCTCGGCATAGCCGGGCTTGATCACATCACTGATCATGGCCAGCCGTTCATCGAAAGGAATGAACGCTGATTTCATCGCATTGACTGTGAACCATTGCATGTCATCGAGCGTGTAGCCGAACGTGCCGACCAGGTGCTCGAATTCGCGGCTCATGCTGGTGCCCGACATCAGACGGTTGTCGGTGTTCACCGTGGCACGGAAGTGCAGCTTGCGCAGGAGGCCGATGGGGTGCTCGGCGTAGGAGGTGGCGGCGCCCGTCTGGAGGTTGGAGCTGGGGCACATCTCCAGCGGGATGCGCTTGTCCCGTACGTACGACGCGAGGCGGCCGAGCTTGACGGTGCCGTCGTCGGCGATCTCGATGTCGTCGATGATGCGCACGCCGTGGCCGAGGCGGTCGGCGCCGCACCACTGGAGGGCCTGCCAGATCGACGGCAGGCCGAAGGCCTCACCCGCGTGGATCGTGAAGTGGTTGTTCTCGCGCTTGAGGAACTCGAAGGCGTCGAGGTGGCGGGTGGGAGGGAAGCCCGCCTCGGCGCCCGCGATGTCGAATCCGACGACGCCCAGATCGCGGTAGCGGTTGGCCAGCTCGGCGATCTCCAGCGCGCGGGCGGCGTGCCGCATGGCGGTGAGCAGCGCGCCGACGCGGATGCGGTGGCCGTTCGCCTTCGCGCGGCGCTCGCCCTCGCGGAAGCCTTCGTTGACCGCCTCGACGACCTCTTCGAGCGTGAGGCCGTTCTCCAGGTGCTGCTCGGGGGCGTAGCGGATCTCGGCGTAGACCACACCGTCCTCGGCGAGGTCCACGGCGCACTCGGCGGCCACCCGCTTGAGGGCGTCCTTCGTCTGCATCACCGCGCAGGTGTGGGCGAAGGTCTCCAGATAGCGCTCCAGGGAACCGGAGTCGGCCGCCTCGCGGAACCAGATCCCGAGCTTGTCGGGGTCGGTCTCGGGCAGTCCCTCGTAGCCGCAGTCGCGGGCGAGGTCGACGATCGTGCCGGGGCGCAGGCCGCCGTCGAGGTGGTCGTGGAGGAGCACCTTGGGGGCGCGGCGGATCTGTTCGGCGCTGGGCGTTTCACGGTCCGTGTGACCGGTCGTGTGTGTCTGGCTCGTCATTTCGGCACTCTAGCGCCTACGCGCGTAGAACTCACTGGTCGATACGTAACAGTGACCCGGCGGACGGGTGGCGTACACCATGCCTTCTGACACTGTTCTGTCATGGCACAGCAAGGGACGGCGGGGCCCGCGGGCACGCCGAGGCTCGGGCGAGTGATCAAAGCGGCCCCTTCGGCGGTGAGCGGCGTGGCCCTTCTGCTGCCCGGCGGCGCCGAGACCTCCACGCGCAGACCCTCGCCGCTGGCGGCCGGCGCGGTGCGCGCGCTGGGGCGCAGGCTGGCCCACGACGGGCGCGCGGACGGCCTCGCCGCGCATGTCGTGCGCTACCGCTGCCGGGGCTGGAACGGCGCGCAGGCGCGGCTCGCCGAGGACACGGCGTGGGCGGCGGACGAGGTCGTACGTCTCTACGGCGATGTCCCCGTCTGCCTGGCCGGGGTGGACATGGGCGGCCGGGCGGCGCTGCGCGCGGCCGGGCACCGCGCGGTCAACTCCGTGCTGGCCATCGCCCCTTGGCTGCCCGAGGACGACATGGCGGCGCCGCCCGAGCCGGTGAAGCAGCTCGCGGGGCGGCGGGTCCTGATCGTGCACGGCACGAACGACGAGCGGACCGATCCCGAGCTGTCGTTCCGGCTGGCGGAGCGGGCGAAGAAGACGAACCGTGATGTGTGCCGGTTCGAGGTGCACTCCGATGGGCACCGGCTCCATCAGCATCAGAGTGAAGTCCTGGCGCTGGCCTCGGACTTCGTACGCGGGACGCTCTTCGGTACGGATTTCGCCCGGCCGTTGGAGGACGCGCTGGCCGCTCCGCCACCCTTGGGGTTGCGGATGCCGCTCGCCTCTGGGTTCGGGCGGTCGCTTCGGCGGTGAGCCCCGTGTTTGAGGCGCGGTCGATCACCGGCTTCGCCGAGTTCGTCCTCAATCGCCGGACGGGCTATGACCAACTTCCGGCAGGAGTTTTCCCTTTCTGCTCAGCAGGAACTCCTTGAACGCCGCCACCGGCGGGGTGTCCGGGTGGCCGCCCAGCCAGGCCACGCCGATCTCCCGTACCGCCCGCTGGCCCGTCACCGTCAGTTCGACGACTCCCGGGCGGGGTACGGCGGGCGGGGGCAGCAGGGCCACTCCCAGGCCCGCCGCCACCAGGCCGCGCAGGGTCTCCGCCTCCTCCCCCTCGAAGGCCACGCGGGGCTTGAAGCCCGCCTCCTGGCAGAGGTCGTCCGTGATGCGGCGCAGGCCGTAGCCGGGCTCCAGGGTCACGAAGGCCTCGTCGGCGGCCTCGGCGAGGCGGATCCGCTTACGCGCGGCGAGGCGGTGGTCGTCGGGCACGACCAGGCGCAGGCGTTGCTCGTCGAGGCGGCGGGCGACCAGGTCGGGGGCGTCGGGCACGGGAGAGGTGAGGCAGAGGTCCAGCTCGCCCGCGCGCAGGCGCTCCAGCATCGCCTCGCCGTAGTTCTGCACGAGGCTGAAGCGCACCCGGGGGTGGTCGGCGCGGAAGGCGCGGATGAGGCCGGGCACGGTCTCCGAGCCCATGGTGTGCAGGAATCCGAAGGCGACCTTTCCCGAGGCCGGGTCGGCGTCGGCGCGCACCGACTCGGCCGCGCGCTCCACCTCGCCGAGCGCCCGCTCGACCGAGGCGAGGAAGGTGCGGCCGGACGGGGTGAGCGAGACGGTGCGGCCGCGGCGGGCGAACAGGTCGACGCCGAGGTCCTGTTCGAGACGTACGAGTGCGCGGGAGAGCGTCGACTGGGGGATCTGCATCTCCTGCGCGGCGCGCGTGACGTGCTCGGTGCGGGCGACGCCGGCGAAGTACGCGAGGCGTGGCGCAAGCAGCGTCACGATGTCCTCCACGTCACTGTTGTGTGACAGGCGCGGCTGTGACCTCTGCTGATGCGGCATGGGAACGATTATGGCGTTTCCATGCATTGGACGCATCAAAAAGAGCGTCGTACGTTCGTGGCATGCCTCCTGCCAGTAGCGGGGCGTCCGCCACCCATGCGGTCGCCCTTCCTTCGCCGTCCCCCGCCGCCGATTCCCGTCTGACACCGGGCGGTCCCGGCTACCGCCGGATGAGCTTCGCGCTCTTCCTCGCGGGCGTCGCGACCTTCGCCCTCCTCTACTCCACGCAGGCCCTGCTGCCGCTGCTCTCCGCCGACTTCGGCGCGAGCGCGAGCACGGCGAGCTGGACGGTCTCGGCGGCCACGGGCGCACTGGCTCTTCTCGTCCTGCCGCTGAGCGCGCTCAGCGAGCGCTTCGGGCGGCGCGCGGTGATGACCGCGTCCCTGACCGTCGCGGTGGCGGTCGGGCTCCTCGTCCCCTTCGCCCCGTCGGTCGAGGTGCTCATCGCGCTGCGCGCCGTGCAGGGCGCGGCCCTCGCCGGGCTCCCGGCGTCCGCGATGGCGTTCCTCGCCGAGGAGGTGCGGCCCAAGGCGCTGGTCGGGGCGATCGGCATGTTCGTGGCGGGCAACTCCATCGGCGGCATGAGCGGGCGCATCGTCACGGGCTGGGCCGCGCAGGCCTGGGGATGGCGCGCGGCGCTCGCCGTCGTCGGCGTCCTCGCGGTGCTGTGCGCGGTCGCCTTCCGCACGCTGCTGCCCGCGCCGCGGCACTTCACGCCGGGCTCGCTCAGCCCCAAGTCGCTCGCGCGCACGGTGCGTACGCATCTGTCCGACCCGCTTCTGTGCAGGCTGTACGCGATCGGCGCGCTGTTCATGACCGTCTTCGGCGCGGTCTACACGGTGATCGGATACCGGCTCACCGAGGCGCCGTTCTCGCTCCCCCAGGGCGTCATCGGCTCGATCTTCCTGGTCTACCTCGTCGGTACGGTCTCGTCGGCCGCGGCGGGCAAGCTCGTGGCACGGCTCGGGCGGCGCGGGGCGCTGTACCTGGCGGTGGGCACGACGGCGGGCGGGCTGCTGCTGTCCCTCTCGGCGTCGCTGGTCCTGGTGCTGCTGGGTCTTGTGCTGATCACCGCCGGGTTCTTCGCGGGGCACGCGGTCGCGTCCTCGTCGGTGAGCCGTACGGCGACGACCGGGCGGGCTCAGGCGTCGGCGCTCTACCAGTCCGCGTACTACCTGGGCTCCAGCGCGGGCGGCACGCTCGGCGCCGTCGCCTTCCACGCGGGCGGCTGGGGCGGGACCGTGGCGCTCGGCCTGCTCGCGGTGACCGGTGTGGTCTCGGTGACCGTGTGGGGCTCGCACGTGGCGCGGGTGGAGCGGCGCCGGGGGCTGGTGGCCCGCTCCTGCTGAGGGCTTCCGCCCGGCCGCGGCTGAGGCCTTCGCCCTCTGCCGCATTCGGGCTCACGCCGATTTCACCTGCGGGTTTTCCCACTCCGGCGGCCGTTGTCAGTGGGCTGCGGTAGCTTCCGGTGTGTCGGGCCTCACTGTCGGGCCCTTCTCGGAAGCCGCAGGGGTGGGTGGGATGAGCGACATCGCAGGGACGACGACCGATCTGGACGTCACGCTGGAGAAGTACCGGGTCGAGCTGACCGGATACTGCTATCGGATGCTGGGCTCGGCCTTCGAGGCCGAGGACGCCGTGCAGGACACGATGGTGCGCGCCTGGCGCAGCTTCGAGAAGTTCGAGGGCCGCTCCAGCGTCCGCTCCTGGCTGTACAGAATCGCGACGAACGTCTGCCTGGACATGCTGAACGCGGGCAACCGCCGCGCCCGCCCCATGGACCTGACCGCCGCCGCCCCGCTGGCGCAGGCGGCGCTCACCCCGCGTCCGGACAACACCTGGCTGGAGCCGATGCCCGACGCCCGCATCCTGCCGACGCCCGGTGACCCCGCCGAGGCGGCCGTCGCCAAGGAGTCGGTGCGCCTGGCCTTCGTCGCGGCCCTCCAGAACCTGCCGCCCAAGCAGCGGGCGGTGCTGATCCTGCGCGAGGTCCTCGCCTGGAAGGCCAGCGAGGTCGCCGAGCTGATCGACACCTCCGTCGCCTCGGTGAACAGCGCGCTCCAGCGGGCCCGCGCCACCCTCGCCGAGCGGCCGGAGGACGACACGGCCGTCTCCGATCCGCTGGACGAGGAGCAGCAGAAGCTTCTGGAGCGCTATGTCGCCGCCTTCGAGGGGTACGACATGGCGGCGCTGACCGCGCTGCTCGCCGAGGACGCCGTCATGACGATGCCGCCGTTCGACCTGTGGCTGCGCGGCACGGCGGACATCACCGGCTTCATGTCCACGATGGGCGCCGCCTGTGCCAACGGCCGCCTGCTGCCGGTGGATGTGAACGGCACGCCGGGCTTCGCGCAGTACAAGCCCGACCCCGACAACGGCGGCTTCATGCCCTGGTCGATCCAGGTCATCGAGATCTCAGAGGGACGCATCGCCGGCTTCCACTGCTTCCTGGACACCGAGCGGTGGTTCCCGCTGTTCGGGGTGCCCCTCCATCTCGACGACTAGCCCGAGCAGTTCGACAAGGCCGACGAGGCCCAGCAGCGCCAGCAGGGCGGGGGCGGGATTCCTGAGCCGGATCCGGCCCCCGGCTCTTCGGGCGGCGAGGTGCAGGCGGGCGATGGCGTCGACGGTGGTGAGGTCGGCGGTGGTGACGGCGGAGACATCGCAGATCACGTCGCCCCTCGCGCCGTCGCCGGGCCCGTGCCGGGCGGCGGCGACCTGCTCGCACAGGCGCGGGATGTCGGCGGCGCGCAGGGGGCCGGCGATGCGGATGAGGTGCTCTCGGGAATCGGCCACGCAGGGTGGACCGGAGCGGCGGGCGGAACTCATCGGTGATCGCGCCCGCGATGAGGCCTGCCCGCGTCAGTCCGTGGGGAACTCGCTGGTATCGATCTCCACATCGAAGGGTTCGGGGAGCTTGACGGGCTCACCGAACTTGCAGGCGCTCAGGACGCGGTAGACGTCGCCTCGGGGTTCGCCGTAGAGGGTGATGGTGGGACCGCCGGGGGCCCAGCGGTCGATGAGGAGGTAGAGGGGGATGCCTGCGGTGGCATAGGCGGCGGGCTTGCTGATGCGGTCGTGTCGGGCGTTGGAGGGCGAAGTCACCTCGACGACGAGCTCGGCGGCGCCGGCCGGAACGTGCGTCTGTGTAGGTTCGACGTCTGCCAGTGGGATCACGACGAGGTCGGGGATGAGCATTCCGAGCTTCGACGGCACAGCGACGGACAGCGTCTGGAAGACGCCCCAGTCATCTGGAAGGACGGAGTACAGAAGGCGGTGCACCTTCTGTGCGACGAGATTGTGGCGATTGGCAGGACCGGGCGACACGGTGATGACCCCTTCGATGATCTCCACCTTGCTGCCCTCGGGCCACTCCATCTCCTCCCGGAGCCGGACGAGGTCGTCCCAGTCCCGGCCGGGGTCGTGGTCCACGGTGAGTGCGCTCATGGCGGTCTCCTCTTTCGGTACGTCACCGATCCCAGCATGCCGAACGGGACCGGCGGCGGTCCACCGATCCCGTTCACCCGTACGAGTAAGCGCTGGTCACAGAGGGCCCCGAAGGGACGCGGGGAACTGCGCGGCCAGCCCACACGCGCCCGCGGCCGACGGATCAGCCGATCCGGTCCAGCACAATCGCCCCCGGCGAGAAGTCCGCCCCCGCGGCAGCGATGTCGTACGAACCCTCCACCGACTCCAGCGCGTACGCGAACCGCTCCGGCGTGTCCGTGTGCAGGGTCATCAGGGGCGCGCCCGCCTCGACGGAGTCGCCCGGCTTGGCGTGGAGTTCGACGCCCGCGCCCGCCTGGACCACGTCCTCCTTGCGCGCGCGGCCCGCGCCGAGGCGCCAGGCGGCGACGCCGATGTCGTACGCGTCGAGGCGGGTCAGGACGCCGGAGGACGGCGCCGTGACGACGTGCCGCTCCCGGGCCACCGGCAGCTTCGCGTCCGGGTCGCCGCCCTGGGCCGCGATCATGCGACGCCATACGTCCATCGCCGAGCCGTCCGCCAGCGCCTTCGCCGGGTCCGCGTCCTTCAGGCCCGCCGCGTCCAGCATTTCGCGGGCCAGCGCCAGGGTCAGTTCGACGACGTCCGCCGGGCCGCCGCCCGCGAGGACCTCGACCGACTCGCGGACTTCGAGGGCGTTGCCCGCCGTCAGGCCGAGCGGGGTCGACATGTCGGTGAGCAGGGCCACCGTGCGGACGCCGCTGTCCGTGCCCAGCTCCACCATCGTGGAAGCCAGTTCACGCGCGTCCTCGATGTTCTTCATGAACGCGCCGGTGCCGACCTTCACGTCCAGGACCAGCGAGCCCGTGCCCTCGGCGATCTTCTTGGACATGATGGACGAGGCGATCAGGGGGATGGCCTCCACCGTGCCGGTGACGTCACGCAGGGCGTACAGCTTCTTGTCGGCGGGGGCCAGGCCGTCGCCCGCCGCGCAGATCACCGAGCCGACGCCGTCCAGGACGCTCAGCATCTCCTCGTTGGAGAGCAGCGCGCGCCAGCCGGGGATGGCCTCCAGCTTGTCCAGGGTGCCGCCGGTGTGGCCGAGACCGCGGCCCGACAGCTGCGGGACGGCCGCGCCGCACGCGGCGACCAGCGGGGCGAGCGGCAGCGTGATCTTGTCGCCGACGCCGCCAGTGGAGTGCTTGTCGGCGGTGGGGCGGGAGAGCGAGGAGAAGTCCATGCGCTCGCCCGACGCGATCATCGCGGCGGTCCAGCGGGCGATCTCCTTGCGGTTCATGCCGTTGAGCAGGATCGCCATCGCGAGGGCCGACATCTGCTCGTCGGCGACCGCGCCGCGCGTGTAGGCGTCGATGACCCAGTCGATCTGCTCATCGGTCAGCTCGCCCCGGTCGCGCTTGGTGCGGATGACGGAGATGACGTCCATGGCGGTCCTTCCAGCAGTACAGCGACGTACGTACGTAGATACGAGGCGACTCTACGCGCATAGAGCCCCGAGATGAAGGTGGCCCCGCGCCCAAGATCTCCAAGGGGGCGGGGCCTGCCGTCAGTTGAGGTGCTGCGGGCCGAACGCGTCGGGGAGCATGTCCGCGAGCGTGCGCACGCCCGAGGCCGTCTCCAGGAGCAGCTCCGGGCCCCCGAACTCGTAGAGCAGCTGGCGGCAGCGGCCGCAGGGCATCAGGATCTCGCCCTTGCCGTCCACGCACGTGAAGTGGGTGAGGCGGCCGCCGCCGGTCAGCTGGAGCTGCGAGACCAGGCCGCACTCGGCGCACAGGCCGAGGCCGTAGGAGGCGTTCTCGACGTTGCAGCCGGAGACCGTCCTGCCGTCGTCCACCAGCGCCGCGGCGCCGACCGGGAACCCCGAGTAGGGCGCGTACGCGCGGGACATGGCCTCGCGCGCGGCTTCCCGCAGGGCGTCCCAGTCGGTGTCCTGGGCGGCTGTCGTCACTTTCCTTGTCCCCTTCGGTACGGCATTCCGTCCGCCTTCGGCATCCGCAGCCGCTGGGCGGAGAGCGAGAGGACCAGCAGGGTCACCACGTACGGGGTGGCGGTGACGACCTGGTTGGGCACCTCGTCCGTCAAGCCGTACCACAGGAACATCAGCACGGAGACGGCCGCGGTGATCGCCGCGGGCACGTAGCGCTTGCGCCAGGCGAGGTAGATCGCGCCGATGACCAGCAGGATCGCGAGGAGCAGCAGCAGCGCGTGGACGTTCGTACCGCCGCCACGGAGCTTGAGGCTGTCGGTGTAGCCGAACAGGCCCGCGCCGAGCGCGAGTCCGCCCGGCATCCAGTTACCGAAGATCATCGCGGCGAGGCCGATGTAACCGCGGCCGCCGGTCTGGCCCTCCAGGTAGATGTTGGAGGCGACCAGCGAGAGGAAGGCGCCGCCGAGACCGGCGAAGCCGCCCGAGATGATCACGGCGAGGTACTTGTACTTGTAGACGTTGACGCCGAGGGACTCGGCGGCGACGGGGTTCTCGCCGCAGGAGCGCAGCCGCAGCCCGAACGACGTGCGCCACAGCACCCACCAGCTCAGCGGCACCATCGCGACGGCCACCACGGTGAGCGGCGACAGGCCGGTGACCAGGCCGCCGATCAGGCCCGCGAGGTCGGAGACCAGGAACCAGTGCTTGCCGTTGAGGTCCATGAGCCAGTCGGAGAGGCCGGGGACCGAGAAGTCGCCCAGGGACTCGACGGGCGGTGACTGCTTCGACGTACCGCCCTCCTCGCCCTCGAAGGCGAACGTCGCGAGGTAGCGGGTGACGCCCAGGGCGAGGATGTTCAGGGCCACACCGGAGACGATGTGGTTGACGTTGAAGGTGACCGTCACGATCGCGTGCAGCAGACCGCCGAGCGCGCCGCCGAGGACGCCGAAGAGGACACCCACCCAGGGGCCCCACTGGAAGCCCGCCCAGGCACCGAACCAGGTGCCGAGGATGAGCATGCCTTCGAGGCCGATGTTGACGACGCCCGCGCGCTCGGCCCACAGGCCGCCGAGGCCCGCGAGGCCGATCGGCACGGCGAGCTTGAGCGCCGTGGACATCTGGCCGGTGGAGGTGATGCCGTCGGCGCCGGTGATGACGCGGACCAGCGAGATCAGCACCAGGACGCCGGCGATGGAGAGCAGGAGGACGGGGAGCGGGATGCGGCGGCGGCCCGCGGCGGGCTGCTTGGCCGGGGGCTTGGCCACGGATGCCGTGCTCATCGGGCAGCCACCTCCTTCGCGGAGTCGTTGTTGCCGTTGTTGCCGTTGTTGCCGTTCGCCCGTGCGGCGGCGGCCAGTTCCTCACCGACGCGGCGCTGCTGGCGGCGCAGGCCCCAGCGGCGCACCGTCTCCGAGGAGACGACGACCGCGATCACGATGAGGCCCTGCATGATCACCGCGATCTCCTTGTCGTACGCGACCGGGGTCGCGTAGTCGAGGGCGGGCGATGCCTTGTCGAGGAAGGCCCACAGCAGCGCGGCCAGCGCGATGCCGACCGGGTTGTTGCGGCCGAGGAGCGCGATGCCGATGGCGGTGAAGCCGAGGCCCGCGGGGAAGCTGAGGCTGTAGGTGTGGGTGTCGCCGAGCAGGATCGGCAGACCCGCGAGGCCCGCCATCGCACCGGAGATCAGCATGGCGGTGAGCACCATGCGCTTGGCGTTGACGCCGGAGGCCGCGGCGGCCGACTCGGAGGCGCCGGTGGCGCGCAGGTCGAAGCCGAACCGGGTGCGGTTGAGGACCAGCCAGTACAGGACGCCCGCGAGGACGGCGACGAAGACGAAGCCGTAGACCTCGCCGCCCGCCAGCTTGATGCCGGGGAACCAGCCGGACTCCTTCATCACGCCGGTGGTCTGGTTGTTGCCGACCGGCACACCGAAGTTCTCGGTGAGGGTGAGGTAGCCGATGACGCTCGTCGCGATGGCGTTGAGCATGATCGTGGCGACGACCTCGCTGACGCCGCGGGTGGTCTTGAGGAGACCCGCGATGCCCGCCCAGAAGGCGCCGGTGAGCATGGCGACCACGATCAGCAGCGGGATCTGGAGCGCGGCCGGGAGCGCGACATGCGCGCCGACGACGGCGGTGACCATCGCGGCGAGGCGGTACTGGCCGTCCACGCCGATGTTGAACAGGTTCATGCGGAAGCCGATGGCCACCGCGAGCGCCGCCAGGTAGTACATGCCTGCCTGGTTGATGGTCAGCACCTGGACGTCGGAGTAGGAGATCTGCTCCAGCATCAGGGTGTACGGCTCGATCGGGCTCTTGCCCGAGGCGAGCAGCACGACCGAGGTCAGCGCCACGGCCACGAACAGCGCGATGACCGGGGCGGCCACCGCGAGGAGCACACGCTCCTTGTCGAACTTCTTCATCGGGTCTCGTCCTCCTCGGACGCCTCGGAGCCGTCACCGGACTCGACGTGTTCCAGGTGTCCGGAGGCGGCACCCGTCATCGCCGAGCCCAGCTCCTCCGGCGTGATGGTGGCCGGGTCGGCGTCCGCCACGAGCCGTCCGCGGTAGATCACGCGGAGGGTGTCGGAGAGGCCGATCAGCTCGTCCAGGTCGGCGGAGATCAGCAGGACGGCGAGGCCCTCGCGGCGTGCCTCGCGGATCTGGTCCCAGATCTGCGCCTGCGCGCCGACGTCCACACCGCGGGTGGGGTGGGCGGCGATCAGGAAGCGCGGCTTGTGGCTCATCTCGCGGCCGACGATCAGCTTCTGCTGGTTGCCGCCGGACAGCGAGGCGGCCGTCACGTCGATGCCGGGCGTACGGACGTCGTACTCCTCGACGATGCGGCGGGTGTCGGCCTGGGCGCCCTTGGGGTCCAGCCAGAAGCCGCGCGCGTTCGGCTTCTCCGTGACGTGGCCGAGGATGCGGTTCTCCCACAGCGGGGACTCCAGGAGGAGGCCGTGGCGGTGGCGGTCCTCGGGGATGTACCCGATGCCGTCCTCGCGCCGCTTGCGGGTCGCCGTGCCGGTGATGTCCTCGCCCGCCATGCGGATGACGCCGGAGTCGGCGTGCTTGAGGCCGATCAGCGCGTCGATCAGCTCGGTCTGGCCGTTGCCCTCGACGCCCGCGATACCGAGGACCTCTCCCTCGTGGATCGTGAAGGAGATGTCGTCGAGCAGGGCGCGGCCCGACTCGCCGGCGGCGAGCAGCTTGAGGCCCTCCACCTGGATCATCGGGCGGTCGGTGACCGTGGACTCCGCCGTCTCGGGGGTCGGCAGTTCGCTGCCCACCATCAGCTCGGCGAGCTGGCGCGGGGTCGTCTCGGAGGGGATCGCCGTGCCGACCGTCGTGCCGCGCCGGATGACGGTGATGTCGTCGGCCACGGAGAGGACCTCGCCCAGCTTGTGCGAGATGAAGATGACGGACAGGCCCTCGGACTTGAGTTCGCGGAGGTTGTCGAAGAGCGCGTCGACCTCCTGCGGCACGAGCACGGCCGTCGGCTCGTCGAGGATCAGCGTGGTGGCACCGCGGTAGAGGACCTTGAGGATCTCCACGCGCTGCCGGTCGGCGACGCCGAGGTCCTCGACGTAGGCGTCGGGGCGCACTCCGAGGCCGTAGCGGTCGGAGAGGTCGAGGATGGTGCGGCGGGCGGCGGCGCCGATGCCGTGCAGCTTCTCGCTGCCGAGGACGATGTTCTCCAGGACGGTCAGCTGGTCGGCGAGCATGAAGTGCTGGTGGACCATGCCGATGCCGCGCGCGATGGCGTCGGCGGGGCTGGAGAAGGCGACCTGCTCACCGTCGACGGTGATGGTGCCCTCGTCCGGCTTCTGCATGCCGTAGAGGATCTTCATCAGCGTCGACTTGCCGGCGCCGTTCTCGCCGACGAGGGCGTGCACGGTGCCCTTGCGGACGGTGAGGTGGATGTCGTGGTTGGCGACGACTCCGGGGAAGCGCTTGGTGATGCCGGCGAGTTCGACGGCGATGGGCGGAGGGTTGGTGGACGCGTCGATGGCGCACTCTCCTCTGGGGCCAAAGGGCCTGAAGGGCCTGAAGGAAAGGGGCCGCCTACGCGCGCAGTGCCCCTGCTGGTGAAAAGTGGCTCGCGCGAACGGGGCGCGGGTGGACCCGCGTCCCCCGCACCCCGCCCCACGAGCAGCACGCTGCCGTCAGAGCCTGACACAGGTTCTGACGGCGAGCGTAGGTCAACTACCGCCTTACGGCGTGGTCTTGACCTTGATCTTGCCGTCCTTGATGCCGGCCTCGGCCTTCGTCAGCGCGGCCTGGACGTCCTTCATCTTCATGAACTCGGGGTTGGACTTGGCGAGCGCGACACCACCCGACTTGAGGTCGGCGCGGACGACTCCGCCCTTGGCGTTGCCGTCCTCGACGGCCTTCGCCAGGTTGTACACCGAGGCCGCGACGTCCTTGGTCGCCGAGGTCAGGATGTACTTCTTGTACTTGGCGAGCGCGTCCTGCTTGTACTGGTCGGAGTCGACGCCGATCGCCCAGACCTTCTTGGCGGCGGCGGCCTCGATGACGCCCTGACCGGAGAGGCCGGCCGCGTGGTAGACCACGTCGGCGCCCTTCTCGATCTGGCCCTGGGCGGCGGTCTTGCCCTTGTCGGGGCTGGTGAAGCCGCCGTCCTCGGCCTTCTCCGTCAGGTACTGCTTGACGACCTTGACCTTGGGGTTGGTGTCCTTGACGCCCTGGGCGTAGCCCGCCTCGAACTTGTGGATGAGGGGGACGTCCACGCCGCCGACGAAGCCGACGGTCTTGGTCTTGGTGGTCTTGGCAGCGGCGACGCCCGCGAGGTAGGACGCCTCCTGCTCGCTGAAGACGAGGTCGGCGACGTTGTCGGCCTTGACGGTCTCGTCGTCGACGATGCCGAAGGTGACCTTCGGGAACTTCGCCGAGACCTCCTTGATCGCCGGGGCGTAGGCGTAGCCGACCCCGATGACGGGGTTGTAGCCCTGCTTGGCGAGCTGCGTCAGGCGCTGCGTCTTGTCGGCGTCCGACTCGCCGTCGACCGGCTCGACGGCCTTCTCGCCGGTCTTGAAGTCCTTGGCGGCCTTCTTCATGCCCTCGGTCGCGGCGTCGTTGAAGGACTGGTCGCCGGCACCGCCGACGTCGTAGGCGATGGCGACGCCCTTGTTCTTGTCGTCCTTGCTCGCGGCGGCGTCGCTGGACGTGCCACCACAGGCGGAGACGGAGACGGCGAGGGCTGCGGTCGCGGCGCCCGCGACAGCAATTCGAGACACCCGGCGCATAGAGACGAACTCCTTGAGTCAAGCAAGCACAAGCGGTACGAGCGCCTCACCCGGCGCTGATTTCGCCGCAGCGTAACGCGCGTAGACCTGACATAAGAACCCTTCTGTCCGGTCCGTTATCGACCTGTGGCCACGAGGCATCCGGGGGGCGAACACGCGGTGGGCGCCCCCTTCGTGGGGGGCGCCCAGGCGCCGCAGGACGTACTACGTAAAACGGCGCGAGGTGCGCGCGCGAGGTGCTACGTACAACGTCCTCGCGGCGCGCTACGGCGCCGTCCTGACCTTCACCTTGCCGCTGATGACGTCCTGCTTGGCCTTCTCGACGGCGGCGACGACGTCCTTCATCGCCCGGTACCTCGGGTTGGAGTCGGAGAAGCCGAGGCGGCCGGACTTGAGGTCGTACCGCCGCTCGCCCGTCCTCGGGTCGCCCTCGACGACCGACTTCGTCAGGTCGTACACGGCACCGCCGATGTCCTTGAGCGCCGAGCCGAGGATGTACTGCTTGTACTTGGCGAGGGCCTTGTGCTTGTACTGGTCGGAGTCGACGCCGATCACCCACTTCTTCTGTGAGCCGGCCTCCTGGATGACGCCCTGCCCGGAGAGCCCCGCCGCGTGGTAGATCACGTCCGCGCCGGCCTCGATCTGGCCGCCGGCCGCGTTCTGCCCCTTGTCGGGGCTGGAAAATCCGCCCTCCTCCGGTTTCTCCGTCAGATACCGCTTCTCAATTTCGATCTTGGGATCGACGGACTTCACGCCCTGCACGAATCCGGCCTCGAATTTATGGATCAGCGGAATGTCCACACCGCCCACGAATCCGACGTGCTTGGCCTTGCTCGCCTTGGCCGCGGCGACACCGGCCAGATAGGAGCCCTGTTCGTCGTGGAACACGATGCCGGCGACGTTGTCGGCCTTCACGGTGTTGTCGTCGATGATCCCGAAGGTGGTCTTCGGGAACTTCTTCGCGGCCGCCTCCACCGCGGGCGCGTAGGCGAAGCCGACGCCGATGACGGGGTTGTAACCCTGGTTGGCGAGCTGTTCGAGGCGCTGGACCTTGTCGGCGCTGGACTCGCCGTCGCCCGGCTCCATGTCCACGCCACCGATCTTGAACTCCTTGCGGGCCTTGGTGTAGCCCGCGTAGGCGGCGTCGTTGAAGGACTGGTCGCCCTGCCCGCCGATGTCGTAGGCCAGACCGATGCCCTTGCCCTTGTACGAGGACGAGGCGCCGGAGCCCTGCTCCTTGCCGCCCTCCTCCTGCGAAGCCTCGGTACTGGTCTTGCCGCACGCCGAAGCGGCGAGGGCGAGCGACGCCACCGCCACGGCCACTTGGGAAAGTCTCGATACACGACGCATAGGACGTACTCCTCACGTTCCCCAACGCACCGCTGACGGCGCTGATTTCGGCGCACAGTAACGAGCGTGGAAAGGGAGGGAACGGTTTTCCGCGCGGCCGTTACCTATTCGTGCCGGGTTCGCGCCGGGCGTCGGTCACGCCCCGAAGCCGTTACGCCTCGGTGCGCGCCGCGTCCAGCAGCGCGGTCGCGGTGAAGAGTTCAACGCCGACCGCGATGGCCGACTCGTCCGCGTCGAAGTCGCCCTGGTGGAGGTCGCGGACGGTGCGCTCGCCCGGCCTGCGCACGCCGAGCCGGGCCATGGCGCCGGGCACGTGCTCCAGATACCAGGAGAAGTCCTCGCCACCCAGGCTCTGTTCGGTGTCCTCGATCGAGAGCGGGCCGCGCCGTTCGGCCATGGCGTCGCGCAGCAGGTCGGCGACGCCGGGGTCGTTGACGACGGGCGGGACGCCACGGACGTAGGTGACCTCCGACTTGGCGCGGTAGAGGTCGGCGATCTCCTGGATCGCGCCGTGCACCAGGTCGGGCGCCTCCCGCCAGGCCTTGAGGTCCAGGCAGCGCACGGTCCCGGACAGCTCGGCGTGCTGCGGGATCACGTTCGGAGCGTGGCCGGACTCGATGCGGCCCCAGGTCACCGAGAGGCCCGAGCGGGCGTCGGCGCGGCGGGCGACGACGGCCGGGACCTCGGTAGCGACCTTGGCGGCGGCGGTGACGAGGTCGGTGGTGAGATGCGGCCGCGCGGTGTGTCCGCCGGGTCCGTCGAGTGCGACCTCCAGGCGGTCGCAGGCGGAGGTGATGGGTCCGTGCCGCAGGCCGATGCGGCCCGCGTCGACACGGGGGTCGCAGTGCACGGCGATGATCTTCCCTACGCCGTCGAGGACGCCCTCCTTGATGGCGTCGGCGGCGCCGCCCGGCAGGACCTCCTCGGCGGGCTGGAAGATCAGCCGCACCGCGAAGGGCAGCTGCCCCTTGCGCGCCAGGTCCGCGAGGACCAGGCCGGCGCCGAGGACGACGGTGGTGTGCACGTCGTGCCCGCAGGCGTGGGCGCGGTCGGGCACGGTGGAGCGGTAGGGCACGCCGAGCTTGGTGTCGGGGATGGGCAGCGCGTCGATGTCGGCGCGCAGGGCCAGCATGGGGCGCACGCCGTCCCACTCCCCCACGTCGCAGACGAGCCCTGTGCCGGCCTTGAGCACCCGGGGGGCGAGGCCCGCCTCCTCCAGCCGGGTCTTGATGGCGGCGGTGGTGCGGAACTCCTGGTTACCGAGCTCCGGGTGCATGTGCACGTCACGGCGGAAGGCGACGAGTTCGGTGCGCAGCGCTTCGGGCAGCGCACCGGGAAGCGTCTGCGTGAGTGCGTACTCCGTTGCGGACAAGCCGTCGGACACCTCTTCGGTCGCACAGGACATCAGTTGGTTCACCCTTTGAAGGGTAGGGCGATGCAACGGCCAACTGACCCACGATCAACAAAAGTTCAGCCCGTTAGGGGAAGAAACAGTGGCCTCGTGGCGCATGGCCGCTGATCGGGATGGGTAAACATTCACGCCGCCACGGGGGATGCGTAAGCCGTCCGGCGCCTGTAGTAGGCGAGGGCGACCGCTGTCAGCAGGGGCGGCCAGGCGATCAGCGGTACATAGCAAATCACGAGCAGGGCGGTTTGCGCTGTACTGTCCGTCACACCCGCTTCGGCCCCCAATCCGGCGATCTGTGCGTAGAAGGCCCAGCCCATGAGCCCGAAGAGCCCTCCGGCGCCCAGCAGGGCCGGTACGACGGCGGCGAGCGGCCGCACCTGCCGGCCGCCGAGCACGGGTACCCACGCGGGCACGGTCTCACCCCACGCGCGCACCAGACCGAGCGTGAGGAACGCGAGCACCTCCGATATGACGCTGAGTCCCAGGACGTACACGGCCTCTCCCGCACCGTGCTGCTCCCGCGCGGCGACGGGGAGCCCGGCCACCAGGGCGACCCGCCACAGCCCCGAGGGCAGGGTGATCCACGGCACGGCGTGGGCGGCGAGGGCGGCCCAGCGGGGGACGTCGGGGAGTGCGGTGATTCTCAGCATGGGGTGATGCTGGCGCGGCGGCGGTGGGGGGCGCGTCGTCGTGGGGGCGCATCCGGTGGGGGCGGGCTCCGCCGGACGGGGGAGGGAGCACTCCTCCTCGCCCTCCGCGCCGTCCTCGCCGTCCTCGGCGTCCTCGGCGTGCCTCCGGATGCAGGTGCGGGTGCGTCGTGGCTGGTCGCGCAGTTCCCCGCGCCCCTACCGGGGCGCACCTCAGCCGGTGACCTCCCGTGCCGTCCGTGCGAAGGCCGCGACCACCCCCGTGTCGTGGCCGAGCCGCCACACCAGGCCGTAGCCCGTCGGCTCCGCGTCCGCGAAGGGGACGTACGTGACCCCCGGCCGGGCGTAGTACGTGGCCGTGTGGGCGGGGGCG
Source organism: Streptomyces sp. NRRL S-920 (assembly GCF_000717945.1). Classification (NCBI taxonomy): domain Bacteria; kingdom Bacillati; phylum Actinomycetota; class Actinomycetes; order Kitasatosporales; family Streptomycetaceae; genus Streptomyces; species Streptomyces sp. NRRL S-920. The sequence continues at coordinate 31,675 of NZ_JODF01000008.1, forward strand.
AGGAACGCGCCCTTGCCCGCCGCCACCAGGATCAGGCCCTCCTGCATGTTGACCACCCCGGGGCCGCGCTCGATCGGGCGGCCGCTCGGGGTGCGGGCGGGGACGTGGTGCTCCAGCCAGTAGTCGGGGACCTCGCCCGCGAGGGTGAGGAGGGGGACGGCGGCGAGGTCCTCCAGGGTCACCGTGGCCCGGGCGGCCAGCGGGTGGGTGGCGGGCAGGGCGAGGACGCGGTCCTCGGCGAGCAGCTGCGGCCCGATGCCGAGATCCTCCTCCCGTACGGGAAGCTCGGTGAGCTGCACGTCGAACTCGCCTCTGCGCAGCTGCCCGTACGGATCGCCGAGCGGCACCTCGCACACCTCCACGGCGAGACCGGGGTGGCTGACGCGCAGCGCCTCCGTCGCCTTCATCACGATCTCGCCGGTGAGCGGGTTGGAGAAGCCGACGTGCAGCACGGCCTCGATGCCGCGCGCGGTGGCCGCCGCCCGCTCCAGGGCCTCCTCGATGCCGCGGTGGTGGGGTGCCAGGTCGGCGCGCAGCCGCCGGCCGATCGAGGTGAGGGCGACGCGGCGGCTGGTGCGGGTGAACAGCGGGGCGCCCACGCGGCGTTCGAGCCGCTGGACCAGCTGGCTCACGCGGGCCTTGGAGAGCCTCATCCGCTCGGCGGTGCGGCCGAAGTGCAGCTCCTCGGAGAGGAGGAGGAAGCACTCCAGTTCGTCACGCTCGATCGGCATCGGGGCCCCCGGGTCGGTCGGATCGTTCAGCCTGCTTGAACGAACGTTGCGATCTTCGCCGTTGTTCCTCCTCCCCGCCTGGCCAAGGGTGATTGAGCAGACAACAACAGCTGCCAGTAGCGGGAGAGTTGAGACGTCATGAGTGCCAGTGCCCCGAGGGCCACCGAAGAACGGCCGACCACCGTCTGGACCCGCCGCCAATGGGGCGTCCTCCTCGTCCTGTGCGGGGCGATCTTCCTGGAGGGCATCGACATCGCGATGCTCAATGTCGCCCTCCCCTCCATCCGCGCCGACCTCGGCCTGTCCACGGGCTCCTTGCAGTGGGTGATGAGCGCGTACGTCCTCGGGTACGGCGGCTTCATGCTGCTCGGCGGGCGGGCCGCCGACCTCTTCGGGCGCCGCCGGATGTTCGTGTTCTGGCTCTCCGTCTTCCTCGTCTTCTCCGGGCTCGGCGGATTCGCCACCGAGGGCTGGACGCTGATCGCGGCGCGCTTCGTCACCGGGGTCGCCGCCGCCTTCATGACGCCCGCCGGGCTCTCGATCATCACCACCGGGTTCGCGGAGGGGCCGCAGCGCAACAAGGCCCTGCTCTTCTACTCCGGTACCTCCGCGGGCGGCTTCTCGGTCGGGCTCGTCGTCGGCGGGCTGCTGACCTCGGTCGGCTGGCGCTGGGTGTTCTTCGCGCCGGTCGTACTCTCCGCGGTGATCCTCCTGGCGGCCCTCGCCTTCGTACCGAAGTCGGCGCGTCCCGAGCGGGTGGCCGGGCAGGGGTTCGATCTGGCGGGCGGCCTGACCATCACCTCCGCCATCGTGCTGCTCGTCCTCGGCGTGGAGCGCGCCGCGCACGCCCCGGCAGCCTGGACGGCGGCCACGATCGGCGCCGGTCTCCTGCTCCTCGCCGCGTTCGTCGCGGTCGAGCGGCGCTCGGCGGCCCCGCTGGTCCGCCTCGGCATCCTGCGCGGCGGTAGCCTCGTGCGCGCCAATCTCTCCGCGCTGCTCTTCGCCGCGGGCTTCTTCGGCTTCCAGTTCCTGGTGGTCCTCTACCTCCAGGAGCTGCGGAACTGGTCGACGCTCCAGACCAGCCTCGCGATGCTCGTCATGGGCCTCGACGCGTTCCTCTCCCCCGTCGTGACCCCCCGGCTGGTGAACCGCTTCGGCAACACCCGGGTGATCTTCGGCGGACTGCTCCTCGCCGCGCTCGCCTACGCCCTGTTCCTGCCGGTCACCGCCGACTGGACGTACGCGATGATGCTCCCGAGCATGATCGTCGTCGCCCTGGCGTTCTCGCTGGCCTACGGCCCGCTCACCATCGTCGCCACCGAGGGGATCGCCGAGGAGGAGCAGGGCCTGGCCGGCGCGCTGCTCTACACGTCCTTCCAGTTCGGCGCCGCGCTCGGCCTCTCGGCGGTCACGGCCGTCAACGTCGCGGCCACGGCGTCCAATTCGCCGACGGACCTGCTCGACGGCTACCGGGCGGCCCTGTGGGTGCCGCTGGCGGCCGCCCTGCTGGCCGCGGTGATCAGTGCGTTCGGGCTGCGGACGAAGCGAAACGCGCTGCCCCGGCCGGTGGCGGCGCCTAGTCTGCGGGCATGACCGCCAGCGAGAGCACAGGCACGTGGCAGGCCGACGGCACCGGAGTCCTGCGGCTGCCCTCCGGACGGCTCGTCCGGGGCCGGGGGCTCCGGCATCCCCTGCCGGATGGGGACGTACCCGATCTCGGCGTCTATCTCCTCGGCAAGCAACCACCCGAAGTCCCCTGGGAGGCGCAATGGTTGCGCTGGCCCGATTTCAGGCTGCCGAGCGATCGGGCGCGGGCGCGGGAGCTGCTGCGGGAGGTGTGGGAGCGGGCGGCCGGGGAGCGGGTGGAGGTGGCCTGCGGGGGCGGGCGCGGGCGGACCGGGACCGCCCTCGCCTGCGTCGCCGTGCTGGACGGGGTACCCGCCGGGGAGGCCGTCGCCTTCGTGCGCGCGCACTACGACCGGCACGCGGTGGAGACGCCCTGGCAGCGGCGGTACGTGGCACGGTTCAGCGCCTGAGGCCTCTTCTCATCCCGGCGCCGGTGACCCCATGCCCCGCGGGCCGCCCGCCGAGGTGATGACGGACGTCAGCCGGTGCACGTCCCGTGCCGTCCCCGTCACTCCGGACAGGAAGCCCTGCGCGCGCGGCGAGGCGTTCTCCGTGAGCCACGCCGGGTCGATGTCGCAGACCGCCACCTTCACGTCCGTGCCCGCAAGGGCCAGGGGCAGGGTGTGGACGACCGTGGAGGGGAAGCTGAGGATCGTACGGCCGATGGGGCCGCGGCGGGCGATCAGCTCCAGGGGGAGGTCGGGGCGTACCACCTGGAGGCCCGTCTCCACCGCGAGCCGGTGCAGCTTGTCGGAACTCTCGCGGCGGTGGGCGAAGTAGCGCGTGGCCCCGTGGGTCAGGGAGAGGGCGCGGACCGCTTCCACATAGCGGTCGAGGTCCACCACGCCCGTCTCGACGAGGGACGTGCCGACCAGGTCGGCGCCGCGCGTGATGCGGGGCGGTCCGAAGCGCTCCCTGGTCCAGGCGAAGGCGTTGACGGTGACGGTGACGCCGGGCGGCGCCTGGTCGATCGGCATGGAGGAGAAGACCTCCACCGTGCGCGCCCCGCCGGGGGTGAGGCGCCGCCGGGCCGAGGCCGAGACCGGCGCGAAGACCAGGTCGCGGGGGCCGGGGCGGCCGCCCTTGCGGTGCCAGCGCACCAGACGCTCACCGCGGGCCAGCTGGGAGACGAACTCCATCGTCGCCGTGCCGTCGTCGACCACCACCAGGGAGCGGGCGCGGGTGATGGTCAGCAGGAGCTGTACGTAGCGGGAGAACGGGTCTCCTATGACGACCCGGTCCGCCTTGCGCAGCGCGCCCGCCAGGCCGCCGATCGTCTGGAAGGGGGCCGTCGCACCGCCGCGCGCCTCCTCCCAGCGGACCTCGACGCCCTCGTCGCGGGCGAGCTGCGCCATGCGGCGCAACTGGCCCCGGGTCATGGGGTCGTTGGGCGAGAGGACGACGACGGTGAGCCCCCCGGCCGGGCCGGTCGCGGCCGCCGCGTGCGCCCATTCCAGTACGTTCAGCAGCTGAACAGGGCTCTCCACGAAGGCGAGCGTGGAGGGGGCGGTGGTGCAGGTGGCGCCGGTGGCTCGGGGGCTCATCGTCGTCTCGTCCGTATCCCGGTAACCGGTGGGCGCTCAGACCGCGACCGGCTCGGCGCCGGTGGTCTCCGACTCCGCCACGACGCCCGCGACGCGGCGCAGCTTCTTCATCGGGCCCAGCTCGGACTCGTACACCTTCTTGACGCCGTCGCCGAGCGAGGCCTCGATGGTGCGGATGTCGCGGACCAGGCGGGTCAGGCCCTGCGGCTCCACGGAGGCGGCCTGGTCGGAGCCCCACATGGCGCGGTCGAGGGTGATGTGGCGCTCGACGAACGTGGCGCCGAGGGCGACGGCGGCCAGCGTCGTCTGGAGGCCCGTCTCGTGGCCGGAGTAGCCGATCGGGACGTTCGGGTACTCCTGCTGGAGGGTGTTGATCACGCGCAGGTTCAGCTCCTCGGCCTTGGCCGGGTACGTGGACGTGGCGTGGCAGAGCAGGATGTTGTCGGAGCCGAGGACCTCGACGGCGTGGCGGATCTGCTTCGGCGTCGACATGCCGGTGGAGAGGATGATCGTGCGGCCGGTGGCGCGCAGGGCGCGCAGCAGCTCGTCGTCCGTGAGGGAGGCGGAGGCGACCTTGTGGGCGGGCAGGTCGAACTTCTCCAGGAAGGCGACGGCCTCGGTGTCCCACGGGGAGGCGAACCAGTCGATGCCGCGCTTGGCGCAGTGCTCGCTGATCGCCTGGTACTCGGACTCGCCGAACTCCACGCGGTGGCGGTAGTCGATGTACGTCATGCGGCCCCAGGGGGTGTCGCGCTCGATGTCCCACTGGTCGCGCGGCGTGCAGATCTCCGGGGTGCGCTTTTGGAACTTGACCGCGTCGCACCCGGCGTCGGCGGCCACGTCGATCAGCTTGAACGCGTTCTCCAGGTCACCGTTGTGGTTGATGCCGATCTCGCCGGTGATGTAGACGGGCCGGCCGGGCCCCGCCGTCTTCGAACCGAACTGACGCAGACGGGAGTTGGCGCCGATGGAGGTGATGTTGCTCATGCTGGGAACAGTCCTTAGTTGGGGAGGGAGTCGAGAGAGGGGCCGAGGATCCAGCTGGCGATCTCTCGGATCGCGCCTTCACCGCCGGGGACGGTGGTGACCGCGCGGGCCGCGCCGCGCACGACGTCGTGGGCGCTGCCGACCGCCACGGGCCAGCCCACGAGGGCGAAGCACGGGAGGTCGTTGACGTCGTTGCCGACGTAGAGCACGCGCTCGGGAGCGATGCCCTGCTCCTCGCACCACTGCTTCAGTGCGAGGTCTTTCCGGTCGATGCCGTGCAGGACCGGAAGCTTGAGCTTCCTGGCGCGCGCGGCGACGACCGGGTTCTGTTCCGTGGACAGGATCAGCATGCGCAGGCCGCTCTTGCGCAGGGCCGCGATGCCGAGGCCGTCGCCGCGGTGTACGGAGACGAATTCCCGTCCTTCGGAGTCGATCAGCACCCTGTCGTCGGTCTGGGTGCCGTCGAAGTCGAGGACGACCGCGTCGATGTCGGCGGCGGTCGGAAGCGCCTGCGCGTGGTCCGCGTCGAAGAGCGGGGCCAGTGCGCGGGCGCGGGCGAGGTCGTGCGGGTCGTCGACCTCCAGGACGCGGGCCGGGTCGGTGCGGACCGGCTCGGTGTGGCCGAAGAAGCGGTGCTTGTGGTCACGGAAGCCCGCCGCGTCCATGGCGTAGGCGGCGCCGGTCTCCAGGAGGTCCTGGGGACGGTCCTGTCGGCGCGGGCGGAAGGACTTGTCGTGGTTGACGCCGTAACCGCCGCGGGTGCGGATGGAGTTGGCGAGGGTCGCCGTACCGCCCAGGGAGTCGGTGCGCTGGGCGGGCACGTCGGCGGGGCCGTCGGCGTCGTCGGCCGCGTCGCGCCAGATGAAGCCGTGGAAGGGGGCGACGGTCACGGCGGTGTCGGCGCCGTTCTCGACCACGGCGGCGGCCACCCCGTCGATGTCCTCGCGGGTCAGGAAGGGGCTGGTGCACTGCACGAGCAGGACGACGTCGACGCGGGTGCCGTGCAGGGCCTCGTGGGCGTCCATCGCGTGCAGGACGGCGGCCTCGCTGGTCGCGGTGTCCCCGGCGATGGCGGCGGGGCGCAGCACCACCTCGGCGCCGGCCGCGCGGGCGCCCTCGGCGATCACGTGGTCGTCGGTGGAGACCACGACGTCCGTGACGAGCCGTGCGGCCAGGCACGCGCGGATGGCGCGGCCCACCAGCGGCACGCCGCCGACCGGGGCGAGGTTCTTGGCGGGCACACCCTTGGAGCCGCCGCGGGCGGGGATGACGGCGAGGACGCGGCGGGCCTGCGCACTCGCTGGGCCGGGGTGGGACATGGGGGCTCCTGAGGGTGGGAGGTCGTGGGAGTTCACAGCTCGCCCATCCGCCTGATGACGGGGGCCACGCGCTGCACCCCGTGGCGGTAGGCCCCGCGGGCGGCGCGGCGCACGATCTGCCGTACGGGGCCCGGGTCCCGGTCGGCCGCCGGGGCGCCCGGCAGCGGGGAGCCGTCGGGGGCGAGGTGGTGGCGGGCGAGGATGCCGGGCAGATAGCCGCGGGCGGTGGTGAGGCTGTAGTAGGGCTTCAGGGGCGGGATGAGGCCGGCCGCGGCGTCGGCGAGGAGGCCGGTGACCTTCTCCCGCGCCGCGTCGAAGGCCCGCTCGTACGCCCCGTCGGCGGCGACGCCCTGCCGGGCCAGCCAGCGCGCGTCGGGCACGGGCAGGTGGCCCGCGTCCAGCTGGTCCCAGGAGGCGAGGCACCCGGAGCCGGTGAAGTGGTGGTTGCCGAGCGCCTCGCGCACCCCGAGGTCGGTGAGGACCGCGGTGGGGATGCGGCGGTGCAGCGACTCCAGTGCGGCCGTGGAGCTGACGGTGACCAGCAGGTCGGTGCGGTCGAGGACCTCGCCCATGTGGCCGTAGACGAGGCGGCAGTTGGCGGGCAGGCCGCCCTCCAGCCGCTGCGCCAGCTTCTGGTAGGGCAGCTCCTCGATGTGCGTGGTGTGCTCGCCGGGCTTGCTGCGCAGTTTGAGCAGGACCTCGCGGTCGGGGTGCAGCCGGGCGTGGTCGGCGAGGCGGCGCAGCAGGTAGGTGCGGTGTGCGGGGCTGTCCGGGACGGAGGGCTGGGCGGCGAAGACGACCGTGTACGGGTCGTGCCCGGCGTAGGGCGCGCCGCCGAGGAAGGGCAGCGCGGCCTCCGTGACCGAGGAGGCGTCGGCGCCCACTCCTTCGTACACCGCGCGAAAACGCTCGGCGTCCTGGCGGGAGTTGGCGAGGACGACATCGGCGCCGTGCCGCAGGAGGAGACCGTCGGCGAGCTTCTCGTAGACGACGCCGACATAGCCGGTGACGACGACGGGCCGCTTCTTCGCGGCTCCGGTGAGGCGGGCGTCCTCGGTGACGCGGGCGAGTCCGTGCAGCACCGCCTGGACCGCCCCGCCCACCAGGGCGAGCACGATCACGTCGGGCGCGTCCCGCTCCATCTCGCGCAGGAACTCGACGGCGGTGACCTCGCGCAGGCTGTCCGCGCGCACCCCCACCTCTTCGAGCTGCCGGGGCGTCGGGGTGGCCCGGCCGCGGAGCAGGAACCCGCTGAGCCGGTGGCCGTCGGACTCGGGCCGACTGTCCGTTGCGATACGGTTCGCGGTGAGAGCGCCCCATTTCCATCGCGTATCGGAATCGGCGAGTACGGCCACCCGCAGCGGGTTTCGGTTACTTGCTGGCACGTCCCAGACGCTAGGAAGCCATTTCGATTCGCGGCCCAACTCAGGTGCAACAAACGGTTAACAGCACGCCGACGAATGGCGAATCAGTCCGGGAATGGGCGCCGGGGCAGCCTGGTTAACCATTCCGCCACGCGTCGTTCACCTGGCATCCCACTGCGGGTCGACACGAATGACGGGCCGACACCTAACGTCACCCACGTGGTTAAGCTCTCCGTCATCGTGCCGTTCTACAACGTGCAGCAATACGCGCCCGACACCCTGAGGAGTCTGCGCGCGAACACGCGCGACGACTTCGAATTCATTCTCGTCGACGACTGTTCGCGCGACGGGACTCCGGACATCCTGGAGCGGGCGGCGCGCGAGCTGCCGGGCGCCGTCCACCTCAGACATGAGAGGAACGGCGGGCTCGCGACCGCCCGCAACACGGGCCTCGACGCGGCGCGCGGCGAGTACCTCACCTTCCTGGACGGCGACGACTGGCTCGCCCCCGGCTACTACGAGCAACTGCTCGCCTCCATCGAGGAGTTGGGGTGCGACTTCGTGCGCACCGACCATGTGCAGTGCACCGCGCGGGCCCGTTCGGTCCACCGTGTCCCGCACGGCAGGCGCGGCGTCGTGATGAGCCCGCGCGAGGTGATACTCCCCGCCGACCGGTCGACGTCCGTCGACTACGCCTTCGCCTGGGCCGGCATCTACCACCGCAGGCTCGCCGACGCGGGCCTGCTGCACTTCACCGACGGCCTGCGCACCGCGGAGGACCGGCCCTGGATCTGGCGGCTGCACCGGGAGGCGGAATCCTTCGCCGCCGTCGGCCTGCTCGGGGTTTTCTACCGGCGCGGGGTCGCCTCGTCGCTCACCCAGATCGGCGACGTGCGCCAACTCGATTTCATCAAGGCATTTGACCAGGTGATACGGGAGACCGCGGCGGACCGGGACGCCGACAAACTCCTGCCGAAGGCCGTGCGCACTTATTGCGCGATCATCTCCCACCATTTGGGATCCATCGAAAGGTTCGAGCCATCCGTGGCGCGCAAATTGAAGTCAATGAGTGCGGCCGCGCTGAAGCGGATGCCGCAGGGCGTTCTTGACGAGGCCCTCGACTCCATGGACCTCCAGCGGGCGACCCGGCTGCGCAGGCTGCGGCGCCGACCCGTCTCCGCGGAGGTGGCCGCGTAATGGAAGGCTCGCAGACGCTTCCCCGTACGGCCCGGCGTACGACGCAGATCTTCCTCGCCTCCACGCTGTACGGGGCCGCGACGCTCGCCGCCGCCCTCGACGCGGACCGCTTCGGCCCCGCCGACCGCCGCATCCTGCTGGTCAGCAACAACGCGGCGATCCCGGAGACCACGCCCCCGCTCGACGAGATGCCGGGGTTCGCCCGGCTGCGCGGCCGCTTCGACGACGTACGCTCCTGGAACGAGGCCATCTCCCCCTTCCACCCGGGTGGTTGGGCGCCGCGCGGCGACGACGTCGTGCTGTGGGAGCGGTACGTGCGGCTGCTCTGGGACCTCGGCGACGATCGGGTAGAGCTGGCCGTCGAGTCGATCCAGGTGAACCCGGCGCTCGCCCTCACGCAGATCTTCACCGGCGCCCCCGTGGACGTCTACGCCGACGGCCTGATGAGCTACGGCCCCACCCGCAACAAGATCGCCCCCCTGGTCGGCACGCGCGTGCGGCGCCTGCTCCACCTGGACCTGGTGCCGGGCCTCACCCCGCTCCTGCTCACCGAGTTCGGCGTCGAACCGGAGATCGTGCCGACCGAGGCGTTCGTGAAGGTGCTGGCCGAACTCGCGGACGGCGAGACCCAGCTGCCGGACGACCTGCTCGCCCTCGACGCGCCCGCCCTCGTCCTCGGCCAGTACCTCTCCGCCCTGAACATCCTCACCCCCGAGGAAGAGGAGGAGCTGCACGTCCGCATGGTGCGCGGCGCCGCCGAACTGGGCCACACAAAGGTGGTGTTCAAGCCCCACCCCACCGCGCCCGCCCGCTGGTCGCGCACCCTGGAGAAGGAGGCGCGGACGATCGGGGTCGAGCTGACGGTGCTCGACTCCCCCGTCCTCGCCGAGGTGCTCTACCAGCGGATGCGCCCCGCGCTCGTGATCGGCTGCTTCTCCACGGCGCTGCTCACGGCGTCCGCGCTCTACGGCCTGCCCGTCGCCCGCACCGGCACGGACCTCCTCCTGGAGCGCCTCGCGCCCTACCAGAACAGCAACCGCGTCCCCGTCACCATCGTCGACGCGCTGCTGCCCGAGCTGACCGACCCCGCGGCGGTCACCGAGCGGCGGGCGGCCCTGGGCACCGGCGAGCTGACGAACCTCCTCAAGGCCGTCGGCTTCGCGATGCAGCCGCAGATCTACCCCGGCCTGCGCCCCGACGCCGAGCGCTATCTCGCGCGGAACCTCGGCCCGGACACCTGGCGCTACTTCAAGCGGCGCCGCCTCACCGCGCTCGCCCTGCCCGGGGCGCTGCCCTCGCAGCTGGCGTTCATCCCGCGCAACGCGGCGGTGCGGCGTGTCGCGCGCCGGGCCCGTTCGGTGCAGCGCTCCATCAAGCGGACCGCCCTCGGATGACCGCTCGCAAGGGGCTCGGCACCCCGAGGGCGTAGCAGGGGCGGCGCTTGACCTCAAGTCGACTTGAAGTTCTACCTTCGCCTGCATGACGACTTTCGCGTACTCGCACAGCGACGCCGACCTGCTCAACCAGCCCATCGGATACTGGAGTTCGGCCGCGGGCGCCGCCGTGGTCAACCACATCCGCACCGCCCTCGCCGAACTCGGCCTCACCCAGCCCCAGTGGTGGATCCTCAACCAGCTCCTGGACACGCCACCGGAGGGCCGCGCCCGCGACGAGGTCGTGGCGGTCCTCAAGGGGTATCTCGAAACCGGCGAGGGTGCCCTGCTGCACAACATCACCGCCCTGCACGACCGCGGCCTGGTCACCGAGGACGCCGCGGGCCGCATCGCCCTCACCGACGCGGGGCGTGAGCTGCGGGACCGCGTCGCCGAGCGACAGCGGTCGATCCTCGCGGAGATCCGCGAGGGCGTCACGGACGAGGAGTACGTCCGGACGCTGAAGGTCCTCCAGCGGATGATCCACAACGTGGGCGGCACCGCCTGGCACCACTGAGCCGCCCGGCCGGCCCGGGTGGCCGGGCGGGCCGGGCTCCCCGGTCGGCGTGTCCTGTACAGGGGTCAGAACGCGTCGACCGGGACATACGCGCCCCACACCTCCCGCAGCGCCCCGCACACCTCGCCCACCGTCGCCCGCGCCCGCAGGGCGTCCTTCATCGGGTAGAGGACGTTCGCGTCCCCCTTCGCCGCCTCCTTCAGGGCCGCGAGGGCCGTGTCCACCGCCCGCTGGTCGCGGTCCGCGCGCAGCCGGGCGAGGCGGGCGGCCTGCCCGGCCTCGATGGCCGGGTCCACGCGCAGCGGCTCGTACGGCTCCTCCTCGTCGAGCCGGAAACGGTTGACGCCGACGACGACCCGCTCGCCGCTGTCCGTCTCCCGCGCGATGCGGTAGGCGTTGCGCTCGATCTCGCCCTTCTGGAAGCCCCGCTCGATGGCGCGCACCGCCCCGCCCAGGTCCTCGACGCGCTCCATCAGCCGCAGCGCCGCCGCCTCCACGTCGTCCGTCATGCTCTCCACGACGTACGACCCGGCGAAGGGGTCCACGGTCGCGGTCACGTCCGTCTCGTACGCGAGGACCTGCTGGGTGCGCAGGGCGAGGCGGGCCGACTTGTCGGTGGGGAGCGCGATCGCCTCGTCGAAGGAGTTGGTGTGCAGCGACTGGGTACCGCCGAGGACCGCGCCGAGGCCCTGGACAGCGACCCTGACCAGGTTCACCTCGGGCTGCTGGGCGGTGAGCTGGACGCCCGCCGTCTGCGTGTGGAAGCGCAGCATCAGCGACTTCGGGTCGCGCGCGCCGAACTCCTCCCGCATGACGCGGGCCCAGATGCGCCTGGCGGCACGGAACTTGGCGACTTCTTCCAGGATGGTCGTACGCGCCACGAAGAAGAAGGACAGGCGCGGCGCGAAGTCGTCCACGTCCATGCCCGCCGCGACCGCCGTACGGACGTACTCGATGCCGTCGGCGAGGGTGAAGGCGATCTCCTGCGCGGGCGAGGCGCCCGCCTCCGCCATGTGGTAGCCGGAGATCGAAATGGTGTTCCACCGCGGGATCTCGGCCTTGCAGTACTGGAAGATGTCCGCGATCAGGCGCAGGGAGGGCTGGGGCGGGAAGATGTACGTGCCGCGCGCGATGTACTCCTTGAGTACGTCGTTCTGGATCGTGCCGGTGAGGAGGCTCGCGTCGATCCCCTGCTCCTCGGCGACCAGTTGGTACATGAGGAGCAGCAGCGCGGCGGGGGCGTTGATCGTCATCGACGTCGAGACCTTGTCCAGCGGAATGCCGTCGAACAGCACCCGCATGTCCTCGACCGAGTCGACGGCGACCCCGACCTTGCCGACCTCGCCGTGCGCGAGGGGGGCGTCGGAGTCGTGGCCCATCTGGGTCGGCAGGTCGAAGGCGACCGACAGGCCGGCCGTGCCGTGCTCGATCAGCTGCCGGTAGCGGGCGTTGGACTCCGCGGCGGTGCCGAAGCCCGCGTACTGGCGCATCGTCCAGGGGCGGCCGGTGTACATCGTCGGGTAGACACCGCGCGTGTACGGGTACGCGCCGGGGGCGCCGAGCTTCTGCCCGGGGTCCCAGCCCTCCAGTGCCTCGGGGCCGTATACCGGTTCGATGGGCAGTCCTGACTCCGACTCGTGTGTCATGGCACCAGCTTGCGCCCACCCGCGGGACGCGTCACGCGCGGCAAACCGGGAAACACTTCCAGAAGTGATGTCCAGGGGCATGGGGGCGTGATGGGCAGGAGTGTGGCGGCCAGGGGTGTGGCGGGCAGGGGCGCGCTGTCGGTGGGGGCCGTGGCGGTGCTCGCGCTGGTCGCGGGGTGCAAGGCGGTGGCGGTCGACACGGAGGGCGGCCGGCCGGGTGAGGAGGGGGCGGCGGGCAGGACCGCGGCGGGCGGGACGGCGGACGGAATCGGAAAGCCCCCCGCCCCCGCCGCGCCCGGCGCGGCGCCCGCGCCCAGGACCCTCATGCGGGAGGGCGAGCGCGGCGGGCAGGTACGGGAGCTACAGGCCAGGCTCCGGCAGATCGCCTGGTTCTTCGAGTACCCCTCGGGGACGTACGGCGCGTCCACGGTCAGCGCGGTCGAGGGGTTCCAGGCCAAGCGCGGCCTGCCCCGCACCGGCAGGACGGACACCGTCACCTGGCAGCGGCTGCTGGCCATGACGCGCGAGCCGACGCGGGACGAGCTGTACGCGGGCGGCGGGATGCCGCCGGCCGCGCCGGACAAGCGGTGCCTGACCGGGCGGGTCCTGTGCCTCGCCAAGAGCAGCCGGACGCTCACGTGGATGGTCGACGGCAAGGCCGTATCGACGATGGACGTGCGCTTCGGCTCGCAGTACACGCCGACGCGCGAGGGCACCTTCCGCGTGTACTGGAAGTCCCGGCACCACGTCTCGACGCTCTACGACACCCCCATGCCGTACGCGATGTTCTTCAGCGGCGGCCAGGCGGTGCACTACTCGGCGGACTTCGCGGCCAGGGGTTACGCAGGCGGGTCGCACGGCTGTGTGAACGTGCGGGACGAGAGGAAGATCGCGCATCTCTTCGCCCAGGTGCGGAAGGGCGACCGGGTCGTCATCTACAAGTGAGGACCCCGGGCGCCGGCCCAGGTCCCAGGGCCTTGCGAGAAAGCGGCGTGGGCGGGATCGGGGGAACGTATCCCGCCCACGCCGAGGGCACGGAGCCGAAGGTACGGGGGGAACCCCCGGCTCGTGCGTGGGCCGATGACCAGTCGGCTCATTTCTTACTGCGCCGCGGCTTCAAAAAACGTCACACCTCGCGGCGGAATCTTTTCGGAACCCTAGTGGTGGGGCAGTGTCGGCAGGGCGCTGTACGAACCCGTCGGGGTCGGGCCGGGGAGGCCGGGGGGCGGGACGGGGGCGCCGTCGGTGTCGCCGCCCGAGCCGTTCTGGCCACGGCCGTCGCCCTCGTCGTGGTGGCCGCCACCACCGGAGCCGCCATGGCCGCCGCCATTGCCGTGGCCGCCGCCCGTGCCACCTAGGACGCGGCCGCAGAACTCGTCCAGCCGGGCCGATCCCCTGGCGGCCTCTTCGAGGTGGCGCCGCTTGGTGCCCCGCAGCTCGCCGCTGCGGTAGGCCCGGCAGGAGGTCAGCACCGTGCGGTACCAGTCCTTGCCGTCCGTGCGCGGCAGGGTCGCGTCGGGGCCGGGCTGCCGCGTGACGCCGTCGGAGTGGCCGCCGTCGGCCTCCGCCGCGGGGGGCGTACGGGAGTCCGGCTCACGGGTGGGTCCGTCGTCGGGGGGCGTGGTGTCGTCAGGGACCAGGTTCTCGGCGGGCTCCCGCGTCCGGCTCGACGGGGAGGTGCGCGGCTCCTCGGGGGTGGCGACGGACGACGCGGACGCGACCGGGCCCGGCTCGCCGTGTCCGCCGTGCCCGCCGAACGGCGAGGGCAGCACCCCCGACGACGCGGCGACGGCGACGCCGCCGATCATGCAGCCCGCGAGCGCGGCCGCGAGCCCGAAGCGCACCGGCTTGCCCCAGCGGCTCGGCCGGGGCCGGTCGGCGGCACGGCTCAAACGTACGGTTTCGGCCGCGGCGGCCTCATGGGCGGACGTCGCGTACGCGGCCGAGCGGTGGCCGGCCCGTACGGACTCCTCCCGTGCCGACTCCGCCCGCGCGGCGCGGAACGCGGCCAGCGCGGCGGCCTCGCCCGGGAGTTCCCCCGCGGCGGCACCGGCACCGGCACCGGCATCGGCATCGCCGGGCGCCGTCGGCCCGTCCGTGGCGGCCAGCGCGCCGAGCGCCTGGGCGAGCCGGTCGGCCCGCGCGCGTACGTGAGGGTCGACGCCTTCGAGGGGCTCCCCGCGCAGCAGACGCTCCGCCGCGTCGCGGTCCAGCCACTTGTCCTGCTCGTCGGCCATCACATGTCCTTCTGCGTCCGCGTACGCGATTGCGTCACACCGGCGGACGTCACCGCGCGGCCGCGCGGCTCTCGCTGAGGGGGCACCGCGCCGAGTGCTTGCGCGGGGTCCGCGGGGTCCGCGCCGAGCAGCTCGGCGAGCCGCTTCAGGCCGCGGTGCGCCGCCGTGCGGACGGCTCCCGGACGCTTGCCGAGGGTCTGCGCCGCGCTCTTGGCGTCCAGGCCCACGACGACTCTGAGGACCACGGCCTCGGCCTGGTCCTGCGGGAGCTTCGCTATCAGCGCCAGGGCGTCGCCGGTGGCCAGGGACTCCATCGCCTCGCCCGCGGTGTCCGCGTCGGCGGGCCTGCCGGTCAGCTCGGTCTCGTCGCCGCCTATCGCCGGGCGGCGGCCCCGCATGCGTATGTGATCCAGGGCGCGGTTGCGCGCGATGCGCGCGGCCCAGCCCCGGAAGCGGTCCGCGTCGCCGCTGAACCGGTCCAGGTCACGCGCTATCTGGAGCCAGGCCTCGGAGGCGACGTCCTCCGCGTCCGGGTCGGCGACCAGCGTGCGTACGTATCCCAACAGCCGCGGGTGCACGGCGCGGTACACAGTCCGGAACGCGCTCTCGTCCCCGTCCTGTGCCGCAAGCACCGCGGCGGTCAGCTCCGCGTCGTCCCCCAGCACTCTCTCAATCCTGCCACTCGGAGATCTGCGCCCGGCCCCGGCGCGAACCAGCACGCTACGGCCTTGTCAGGCCCTACGTCCATGTTTGTACAACGTGCAACTAGCGGGTGACAGAACGCGGTGTGACAGAAAACGCACGCGCGGCGCTGAAGGGAGTACGGACCGCACGACGGTTCGTACCGTGTGCCGGCCGGGGCCTCTCCTGTGGGGGGTGGCGGCCCCGGTCGTGCCGCGGGTCGGACACGTCGTTCACGGGCGTTCCCTCAGCACCTCAAGAGTGCGGCCCATCAGACCGGGTACGTCCGCGTCGCGGACCCCGTCGAGCTGCCAGCGGCCGATCTGCACGGAGGCGTCGACGACCATCCGCACACGCGGCATGCGCCGGTCGCGGTAGGCGGTGAGCGTGCTCTCCAGGGAGTCGCCCCAGGCGTCGTCCGGGGTGAGCAGTTCGGCGAGCACGGACACGTCCTCCAGTGACATGGCCGCGCCCTGGGCGAGGGTGGGCGGGCAGCCGTGGGCGGCGTCGCCGACGAGCACGACCCGGCCGCGATGCCAGGCACCTTCCACCAGATGCCGGTCGAACCAGGCGTAGTTGACCTGCGCCGGGTCGGTGAGGGACGCCCGGATCTCGTCCCAGAAGCCGCCGTAGCCCTCGGCGAGGCGCCGCATCCGCGCGGCGTACGACGCCGGGTCGATGGAGGCCCGGTCGCGGTTGCGTTCGACGAGGAAGGCGTAGACGGTGGTGTCGCCGGTGGGGCAGATCCCGGCGATGCAGGCGGGGCCGCCGTAGGTGATGTGGGCGCGGGTGACACCGGCCGGCCGGGGCGCGGGGGCCCGCCAGATCGCCATGCCGGTCGGGGCCGGCTCGTCGGTGACACCGATGAGGCGGCGCGTGCGGGAGTTGAGCCCGTCGGCGGCCACCACCAGGTCGTACCGGCTCGACGTGCCGTCCGTGAAGGAGACGTCGACACCCGTGGCGTCCTGCGCCAACGTCTCGATGGTGCAGCCGAGCCGGACCCGGGTGCCCGAGGCCCGTACGGCCCGCATGAGGATCCCCTGGAGCGCGGGACGCCGCATGCCGACCATGGCCGGGAGGTCGTCGCCGCCGGTGCGCGTGTCCTTCTGCGTGAAGATCTCGGTACCGTCGGGAGCGGCGACGGTGACGCCGTCGCCGCTGAAGCCCTGGGCGCTGACCTGTTCCCAGACGCCGATCTCGCGCAGGACGCGCAGGGCGTTGCCCTGAAGGGTGATGCCGGAGCCTGACGTGGCGTTCCAGTCGGCCTTGACTTCGACGAGGTCGACGGCGACACCGGCGCGCCTGAGCAGGACGGCCAACGCGTTCCCGGAGGTGCCTCCGCCGACGACCAGGACGGTACGGGGATGGGTGCGGGCGGGGTTGTAGGTACGGGCGCGGGTGGGGGTGGGGGTGCCGGTCACGCCTGCTGCGGGTTCCACGAAGATGTCCTCCCGATCATGAGAGGTCTAATCTGGCCCGGGCCCAACGGATAAGGGAAATCGATTCGTTGGATGCCTTCCATCCATACCGTGAATGACGCGCGGTCATCGCGTCTGGGGACGCACCATGAACCTGGCCAGCCTGGACCTGAACCTCGTCACCGCTCTGCGAGCCCTGTTGGAGGAGCGCAACGTGACGCGCGCCGGGCTCCGCGTCGGGCTCAGCCAGCCCGCCATGAGCGCCGCCCTGGCCCGGCTGCGCCGCCACTTCGACGACGACCTGCTCTCCCGCGTGGGCAGCCGGTACGAACTGACCGCCCTGGGCCGGCTCCTCCTGGACCGCAGCGCCACCGCCTGCGACGTGCTGGAGCGCGTCTTCACCAGCCAGGCCGACTTCGACCCGGCCCGGGAAGCCCATACGTTCACCCTCGTCGCCTCCGACTACGCCGTGGCCGTCCTCGGCGCCGAACTGGCCCGCACGCTCCACGCCGAGGCCCCGGGCATCCGGCTGCGCTTCCAGCAGCCGCCCGCGGACGTCACCGAGAACACCGGGACGCTGCTGAGCACGGTCGACGGAGTCCTCCTGCCGCACGGCGTCATCCGCGGTTTCCCCTCGGTCGACCTGTACCGCGACCGCTGGGTCGTCCTCGTCTCGGCCGACCATCCCGACGTGGGCGACCGCCTCACGCTCGACGACCTGCGCCGCTTGCCGTGGGTCACCTACCAGCGCACGTACGACGCGCCCGCGGTCCGCCAGCTCGGCATGCTGGGCATCGAAGCCAGGACGGAGATCTCCGTCGACGGCTTCCTCACGCTGCCCTCGCTCGTCGCCGGAACGCGCCGCGTCGCCCTCATCCAGGAACTGCTCGCCGACCGACTGCGCGGCGTGGCTCCGGTACGCGTCATGGAGTGCCCCTACGAAGCCGTACCGGTGCAGGAGGCCCTGTGGTGGCACCCCGCGCATACGCACGACGCGGCCCACATCTGGCTCCGGGAGACCGCCCAGCGGGTCGCGGCGAACGCGTTCCCGGCAGCGGCTCGTCCCCTCCCCCGCCCCGAGTGACGTTCAGCGGCGTTTTTCGTCGTGCTTGGTCTTGCCCTTGGCCTTGCCGTTGCCCTTGCCGTTGGGATGTGGCTTTTCGGACTTGGGGGGCTTCCCCTGCTCTCCCTTTGCCTTGCCGTTGCCCTTGCCGTTTCCGTGCCCGTGCCCGTGCCCGTGTCCGTTTCCCTTGTCCGGCTTGCTCTTGTCCTTGGACGTGGACTGGGAGTGAGGGTCGGACGTGGAACCGGGCTCGGGTGTGGGGCTGGGGCCGGGGTCGGGGGCCGACGATGTCTTCGCGGGCGGCGGCGCCGTGCGCTCCGGGACCGTGGAGGGCGGGGGCGTAAGCGTGGGCGTCTGCGGGGACGACACCGTGGCGCGGGGGCGTTCCCTCGGGGGCGGGTCGTCGGTCACCGTGCCCGCCGCCGCCAGCGCCACTCCGCCGAGGAGGCCGCCGGCCAGCACCACGCCCCCGGTGGCCCGCAGCGAGAACCAGGCGCGGCGGGGCTCCCGGGCACGCCAGTCGTCGCGACGCCGGGTGCGCGCCCGGTGCGCGCCCGCGTCGCGCGCCGCGCGGAACGCCGCGACCGCCGCGCGCTCCCCCTCCGTGTCCACGGCGGTGTCCGCGCCGGGCAGCAGGGCCGCGGCGAGCAGTTCGGGGAGGGAGGGGCGGGAAGAGCGGGAAGGGTGGCCCTTACTGTCCTCAGGGCCCAAGGGCTCGTCTGCGTTCATCTCGACTCCCCCAGCGTGCCGGGCCCGTCATCCGTCACACCGTCGAGTCCCAGCCGCTCGCCCAGCTTCTTCAGCCCCCGGTGCGCGGCCGTCCGCACCGCCCCGGGGCGCTTGCCGAGGACCCGCGCCGCCGCCGGGCCGTCGAGGCCGACGACCACCCGCAGCAGCACCGCCTCGGCCTGGTCGCGCGGCAGGGTCGCGACCAGCGCGAGCACCCGCTCGGTCGAGACCGCCTCCAGGGCCGCCGCCGACGTGCTGTGCGGGCCGGGCAGTTCGAGCAGGTCCTGCTCCAGCGTGGTGGGGCGCGGCCTGGCCTTCTGGCGGCGCAGGTGGTCGAAGGCCCGATGCCGCGCGATCGTCGCGGTCCAGCCGCGGAAGCCCGCCCCGTCCCCGCGGAACCGCCCGAGGTCCCTGGCGATCTCCAGCCAGGCCTCGGCCGCGACGTCCTCCGCGGCCTCGCCGTCCGTGCCGACGAGCCCGCGCAGATATCCGACGAGTCCCGGCTGGACGAGCCGGTACGCGACCGCGAAGGCCGCCTCGTCGCCTTCCTGGGCCGCCGCGACGGCTCTGCCCAGCTCCTCGTCGCGCGCCTTTGCGCGACGCGGCTCCCCACCCTGGCCCAACGCTCTCCCATCCGGCCGAACGCGGCACGCCCACCGTGCCCATGCCCCCACGGTCACCAGCGTCGCCGGGCGCGGAAATGTCACAGTGCGAGAGCGTACGGCTACGTCTTCCGGCGCCCGACGGCGCCCCGGGCGGCCCCGCACGCCCGGCGCCCGTGCCGGAGTCCCGGCACGGGTTCTCAGACCTCGAAGAGCCCGCCGCCCGCACTCCCCGGCCCCCCGGGGCCGATCCGCGAGATGTCGACCGTCAGGCCCGGGGCCGGGGCCACCGCGGCGACCGGCTCGCCGTAGTCGGACATACGCAGTTCCATGGTCTGTCCGCCACCGTTGCGCGTGACCTCGACGCCCAGGATGTACGGCTCTCCGGAGGCCGCCACGTACACCGTCGTCTCCTCGCCGTCGTCCTTCTCGACGAGCGGGGTGACGTTCTTGCCGTACCGCCGGGTGGCGGGAAGGGTCTTGATGACCTCGTCCGGCTCCGGGGTGCCGACCTTCTCGGTGAACGCGTCGAGGTCGCACTGCCCCACCGGCGCCCCGGGCCCCCCGGTGCCGGTCCTCGCCGGAAGCTTCAGGTACTTTCCGCGCGCCAGCGCCGTCCGCTCGCGCACGCGGGCCGCCGTCTCGGGGCCCCGCCTGGCCCCCCTCTCCACGATCGCGTCGAGCGAGGCATCGGTGAACCGTACGTACGTCGCACCGCCCGCGATCATGATCAGGTCGCCCCGCCGCTCCGGTCCCGCGTCGAAGGTGCCCGTGCAATTGCTGCGGCGATCCACGTGCAGCGAGGCCTTCTGATGGCCTTTCGGGGTCGCCATGTCGATGCCGATACGAACCGTGTCGGCCGAGCTGAGCAGTTCCATGCCCTCCAGGGCGAGCTTCCTGCCGCGCACTTCGTCGGCGGACGCGGGCTCCGCGCCGCCGTCCGTCGTGGAGCCCGCGCCGTCCACCGTGGATTCCCCGCGGTCCACCTCCTCGAACGTGCCACCGGCGTACGTCACCGGGCCGTCCGAGCCGCAGGACACGAGCGTGCCCACCGCGGCTCCCATCGCGAGGGAGAGCGCCGTCGCCCGTATCCACCGCCTGCGCGCCCCCATCCGGCCGTTCACGCGAGGTGCCACCTGTTTCCCCACCCGAGTCCCCACCCGTTGCGTCACTGCACAACTGTCACATGGCCCAGCGCGCGCACCGGCTCCCGCGTCACACCTGGGGCGTGCGGCAAACATCACGCACCCGATTCCCCTCACCGGCACAACCCTTTGCGCCCCGTATGGGTCCTACGGACTCGCTGGTTCCCCTGAAATTCGCTAAGGAGTGGGGCACTTGAGCCCGCACAAACCGCGTGAAAAGGCGCGTTCCACGCATGCGTATCGACCACTGAGTCTCAAGCGCAGGGCGTGGCTGACGATCGGTGCCGTCGTGCTGGGAGGTGCGGGCGCCGTCACCTACGCGACGGCCGGCCCGAACTCCGAGGACGAGCCCGCCGATCCTCGCGCCAAGCGGCCGGCGAGCGTGCACGACCTCGCACTCAAGGGCGGCGGCGCCGCGAAGCGGGAGCTGCCGCGCACCTCGACCGAGCAGTTCTCCCTGCTCGGCGTCGTGTGGAGCGGCGCCACCGAGGAGCTGAAGGGCAGCGCTCAGGTCCGTACGCGCGCCCTCGGGTCCGGTAAGTGGAGCGCCTGGCGCGCGCTGGACCTGGCGTCACGCCGTCCGGAGAAGGCGGAGGCGGGCACGCGGGCCGCCTCCGCGCCGCTGTGGGTCGGCCCCTCGGACGGCGTCGAGGTCCGCGTCGTCGCGGCCGACGGATCGGCGAGTGGCGCACTGCCCAAGGGGCTTGAGGTCAGCCTCGTGGACCCGGGGGTGACGGGCAAGGAGGCCGCGAACCCCTCGCTCGACGGGGGCCCGAACGCAAGTGCGGACGCCGGCACAGGCGCTGGCGCGGGCGCTGGCACGGACGGTACGGCGATGGCCCCCGCCGCTCACGCACGCGCTCAGGTCCGCGCCGACGGCGAGCCGCCCGCGCCGCCGACGCCCCCGCCCTCCACCGTCACCCGGCCGCCCATCATCGGCCGCGCGGCCTGGGGCGCCGACGAGTCGCTGGTCAAGGACCCGCCGCGGTACCTCGACAAGGTCAAGGCGGTCTTCGTCCACCAGGCGGCCGACACGAACGACTACAGCTGCGCCCAGTCCCCCGCCCTGATCCGCGGCCTGCTGGCCTACCAGGTGAGGACCGAGGGCCGCGGCGACCTCGGGGACAACTTCCTCGTGGACAAGTGCGGCCGTGTCTTCGAGGGCCGCGGCGGCGGTGTCGACGTACCCGTGCGCGGCGCGCACACCGCCGGGTTCGACGGCGACTCGGCGGGGATCGCGGTCCTCGGCGACTTCGAGGGCGACCCGGCGACGGGCAGGCCCGCGGGCAAGCCCTCCCGCGCCGCCCTGGAAGCGGTGGCGCGGGTGGCGGCCTGGAAGCTCGGCCAGTACGGCGCGGGCCCGACCGGCAAGGTCACGCTGACCGCCTCCGACGACACGGGCATGTGGAAGAAGGGCGAGCGGGCCTCGCTGCACACAATCTCCGGTCACCGCGACGCCGTCGCGACCGCGAGCCCCGGCAAGAACCTCTACGCCGAACTGGACGAGATCCGCCGCTACGCGAGCGGCCCCGGTGTGAACTCCGCCGCCCCGACCGGTGACTTCAACGGCGACGGCATCACCGACCTGGTCGCGGGCACCCCGAAGGCATCGGGCGGTCGCGGCCGCCTGACGGTCGTGCCCGGCGGTCTCGACGGGCCGGTGGCCGGGTCGAGGATCTCCCTGACGCAGACCAGCACCGGCGTCCCCGGCGTCTCCGAGCCCGGCGACGAGTGGGCGGCCGCCACCGCGTGGGGCGACCTGAACGCCGACGGCCACGCGGACCTCGTCATCGGTGCGCCGGGCGAGGACGACGGCTCGGGCCACACGGACCGCGGCGCGGTCACCATGCTGTACGGCCCGTCCTTCACGTCCGGCACGGACATGCAGCTCTCGGACGACTTCAACTACGCGAGGGCGAGGTTCGGTTCGGCGGTGGCGTCCGGCGACTTCAACGCCGACGGCAAGGCGGACGTCTTCGCGGCGGCGACCGGCACGGGCGGCTCCTGGGCCGCGCGGCTCGACGCGGACCGCGAGTCGGGCGGCAGCCTCACCCCGGGCGACACGGCCATAGCGGACGCGGACGCCACGTCCGGCGACTTCAACCGCGACGGGTACGCGGACGTCGCCCTCACCTACCGCGACCAGGCGGGCAAGGCCAAGGTCGCCTGGTTCAGGGGCGGCCGCTCGGGCCTGAGCCGGGCCGGTGTCCTCTCCGTCCCCGGCGGCCACTCGGTCGCGGCGGGCGACGTCGACGGCAACGGCTACGACGACCTGGTCATCGGCCAGCCGTACACCGCCGAGTCGGGCGCGCACGCGGGCGGCCAGGTGACGGTGGTCCCCGGCACGTCGACGGGCTTCACCACGACCGGCATGCGGACGGTCCACCAGGCGACGAGCGGTGTCATCGGCGCGGCCGAGGCGGGCGACGCGATGGGCTGGTCGGTCGCGGCGGGCGACTACAACGGCGACGGTTACGCCGACGTCCTCACGGGCGCTCCCGGCGAGGACATCACCCGCTCCGGCACCAGCCGCAAGGACGCGGGGACGTCCCTGCTCCTGAAGGGTTCCGCGGCCGGCCTCACCGGCACGGGCGCGAAGGCCTTCTCGCAGGACGAGCCCGACGTGCCCGGCTCCACGGAGACCGGCGACCGCCTCGGCTCCTCGGTGACCCTGGCCGACCTGTCCGGTTCCGGCCACGCGGACCTGGCCATCGGCGTGGAGGGCGAGGACGCGGGCGACGGCACGATCCTCCAGCTGGACAGCGACGGTTCGGGCGGCGTCCCGGGGGCTGGCGGCGTCTACTACGGGCGTACGACGCTGGGGACCCCGGCGGGCGCCCGCCTCGGTCAGACGCTGACGCCGTAACGGCTACGCGGCGCCGCTCCCCGCCCCCCGGGGAGCGGCGCCCCACATGCCGCCGGGCGAACGCGCGGCCGCCCCACTTACCCTGCGCCGGTCAGTGCCGCCCGCGCGCCCGCCGTGACACCACCGCGCGCAGCACCCTGCGGCCCTCCAGGGACACGTCCAGGGCCTGGCGCAGCCCGCCGGCACCCGTGTCGTTGGCGGAGAGCAGCTCCAGGATGCGGATCTGGCGGCGGAGTTCGGCCGCGACCAGGGGTGACATGCCGTCCGTGCGGCCCTCGCGGCGCGCGGCCACCGGGCGGGCGGAGCCCCACGGCGCCGCGTCCAGGAGGCGGTGGACCTGGAGGGCCGCGACGGAGCAGCCGTCGGCCCACTCGCGCACCGCGGGGCCCGAGTGCGCGGCGGGCACGGCGTCGAGCATGCGGCGGGCAAGGCCGGCGGCCTCGTCCGAGGCTCCGGGGGCGTCCGGCGCGGGCCCGAGCGCCGACCGGGCCTCGGCCAGCGGCCCGCCCCAGTCGCCGCCCTCCGCGAGCCGCGCCCACAGGGGCCGCAGCAGGTCGTCGTCGCCGCCGAGCACCGGCACACAGCGGTCGAGGCAGGCCAATCCGCTGGCCGCGAGGCCCCGCTCGTCGGCCTGTGCGATCAGCTCCACCAGGCTCATGCTGTACGTCTCCCGTTCCGGACCCTGCGCTTCACCCTTACTGCGTGCGCCGCCCCGGGAACGTCACTGCCGTCACTGCGGCACGACGCCGAGCCGGTCGAGGAAACGGAAGAAGAGCTGCTCCGCGGAGGGCTCGGCCTCGGCTTTCAGCACGTCGAGGAGCGGCGCCGTCCGTACCGTCCGGTCCGACTCGGCGGCCCAGGCGACCGCGCGTTCGGCGGCATCGCGCGGCTCCAGGAAGTAGTCCTCCACGGTCAGCCCGCCGTCGCCGAGGTACGCGGCCATCGCGCGCCGCGCCAGGCACGTCGTCCACGCCCCGCTCTCGGGCGCCGCCGCCTCGATGACCACGCAGTCGCTGTCCATCACGTATCCGAAGAGGGCGGGCGCGCCCGTCTCCAGGGCCAGCGTGTTCATGTTCCCCACGTCCCGGGCGCCCTCGCCGCCCGGCACCTCCCACACCTGCCAGCCGTCGGCCCGCCGGTCGAGGAGGGCAAGGTCGTCCCGCACGCCCGCGACCGCCGGGAACTCCGCGAGCGGCCGCTCGCTCCTGCCGACGACGTAATAGCCCCAGTACCCCATCGCGCGTCCCCCCGCTGTGCTCCGTACGACCGCTGTGCTCCGTACGACGTTCAAGCCGTTCTGCCCGTTCCGGCAGCGGTTCTCCCCGCTCCCGGCCGAATACACCACAGAGTCGAGCGGGTTGGCCACAGGAAGGGCGAAATCACGCGGTGGTGGCAGGCCCCGGCACCGGCGGCGCCAGGGGCGGGCCGGACCGGACCTTGAGGTCCTGCATGCGCGTGATCCGGAGTACGACGACGATGGCGAGGACGGCGGCCGCGATGTCGACGCCGTCCGAGAACATCATGTTGTAGACGGCCGACTTGATCTCCTCGGCCTCCTCGGCCTTCCAGTACGACTGGGTCGCCCAGCGCGCGGCGAAGAGGCTCGATATCCACAGCGTCCACCAGGCGTTGATGAGGGTGTGCGAGCCGCGGTCCGTCACCGGGCCGAAGGGCGTCATGCGTTCCGGCTCCGCCGGACGGAGGGTGCTGGCGTCCCAGATGTCGACGGCGATCCGCCGCGGGAACCAGAAGTTCACCACCGGCACGAACCAGCCACCGACCGTCCAGCCGCGCTTCATCCGGTGGATGTGCGGCTCGAACACCTCGGCGTTCACCCGTACCCGGTGGAACCAGAGGAGGAAGCCGACGCACCCGGCGAGCAGCGTGACCAACTGCGCGCCCCCGGTGGTCCCGTACAGCTTGTCGGCGTTCTCCGCCCTCCGCTCCAGGTCCGCCCCGAACTCCCCCGCGATCAGGTCGCCCGTCACGTCGAGCATCACCGTGCCCGCCCACAGCGAGTACAGGTTGGCGGCGATGGTGAGGCCGAGCGCGACGACGGCCACCCGGCAGAGCACCACCGGCGAGCGCAGCCAGGCGGGCTTCCCGCCCACCATGACGGCACCGGGCGGGCCCGGCTGGGGCGCCGGCGCGGGCGGCGGCACGGCGGCGGACGCCTGGGCGCAGGCGTCGCAGAGCCCCTTCGGCGTCGAGGCGGTATTCAACTGACATGACGTGCACAGCATCGCTGAGCGACCCCCCACGGGTTCACGGGCATACGAGGATCCACCCGCGTCCCTCCCCCAGGGGCCGACCGGCGGCTACCGGACGGTATCAGCGAGTTTCACGAAATCTTCCCACGTCCTGGCGGGCCTCCCCGGGGCCCACAGCTTCTGGGCGGTGGCCGCGAGCGGCATGCGGATGCCCTGGGCGACCTGCTCCTGCGTCTGCGACCCGGCCAGGTCGCACCACACGGCGAACGACCCGCCGAGGATCTGGTCGTCGTACTTCTCGCTCACCGGCCGGGTGCCGCGGATCACCAGCGGGGTCCAGCTCTCGTAGATCCGCTGCCCGGTCGGATAGCGGAAGTCGTTGGGCTGGCCGAGGACGTAATAGAGGTACTCGTCGTTGTAGTTGACCAGCTCGCGCCCGTCCTCCAGATACTCCACGGGGTCGCGGGCGCCGATCTCCTTGCCCGTCCAGTACGCGACCTCGATGTCGTCGGCGGCCCGGACCCGACCGCCGCGGAAGAACCCGTCGTTCCACGCCTTCAGCTTCTTGTCGTACGGGCGCACGGTGCCGGCCCGGTCGTTGAGCCAGCCCGTCGCCAGGTCCCGTACCCGGCCGTCCGGCCCGTACCGCTCGCGGGCCGCGGCGGCGAGGCGCGGATAGGACGCCTCGGGGTTGTTGACCATGAGGGCGCGGTATTCGTCGGCGCCGAGGTGCCAGTAGCGGCCCGGGAAGAGTTCCGCGTACTCCTTCAGGAGGTCGTCGACGATCCTCGCGGCCTCCGGTCTGGAGATGTCGACGGCGCCGGGGGTGGCCACGCCCCGGGCGTCGCGGAGCTGGAGCGAGGGGTGCGCCCTGATGACCGCGCCGAGGTGGCCCGGGGAGTCGATCTCCGGCACGACGGTGATGTGGCGGCTCGCCGCCAGCTTCACGATGCGGCGGACCTGGTCCTTGGTGAGGTGGTCGGACGAGACGATCTCGGGGTGCGAGGCGGACGCGACGCGGAAGGCCTGGTCGTCGGAGAAGTGCAGGCCGAGCTGGTTGAACTTCAGGTCGCCCAGCTCGCGGATCCGGTCCTCGATCCACGCGGCGTCGAAGTGCTTGCGGGCGATGTCGAGCATGAAACCGCGCTGCGGCTTGGCCGGCCGGTCCCGCACGACGCCCTCGGAGGCCGTCCCGTCCCCCTTCACCTCCTGCTTGAGGGTGCGGGTCCCGTAGAAGACGCCGGCTTCGGCAGGGGCGGTTATGCGCACCCGGCGGTCCTTGACGGAGAGGGTGTACGACTCGGGGCCCTGACCCTCGCCGTCCGTGAGGGCCAGCTCCACGTCCCCCCGGCCCGGGGCGTCCTCACCGGCGTACTTGAGTTTCAGCTCGCCCGCGAGGAGGCGGCCCTCGTCGGCGAGATCCCGGTCGCGGACGACCACGCGGGCCTTCCCCTCGGCGGGGCGCCAGCCGGGGCCGCGGGCGGCGGTGTGCTCCCGCACGGCGGGTATGGTCGCCGGCGCCCTCGACAGGGGGTGGCTCTCGCTGGGCGTCGGCGCCCGCGTCGGTGCCCGTGTCGGCGCCCGCGACTGGGCTTGGCTCTGTTCGCGCGCCCGGCTCTCCGAGGAGCGGGGGCCGGCGGGCGTCCGGCCGTCCCCACCCGGCCACAGGGCTACGCTCGCCACGACGGCCCCCGCGACGACGACGCCCCCTGCGGCGGCGAGGGGCCCGCGCTTCATCGCGGCCTCCTCGACGGCCGCCGATCCGCACCAGAAGTCACAGCCATACAGCCACGCTACGACGCGCCGTCGCGGGCCACCCGTTCACATCGGGAGGCGAAACTCCCCCATCCAGGTGAAATTCGCTCATCCTTCGGACGGTTCCCCCACACTCTCGCTACCGTTACGAGCCACCCCACACGCGCACGCACCACCCGCACGACCCGCACCACCCCGCACGCCCCGCAAGACCCTCCCCCCACCGTCCGCCCAGCCGCCCCATGCCCAGGAGCGCCCGCTGTCCCCGCACCGTTCCCCCCGACTCCCCGGCGCCGCCCACGCCGCCGGCCCCGTCGCCACGCCGGAACAGCTGAACTCCGCCACGCCACGCGAGGCCGAGACCGCGCTCCTCGCCTGCTGCGGAAGCCGCCGCTGGGCCCGCCGCGTCGCCGCCCACCGGCCCTACCCCGACCTCGACGCGCTGCTCGCCGCCTGCGACGAGGCCGCGTACGACCTCTCCCCCGGCGACCTCGCCGAAGCCCTGGCCCGCGAGCCCCTCGACCCGCCGGCCACCCACCACGGGGCACCCCGGGCCACGTACGTCGCCGCCCACACCGCCCTGCGCGCCGCACACGCCGCGTACGAGAGCCGCTTCGGTCACACGTTCGTGGTCTGCCTCGACGGCATCGCCCCGGACGAGGCCCTGGACCACCGACTCACCGCCCTCCGGTCACGCCTCGGCAACGATCCGGAGGAGGAACGCGCCGTCGCCGCCGAGGAACTGCGCCGCCTCGCCCGGGGCCGCCTGACCCGTCTGGCCCTGCGCCACGCACGGGCCGCCGCCCAGAACCCCAGCGCAGACACCGCCCAAACCGCCACGGAAGCCGCTCCTCAGGCCGTCGCGGGGCACTCTCGGCCCGATAGCCCGTACGTGCCTGTTTGACTGCCTGTTTGATCACACCTGCGGACCCGGCGCAGGGACACCGACAAGTCGTCGATACGATGACGGGCGGCCGGTGGACCGTACCCGGCCGGGCTCGTCCGACACCGAAGCCGGCCGGCCCCAACCCCCGCTCCCGGAGGAACTTCCGTGCCGGCTGGAACGCTGTACCGCGGCCGGGAAGGAATGTGGTCCTGGGTGGCTCATCGAGTCACCGGCGTCCTCATCTTCTTCTTCCTGTTCGTGCATGTGCTGGACACCGCTCTCGTCCGCGTCTCCCCGGAGGCGTACGACGACGTCGTCAGCACCTACAAGACGCCCCTCGTCGCACTCCTCGAGTACGGCCTGGTCGCCGCCATCCTCTTCCACGCGCTCAACGGCCTGCGCGTCATCGCCGTCGACTTCTGGTCGAAGGGCCCCCGCTACCAGAAGCAGATGCTCTGGACCGTCGTCGGCATCTGGATCGTCCTGATGGTCGGGGCGCTCTACCCCGTGCTCGGCCACGCCGTCCGCGAAGTCTTCGGGAGCTGACGCCAGACATGTCTGCTGACACCACGCTTGAGAAGTCCGGCACGTCCGGCGTGGGCCCCGTCGAGGGCGCCTCGCTCTACGACGTGGACCACCCGGCCCCCGTCATCGAGGCGCCGCGCAAGCGCACCTCCAAGACCCCGCGCTCGACCCGCGGCAACTTCGAGATGGCCGCATGGCTGTTCATGCGCCTGTCCGGTGTCGTCCTGGTCGTCCTCGTCCTCGGCCACCTGCTGATCCAGCTGGTGCTCGACGGCGGCGTCTCGAAGATCGGCTTCGCGTTCGTCGCGGGCCGCTGGGCCTCGCCGTTCTGGCAGGTCTGGGACCTGCTGATGCTGTGGCTCGCGATGCTGCACGGCGCCAACGGCCTGCGCACGGTCATCAACGACTACGCCGAGCGCCCGAACACGCGTCTGTGGCTCAAGGGCCTGCTGTACACCGCCACGGTGTTCACCATCCTTCTGGGCACGCTGGTGATCTTCACCTTCGACCCGAACATCCGCTAAAGCCGAGGCGACCCCAGTGAAGATTCACAAGTACGACACCGTCATCGTCGGCGCGGGCGGCGCCGGCATGCGCGCCGCCATCGAGGCGACGAAGCGCAGCCGCACCGCCGTGCTCACCAAGCTGTACCCCACCCGCTCCCACACGGGCGCCGCGCAGGGCGGCATGGCCGCCGCGCTCGCCAACGTGGAGGAGGACAACTGGGAGTGGCACACCTTCGACACGGTCAAGGGCGGCGACTACCTGGTCGACCAGGACGCCGCCGAGATCCTGGCGAAGGAGGCCATCGACGCGGTCCTCGACCTAGAGAAGATGGGCCTGCCGTTCAACCGCACGCCGGACGGCACCATCGACCAGCGGCGCTTCGGCGGGCACACCCGCAACCACGGCGAGGCCGCCGTGCGCCGGTCCTGCTACGCGGCCGACCGCACCGGCCACATGATCCTCCAGACGCTGTACCAGAACTGCGTCAAGGAGGGTGTGGAGTTCTTCAACGAGTTCTACGTCCTCGACCAGATCATCGTCGAGGTGGACGGGGTCAAGAAGAGCGCGGGCGTCGTCGCGTACGAGCTGGCCACCGGCGAGATCCACATCTTCCAGGCCAAGGCCGTGATCTACGCGTCCGGCGGCACCGGCAAGTTCTTCAAGGTGACGTCGAACGCGCACACGCTCACCGGCGACGGCCAGGCGGCCTGCTACCGGCGCGGGATCCCGCTGGAGGACATGGAGTTCTTCCAGTTCCACCCGACCGGCATCTGGCGCATGGGCATCCTGCTCACCGAGGGCGCCCGCGGTGAGGGCGGCATCCTGCGCAACAAGGACGGCGAGCGCTTCATGGAGAAGTACGCGCCGGTCATGAAGGACCTCGCGTCCCGTGACGTCGTGTCCCGCTCCATCTACACGGAGATCCGTGAGGGCCGCGGCTGCGGTCCCGAGGGCGACCACGTCTACCTCGACCTCACGCACCTCCCGCCGGAGCAGCTGGACGCGAAGCTCCCGGACATCACGGAGTTCGCGCGCACCTACCTCGGCATCGAGCCCTACACGGACCCGATCCCGATCCAGCCGACCGCGCACTACGCCATGGGCGGCATCCCGACGAACGTCGAGGGTGAGGTCCTCGCGGACAACACCACGGTCGTTCCCGGCCTGTACGCCGCCGGCGAGGTGGCCTGCGTGTCGGTCCACGGCGCCAACCGCCTCGGCACGAACTCGCTCCTGGACATCAACGTCTTCGGCAAGCGCGCGGGCATCGCCGCCGCCGAGTACTCCGCGAAGAACGACTACGTCGAGCTTCCCGAGAACCCGGAGGAACTGGTCGTCGGCCTCGTCGAGCAGCTGCGCGACGCCACGGGCAATGAGCGGGTCGCCGAGCTGCGCAGGGAACTCCAGGAGACCATGGACGCCAACGTCATGGTGTTCCGCACGGAGCAGACCATCAAGACGGCGGTCGAGAAGATCGCGGAGCTGCGCGAGCGCTACCGGAACGTCTCGATCCAGGACAAGGGCAAGCGGTTCAACACCGACCTCCTGGAGGCCATCGAGCTGGGCAACCTGCTCGACCTGGCCGAGGTCATGGCGCAGTCCGCGCTCGCCCGCAAGGAATCCCGCGGCGGTCACTACCGCGAGGACTTCCCGAACCGCGACGACGTCAACTTCATGCGCCACACCATGGCGTACCGCGAGGTCGGCGACGACGGCACGGAGACGATCCGTCTCGACTACAAGCCGGTCGTCCAGACCCGCTACCAGCCGATGGAGCGTAAGTACTGATGGCAACCCCGACCCTCGACAAGGAAGACGCCAAGCCCGAGGCGGGCTTCGCCGACTCCCCGTACATCACGATCACCCTGCGCGTGCGCCGCTTCAACCCCGAGGTCTCGGCGGACGCCACGTGGCAGGACTTCCAGCTGGAGATCGACCCGAAGGAGCGCGTCCTCGACGCCCTCCACAAGGTCAAGTGGGACATGGACGGCACGCTGACGTTCCGCCGCTCCTGCGCGCACGGCATCTGCGGCTCGGACGCCATGCGGATCAACGGCAAGAACCGGCTGGCCTGCAAGACCCTGATCAAGGACATCAACCCGGCCAAGCCGATCACGGTCGAGCCGATCAAGGGTCTGACGGTCCTGAAGGACCTGGTCGTCGACATGGACCCGTTCTTCCAGGCGTACCGCGACGTGATGCCGTTCCTCGTGACCAAGGGCAACGAGCCCACGCGCGAGCGCTACCAGTCCGCCGAGGACCGCGAGCGCTTCGACGACACGACGAAGTGCATCCTGTGCGCCGCGTGCACGTCCTCGTGCCCGGTGTTCTGGAACGACGGCCAGTACTTCGGCCCGGCCGCGATCGTCAACGCGCACCGCTTCATCTTCGACTCGCGTGACGAGGCGGGCGAGCAGCGCCTGGAGATCCTGAACGACAAGGACGGCGTGTGGCGTTGCCGCACGACGTTCAACTGCACGGACGCGTGCCCGCGTGGCATCGAGGTCACGAAGGCGATCCAGGAGGTCAAGCGCGCGCTGATCACGCGTCGCTTCTGACCGTCCCTGGTCACGCCTGTACGTCACTGGGCCCCGCTCCTTCCGAGGAGCGGGGCCCATGTGCGTACGCCACCCTCCGCCGCATCCGCTGAACGAGGGCGCTCGCGGCGCCGTTCTCGCGCGCCTGCGCGCGTGCCGCGCGACCCGCCCTACGCTGACGGAATGTCAGACAACCAGTCGGTCGGCCTGTCCGTTGACCAGCTCACCGCCGACCCCTCCGCGGAACTGCTCGGCTTCGACAACGTCCTGTTCCCCGTCGGCGACCTGGGCGAGGCAGTCGCGTTCTACGAGCGGGCCGGGTTCCCCGTCTCGTTCCGGCTCGACGAGATCGGCCTCGCCATCCTGAAGGTGGGCAAGGAGACGCCGGGCGTGCTGCTGCGCGTGGAGGACGGCATCGTGCCGCGTACGCCGCCGTGGCCCTCGCCCCGCGTGTGGCTGGAGGTCCCGGACGCCCGCGCCAAGGGGCGGGCCCTCGCGGAGGCGGGCGTCGTGCTGCTCGCCGAGCCGTTCTCCGTCGCCACCGGGTGGACCGTGGAGATCGCCGACCCGTGGGGCAACGTCATCGGCTTCGCGGACTACCTCAAGCGGCCGGAGCTGGCTCGCAGTTCGTGAGCGGGGCCGCGCCGGGCGGGGCTCAGGCCTGTCGTGACGCCAGCTCCACCACCGTGATGTCCGACGGCGCCCCCACGCGCACCGGCGGGCCCCACGCGCCCGCGCCCCGCGTCACGTAGAGCTGCGTGTCGCCGTACCGCTCCAGGCCCGCGAGGGTCGGGTTGGCGAGGTCCGCCACGAGGTTGCCCGGCCACAGCTGGCCGCCGTGCGTGTGGCCCGAGAGCTGGAGGTCCACTCCGTGTTCGACGGCGTCGTGGATGACGACCGGCTGGTGCGCGAGGAGCACGGACGCCCGTGAGCGGTCCCGGTCGCCGAGGGCCCTGGCGAAGTCGGGGCCCTTGCCCTCGCCCTCGCCCGCCACGTCGTCGACGCCCGCGAGGTCGAACCAGGGCAGTTCCGCACGGGCGTTGCGCAGCGGGCGCAGACCGAGTTCGCGTACGTGGTCGACCCACTGCTCCGCACCGGAGAAGTACTCGTGGTTGCCCGTCACGAAGTACGCGCCGTGCCGGGCCCGCAGTCCCGCGAGGGGCGCGGCGGCCGGGCCGAGGTCCTCGACGCTGCCGTCCACCAAGTCGCCGACCACGGCGATCAGATCGGGCTGGGTGGCGTTGATGGTGTCGACCACGCGCCGAGTGAAGCCGCGCCCGAGGATCGGCCCGAGGTGGATGTCGCTGACCACGGCGATCCGGAACCCGTGTGCCGCGCGCGGCAGTTTGGCCAGCGGCACGGTGACGCGCTTCACGCGCGGCCCGCGGAGCACGCCGTACGTGCCGTAGCCGACGGTCCCCACGGCGGCGGCCGCGGCGGCGCCCCCGACGACGCGGGAGACGAAGAGGCGGCGGGAGGGGGCGGGGGCGGACTCCGCGGGGGCGGGCGCCTCGGACACGGGCGCCTCGGACATCGGCGCCTCGGGCGCGGGGTCCCCGGAAGGCGTGCGTTCCGCCCATCGCCGCAGCAGCGGGCGCGCCAACTCCCCTACGAGCACCGCGAGCAGCAGGTACAGGGCGAGGGCCAGCCAGAGGAAGCCGGGCCAGGCGAGCACCCGCTGGAGCAGGAAGGGCGCTCCCGCCCGCTCCGCCACGAGCGCGGCGAACATCAGCAGCGGGGCGACGACGAAGAGCACCGTGCCCGCGCGCCGGGCGAGGCCGGGTCCGGCCGTGGTGTCCCGCACCAGGCGGCGCCACACGTACCAGTGGAGACCGGCGAAGGCCGCGAGGACGGCGAGACCTGCGAGGACCGCGAGGACGGCCATGACTATGACGTACGGCGCAGAGCGCGGAGTCCACGGAACCCGATGGTCCCTACCACCGTCCCCAAGACAAAGGAGACAACGGCGAGCGTCAGGTGCACCCAGAAGTACCCGGTCGGGTCGCCCGCGTCATCGAAGGCGAGCCCGCTGCCGTCCTTCCACAGGTTCTTGACGAAAGTGATCCAGAGACAAGTACCCAGCACGAACCCAGCGGCACGCTGGTCACTGGCGACACACATACTTGAGGGCAGCAACCAGCCGTACCCGAAGGAAGCGCCCATGAAGCTCAGCCGCCTCGTCTCCTGGTTCCTCACCGCCTTCGGCGCCTGGTCTTGGGTGATCTGGGTCATGTTCACCAAGAACCTGTGGAAGGACGGCAGCGGGCTCGCCTTCGACGATGGCCGCCCCACGGCGTACTTCTGGGTCCACCTCACGCTTGCCGCCGTCTCCTTCGCTCTGGGAACGATCATCGGCGCTATCGGCGTCCGGGGTCTTCGCGCATCCCGCCGCGCTGACTCGTAGACCGGTTTGGGTTGTGGTCCATGGCGGGCACCCTACGCGGCAGCAAGAAGCCCCGCCCGCTTCGGGAAGCGATAAGCGGGGCTTCGCCCCTGCTTTAGCCGCAGAGATTCGAGCGGATCGCAATGACAATCTGGGCCGCCTGGTCCGCGCTCAGCGTCGGCACGGTGCCACCCTCGAAGCGGGCCTCTGCGTTGGCCCGGACCGTGGCGGCGGGCTTCTTCTCCTTCAGGTCCAGACACACGCTGCGGGACCGGCTGACGGCCCGCTCCTCGTTCTCCACTAGACCGGGCTCCACAGCTCCGAGAGCGCGTATCAGCGCAGCGCGCTGGGCGGCGGACGGCGTGGGCACTCCGGAGCCCTCAGCGGGCTTCTGGGCAGCTTCTGTGCTCTTGCTCGGCTTGGGCTTCGAGTCGTCCCCTCCCCCGCATGCCGTCAGTGCTGCGAGCGCGACGGCGACGGCTGCAACGGCGGTTGCATGGAGCTTCATTATCTCCCCTTATCTGAGCGCGTGTTGACCTTGCATGCCTATCACGCGGTTGCCGACACGAGAGCATGCAGAAGGCCCCGCCCATGCACCACGGGGGCAGCACACGGACGGGGCCGACTGGGGAAAAGCTACACAGGAGGCAAGAGCCGGGGTCGGATCATGAATGTCTGACCGTTGTGTGGGGCGTCGCACTTCGGGGTGGCCTTGCAGTAGAAGCCCCGACCCGCACAGTGGCGGCAACGATGCGCCGATACGGCCGAGACAACCTGTCCGTACTGGTCTACGGCCATTGTCGATTGGTCCGTCTGCCCCGCGCCGCAACA
Source organism: Streptomyces sp. NRRL S-920 (assembly GCF_000717945.1). NCBI lineage: Bacteria > Bacillati > Actinomycetota > Actinomycetes > Kitasatosporales > Streptomycetaceae > Streptomyces > Streptomyces sp. NRRL S-920. The sequence goes on from NZ_JODF01000008.1 coordinate 66,414, forward strand.
TCCGTCACAAGCCAAATGCGGCCCCTGACAGACGTTGCCACCTTGCCCACTGTGTTCGCTCATTAGCCCCTGTCGCCTCCCTCAATCCATCCGGTGCCGTTGCACCCGGAGCACTGCTGCTCTTCGACCTCGACTCCGCCGGGGTTGTCGTCCATGTTGTGGTGCCGCTGAACCTGGATCTTGCCCGTGCCGTTGCACCCCGGGCATTGCTGCTGGGTCATGTGCCGAACTCCCTGTTAGTCGACGGTACTTCGGTCGGTACTCGCCCGTCCGCGCATCACCCGAACGGGGTTGTGGTGCCTGGTTGATCACTCCTTGGGTGATCGCGTCCAAGGAGCAGTGCCCCCGCCCGGAATTGAACCGGGCTCTTTCCTGGCTGTGGCCGTTCGAATTGCGCAAGCAGGCGCGCTCTACCACTGAGCTACGGGGGCTGAGTCCCGCTCCCCACCGCGACGACACAGCGGCAGGGAGCGGGGGTTCAGTGTCGGCGTCGGCGTCGGCGTCGGCCTGACTTCCGTTTCGCCGCTGCGCGGTACTCGGCTAGCTCGTCCATAAGGCCGCTGACCCTCTCCGCGATGCCCTCTGCGTCGTCCAGCTCCAGGCACCCCAGTGCGAGGCGGTACCTGTCGACAATGCAACAGGCGGGGCCGGGTGGTACGGCCTTGCACGCTGACGGCGCTTGAAGCTCGATGTCGTCAAAGTCGATGCCGAGTCGGCGGAACGCATTGACAAAGGCAGTGGCCTTGTCTTCGGCCTCTTCGCGCTCACCATCCGCCCAATAAGAGCGGGTGACAGGCTCGTAATGCATGCCTGTGCCTTTCAGGGATTGGTTTAGAAGTAGTTGTGCGCAGTGGCGCCGAGGACAAGACCGCAGCTACCTGCCACTAGCGCGATGCAAAGCCCGCCAAAAATCGTCTCTGACATGGCGTAGTGGATGTTCTTGAGGATGTTCACGCCTTCTCCCTAGGTCGTCTGATTGGCGTCGCGAGCGCAGTGTGGGTGGTCAGCGATGATTCCGTTGAACGTGGCCACCCCTCCGGTTGCCTTCTGTGTCCGCGCTGCCGTGCGGCCCCGATCCGCTGCGAAACAGATGCGGCAATCGGGGTGCGCAACGGGTTCCGGGTTCGGCATGGGCAGGGTCGGCGCAGTCGGCGGCGTGGTCTCGGTAGTCACGGGTTGAGCAACCTCCGTAGTCCGTCCTCAACATGGCTGAGCGACTGCCGGTCGGACTGTGCGTAGCCGGTGTGCGGTACCCACTCCGGGGCCAGTCGCCAGAACCCGCCCGCCTTAATGAGCGCGTGCAGCTCGTCCACGTCGCGGTTGGGGTCGGGCGCCTGGGGGGAACCGGTCACAGCAGCCGCCTGAGTCCGGCTTGCACGGCCCTGAGATCCACCTCATGGGGGTGGACGAAGCCGCCTCGTGGGCGCCAGCCGAGAAGCGCCCAGGGGCCGAAGACGCTTATGTGAGCCACCAGTTCAGTCACGTCGTCTGGCGGGCTGGTGGTGGTCCTGGTGGTGGTCCTGGTGGTGTCGCTGGTCATGTTCTGGCGCCGGTCCCTTTCCGCTGGTGGTCCCTTCTGGACTTCGGGGTTCCACCATGGGGTTCCGCGCGTACGCTCAACAGTGTCTGAGGGTTTCCAACGCATTTGGAAAGTCAGGGGAGTTGAACACGTGATCGAAGGTGCATCGGAGCCCGCCAACGGCCTTGAGTGGTTCGGGCAAGAACTAGGGGCGGCGCTGGCCCACAAGGGGGCCAGTCAACGGGAGTTGGCAGACTTCACGGGCTACAAGGAGCCGTACGTCAGCAAGGTCAAGAACGGCAAGGCTCTGCCTTCCCCAGCCTTCGCCGAAGGCTGCGACCGGTTCTTCAACACGTCCGGCTTCTTCGGCAGGTTGCTGGTCCGGGTCTCGCAGCATGGACACCCTGAGTGGTTCGTCCCCTACCTGAACCTTGAGGAGAAGGCGGCACAGGTTCTCGACTTCTCGCCGTTCCTGGTCATGGGCATTCTTCAAACCCCGGAGTACGCGGAAGCGCTCTTCCGGGCCGCCCATCCACGGGACATAGACGACGTGATCAAGGCGAAGGTGGCACTTCGACTCCAGCGTCGAAGTGTGATGGAACGGCCAGACCCGCCAATGCTATGGGTGGTGTTGGATGAGTCGTGCCTACGCCGGGAAGTGGGCGGGCGAGCCGTCATGCGGGGCCAGATGGAACACCTGTTGTCCGAAGCGCAGGCCCCCAACGTCACGGTCCAGGTCCTGCCGTATGACTCAGGCGCTCCGCCTGCCGCAGAAGCCTTTACGCTACTGACGTTCGATGACGGCGACACGGCCCCGGTTCTGTACTCAGAGGCTCAGGGGTTGGGGCGCGTGATCGATTCAGCGTCCGTCGTGGCGACCGGCACCGACCGGTACGAGCGTCTGCGCGCTGACGCACTGTCCCCGGAAAAATCACTTCGCGCGCTGCGTGAAGCGATCAAGGAGTACGCAGGATGAGCAACACGGATGACCGGCGCTTGCAGTGGGTCAAGTCCAGCTACAGCAGCGGCGACGGCGGCCAGTGCGTCGAGTGGGCGCCAGAGTACGCGGCGACCACAGGTGAAGTTCCGGTCCGGGACAGCAAGAAGCCCGGCGGCCCGATCCTTACCGTGCCTGCCGCTGCGTGGACGGCCTTTGTGGGCTTCGCGCGGTGCGACGGCTGACGCGCCCGCTTCCGCTGGCCTGAGCCTCGCCGCTTCCGCATAGGAGGAACGGGGCTCTTCGCTGCCATGTGCAGGCGGCGGGCGTCTAGTGGAGCTGTTGCGATTCGCTGCGGGCATCTGACACCGTGAGCGAGGACAGCCCCACCAGGGCATTCGCGGTGTCCTGGTGGGGCTCTGTCACACCGCCTGAGCCAGCTTCGCGGCCCAATGTGTCCACGGCTCACATGCCGGGATTAGGCGCCCGCTTTCACCGGAACGCTTCCACTCGTAGTGCCCGATCAGGTGGCCAGTAGGAACATGCCGGGTCAGCACCCGAAATCGGATCACCTTCGGGTCAGAGATCAGATGCGCAACCATCGTGCTGTACGTGACCAGTGACCGTGTGAGCTGTGCCTCACTGTGCGGCTCATCGTCAGCGCTGGGAAAGCCCGGTGCCGATCGCCATTGCCAGCGTCCCGCCCGGCGGACGTAGAACTGAATTTCCATTCGTGCTGTCGGTGACTCCATCATCTGCTCAGGCCCCCCACTTACCGAGGCCGAGCGGCCTTGTGGACGCCCGGCCTCTGACTGTTCGTCAGTTACACACTATCCCCACTGGCTATCCGTAGAGGTAGGTGCCGCCGGTGCGGACACGCTGGACTCAGCCGACCTGTCAGCCGTCGCCCATTGGCTGTCTGCCCCTGCCGCACTGGCTCCGCCCAGGGTGAGGACCATGCCGCCAACGAGAAGGGCGACAGCCTTTCCAACTATGTGTGACCACTTACGCATGTGCATCTCTCCTTAGATAGGTACTCCCAACCGGCCCACAGTGCACTTCCTCAAGAGCGCGTTGCCAACTGCATATGCGCTTCATGACTCTCTGTAGCCTCCCCGCTTCAGTTAAAGCGCGCAATAACCTACGGTTGCAGAGATCACATCTGGAATCTTTTTGGGGGTTATTTCTTATGACAAACCCGGACAAGGAGTCATTTAGGCTACCGATTTCGACAACGGCGTACGCCCTGCTCTTGCGCCTGCACGACGGGCACATTGCCCAGCGGGATGAACCCGGTCTTGATGAACTCCTTTGGTACCGCCTCGCGACTTGGGGGACCCATCTGGACGGCTTCATTGCCGCCGATATACGCACTGCCGAACTGAGCTTCACCCATGAGGCGCGGGAGCAGATCAACGAAGCACTGGCCCGACTTGAAGGCATGCAGTCACTTACTGACAAGATCCGCACGGCTTCCAGCACGGGAGCCGTCTCGGGCATACGGTCACTCCCCCGGCTGGCAGACATGTCACACGAGCTTGGCAAGGCGATAGCCGGGGCTACGTCTTCCATGTACACGTCACACCCTCTTGACCGGCCTCCCGAAACCCTTGAGCGAGCCAAGGAAATCGATCCGCTGATCCGTCGGAGGGGGGTGGCAATCCGAATCATCTATCTGGATAACGCGCGGACTCGTCGGCCGGAGCAAGAATACGCCGCAGTAATGATCAAGGAAGGGGCGGAAATACGTACGGCGCTTCCCCCCTTTGAGCGCATGATCATCGTTGATGAGCGAATCGCCTTCGTGGCCGACCATGACGGAAATCCGGAGGACAAGCCCGGACTGATGATTACGCATCCCAGTCTCGTGAAGTTGCTCACTAACATCTACGAGCAGCAGTGGGATCACGCCACGCCGTGGAATGGGGAGGCCCGCGTTACGGGTACATTCCTCCCCCGCTACTGGCGCATCCTTCAGCGTCTATCCGAAGCGTGGTCCCTTAAAGCCATCGCTACGGAGCTGGAACTGAGCCCGTCTACGTTGTACGGAGACATGCGGCGCCTGTACTCGCTGACTGGAACGTCGACGGAATTTCAGCTGGCAATGTGGTACGCCGAGAACAGGGAAAGGCAGCACTCCTAGCGTGAGGGCACAGAAAAGCCCCCGCCATTGACGGCGGGGGCTCAATTCAATTCAATTCGGCGACTTGAGTCGCTACCGCCCAGTGAAACGGGCAGTGCACCATGTGGTGCACTGCTCCGGACGCACGAAAGCCCCCGCCGGAGCGGGGGCCGTTCAGTGTCTAGGCAGCTTGCCCGCCCTTCGCTTCGTCGGCGTTCCAGATCTCAGCGAATCGGTCTTTGGCCTTGCTGCGGGTGACCCGGACCATGTTCCTGGCTATGCCGTGGTCGGCGGCCAACTGGTCGTCATGTTCGCTGCCGTAGTAGCTGACGGGCGCTATGCCGGTCAGTGCCATGAGGACCGTACTTTGATCCCAGCTCATGCGCGCCAGGGTCTGACGCACCCGTACGCTGGTCCGCTTGCGTCGGTCCCGGTCGTAGTCGCCCGGCTCAAGAAGGTCAACGGGGACTTCCTCCTGTGCTGCCAGCCGGTCCGCCAGTGTGAGGGTTTCGCCGCTCTCGCCGTCCCCAAGAGGGGCGTCAAGGCACTCAATCCCCTGCCAGCTCAGCCGGGCCGCGTAAGCGGTGTCACGGCTCAGGCGCCGGTCCCCCATGGCAGCCGGGTCAGTCACCAGGTGTTCGGCTTCGTAGGGGTTGCCGTCGGCCATGGACAGGGCGGCTTCGAAGGCAGCCGCCACGGAGCGGGATACGCCCTGCCGGGTCTGTTCCTTGCGGGTGTCGCTCATGACGCCCTTGAGCGTCCGGTCCACGTAGGCGAAGAACTCCGCCACGGTGTGGCCGTTGAAGCGGCCCAGGCACTCCCAGACGGCTATTCGGCCGATCTGGGCAAGGTCTTCGGTCAGACTGGGGTCGGTGCGCCCGCTGCCGGTTGCGTACTTCCACGCGAGTTGCTGTATGCGCTCTTCCGTGGCCTGAACGACAGCCGTTACGGCGTTCAAGTCGTTGGTCTTGGCGGCAGAGAGCTGGGCTTCGCTGAGAGAAATCAAGGAGTGCTCCGCGTGTTCCTGGGCCGGTTGCACTCCCGTGGGGAGCGCAAGGGTTGCCCGGAACAGGGCGGAGCGCGCGCAAGACTTGTAGGCCCGTTATGGGCCTGAGCGTCTGGACATGCAGGGGCACGACAAAGCCCCGTCCGGGACGCTTCGGACGGGGCTTGCGCATTGCCTTCGCCGTCGGCGTGGCGCCTACCTAATGACGGAAATCAGGCGGCCACAACGGCGTTGATGCAGGGTTAGACCGTTGGTCTTTTGGAAGGTTGTGGAACGTCTCCTAGCCGGTACGTGTGCACTCCGTGGGCAGTACGCGTTTAGCGCTCAAGTCCTCCTTGGGGATGAGACAGGTAACGGACATGTCACGGACCAGCGCACCATGTGGTGCACGGCTCAGAAGTCGGCTCCGTAGAGGGAGCCCCAGGAGCGTCCGCCCACGTCGGCAGTGGCCACGATGGGTACGCCGAACAGATCCATGGACATCGCCTTCTCGAATTCGCGGGCAATCTCCTTGGCCTCCCGCGCCGGAACGGACGCAAGTAGTTCGTCATGGATCGGCAGACGGCAGTACTCCATGATTCCGGCCGATTCGGCGTTGAGCATCGCTTGCCCCAGCAAGTCCCTTGCAGCCGACTGGCATTGGTAGTTCACGACCGCGTACATGCGGTCCCGGTCCAGCGGCATAAGCCGCCCCGTAGCCGACACGGTGACCATGCCGGTAGCCCGCGCTTCCCGCTGCCAGCGGGCCGACGCCCGGCGGATCTCTGGGAAAGCCCGCTCGTACTCGCTGACAGCGCGCCGGGTCTCTGCCTCCGTCGCTCCGGTCTGACGCGCCAGCGTGGCCACGCCGCCGCCGTAGATCTTTCCTAGCCCAGTAGCCTTGAACCGCTTGCGGTGGTGCTGGGTAGCCCCTGGTCCTTTGATGAGCTGGGCCGTGAACATGTGAATGTCGAAGTCGTCCCCGCCATTGCGGAATCCGTCCACCATCTTGCGCACGTTCGCCAGCGCGGCCAGTACCCGCATTTCAACGGCCTGAAAGTCTGTGGAAACCCAGACGTGTTCAGGTTCGGCGAGTATCGCGCGCCGGATGACGTGGTCAGAGCTTGGGAGCTGGTGCAAGCCGTCTGTGACAGACATGCGCCCTGTCCGCGCGGCCAGTGACGATATGGACGGGTGTATCCGTCCCGCCGCAGAAAGCTTCGACAGGAAGCCCTCTGCGTAGGTCTTGCCCCACTTCTCAGCGCGCTTCGCACGGAGCACCGCGTCAGCCAACGGATTTGGGTCCCGGGCTCCGATGCGCTGCCAGTCCTGGTCAAGGTCTGCGAGGGGTAGAAGAACGTCCTTCGCCGTGGAGAGCGCGCCGCCCTTCGTGCGCCGTGTAAGCGTCTCTCCCATGGCTGTCAGTGCTTCGGCCACCTGAGCCCCTGAGCCCACCTTGTCCACGCCATAGCGGGCGGCCATCACGCCGTACCGGCCCGCTTCTTCGGCCAGCCGGTCAGCGAGCGCCCGCGTGTATTCCTGGTCAACGATCATCCCCCGGCGCTGCATGAGGGCACACAGGCGCGATATCTGGTGTTCGTACTCCACCAGTTCACGCCGCACTTGCCGCCGCTCAAGCTCAGCCATCAGGCGGGGGTACAGCCGTGCCGTGAGAATGCAGTCCAGACCGGCGTACAAGTTGTAGGTGGGGTGATGCAAGTCAATGCGGGCGAAGCCGTTTTCCTTCGTCAGCCCCAGCGAGTTGAAAACCCGCGTCAGTCCGTCCTGAGTGTCCGGGGCGGCGGGGTCCACGTAGTGCGCCGCCAGGGGTTTGAGCTTGGCCCCTAGTCCTCCTTCCTGGGGTTGGCGGGGGTCCAGGAGTACAGCCAGTACGCGAGTGTCCCGTGTGCGCGGGGCCAGCTCCTCCACGGATATGCCCGTGTGCTCACCCAGGACCAGCCAGTCAAAGGGCGCGTTGTGGACCAGAAATTGCCCGGCCCTATGGAGCACATGCAGCGCGGCACGGCGGAAGTGGCCGCCGCGCTCCCAGTGGATTACCCATGCATCATGAGCGTCACCGAACTGGACCGTTCGGAGCTGGTAACCGCGCGAAAAAATCTGCAAGCCGCTGGTCTCCGTGTCCAGCGCGATGGGGCCGCGTCGATGCGCTTCGCGCGCCCAGTCAATGAAGTCGTCTAGCTCCTCCGGAGTGGCAGGCACATGGATGCGTACCAAGTCACCGGCTATGACGTGCCGATAGGTCAGCACTTGCTTCCCCTCCCAACGCAAAGAGAGCAGTGCACCATGTGGTGCACTGCTCTCAACTGGTGTGCTACACGGGCTACTTGGCGAAGATGCCGGGCCCTGCATGGGTGTCCGTGTCGGCCAGCCGGATACCGGCTAGGGCGACGCCAGAGCGCTTTATGACACGGGTGACGCCCCGTTCCTCAAGGGCGCCGTAGAACGTCCGCCGCGTCCAGCGCTCCCGCTGGGGAAGGTTCTCTTCCTCACACCAGTCCAGGTACGCGCTGAAGATCTCGTTGCCGCTCATGACGTGCTCTTCCCCGCACCGCTCAAGGACGCCCGGGAAGAAGCCCGCCAGCGCGTCACTGGTCGCCCGGTACTCCTTGCTGGCGCGGGTGATGACGGCGGGGTCCTTGAGGCCATCACGGTGCCACTCCATGGCTCCGCGCACGGCCCACGCGGCAATGCCCTCCGCTTCACTCAGAAGCTTGGCGTCAAGAGTGTGATCCCGCTCCTCCGGCGCGAACCAGCGCGCGAACGGGACCAGCCGGACCCGGCGCCAAAGTCCCTCATCCTGACCCCGGAACCGGGGCTTGTGATTGGTGGCAAGGAAGAGAAGGAAGACGGGCTTGAAGGTGAAGAACTCCTTTTGCAGGAACCGTGCGGCCACTTCATCCTTGCCAGTGACCCGCTTAAGGATTCCCTCCGACATGGGCTTGCCGGACTCGCCCTCTGAGGCCATGACCAGGCGGGCGCCTCGAAGTGCCGCAATGTCATTGGGGATTCCGCCGGACGGCTTCTCTTCGAAGGTGGCGAAGGGGGTTGTCCTGGAGATGGCCCGGAACACGTCCGTCAGTACGTCGGTGAATACCGATTTCCCGTTCGCCCCCTTTCCCCAGAGCACGGCGAAGCACTGCTCCGACGTGTGGCCGGTTATGGCGTAGCCAACCAGTCGCCGCATGTAGTCGGGAAGCTCCGGGTTCCCGGGGAAGATCTCCTCAAGGAAGCGCACCCAGCGCGGGCATTCGGCTTCCGGGCGGTAGTCGATATCCAGGCGGTACGTGATCATGTCGGCCTTGTCGTGCGGCCGGAGCTGGCCCGTGCGGAGGTCGACGGTTCCGTTGCGGAAGGACAGGAGTTCCGGCCGGTTGTCGAATGCGGAGAGATCCATGTGGACATGCGGGACGCTGCGGAGTTCCTTCATGAGGGCGTCAATACGGGTGGTCATCGTGAAGCCCCGGGCCTTCTGGGTCTCGCCAGCCAGCACCAGAGCGGCACCCATGCGGTGGATCTCCTGACGGACCTTGACCTCAGAGCACTCCCACACGGACCCGTTCCACACGTAGTAGCCCAGCCCCGGCGCGTACTTGATCCGACCGTCTGACCATGCGTAGAGCGCGTGCGCGTTCATGGCGTCGCTCTCGCCGTAGCGGCCTATGAGCCCGGCAAGGATGCGCGCGGCTTCGCTGCCCTGGTCCCGGCTGACCACGTCGGCGCCGGTCCGGCTGGTCAGCTCAGCGGAGACGGCTTCCGCCTGTGCCGTCTCGTCGTCCTGGACCGGCCGCGCCGCTGACACGGCGTCATGCAGCGCAGCGGGGAAGGTGTGTGGGTCCCTGTCACGCCAGTCCGTCAGATCATCCCCAGCCTGTGGAATACCCAGGGCATAGACCATGACGCCATGCGCCTTGAGCCCATCAGCAAGCCGCCGGTTGAAACGTTGCCCTGCCGCGTCGTTGTCCCCGGCAGCGATCACCTGGGTTCCCTTGAGCCCTTCGGCCAGCTCCTCAAGAAGCTCCGGGCTCCCAGCAAGAGCGGCCCCACGGATGACTACGGCGTCATAGCCGACGGCCACGGCTGTGAGGCCGTCTCCGGGCCCCTCAGAGACGATGGTTACCCCATAGCCGCCCTGCCCCCGGAAGACGCCGTACGGGGCCCAGCGCTGAGCCCTGGGGTTGCGGAGCGAGACCCAGCGCCCTGGGCAACCTCCGCTCAGGTCCCGCCCTTGCAAGCCACGGGCTACGCCGTTGAAGTCCATGAGCGGAACGGCCAGCCGGGGGAACCGGGTGAACGCCCTTGAGCGGTAGGGGAAGTTGGGCACGCTGTGCCCGTCGTCGGCGCCAAGCCGCAGTTCTTCGGCTAGCTCCTGGTCAACGCCAAAGCGACGGGCCACGTAGGCGAGTGCCTGGGCGCCTACCTGCGACGTGGAGTCGTGCAGCCATGACGACGCGCGGTCAACGTACTGGGCCAGCGCGGCAGTTGGGCCAGCACCCACCAGGGCGGGGCGCTCACGCGGGGCCGTAATCCCTGGGCCGGTCGTGTCGAACAGGTGGGACCAGGTGAGGCCAGCGGCCTTGACCACGTCCTCATTGGGGCAGCCAGCACGGCAGGACAGCCGTACCTTGCCGTCGTCGCCACGCCAGATCCGCAGAGACGGACGGCTGTCCCCGTGTGCTGGGCACAGGGCAAGGTATCCGTCCGCCTCTTCGGTCACGTCCGCAAAGTGGGCGAGTACATCAGTGAACATCATCGGTAATCAGCTCCCTTGATCACCCCTAGGGGGAGCGCAAGGGTTGCCAGTGGGACCCGTCACTGAGCGTGCACCGAACAGAGCCCAGCATGTCCGTTTTAACCCGCATCACCCCGATGCCGGCATTTCCGCGGTACTCACGCTGTGTGACGAGCGGTACGCACGTCGGCAAGGAGTAGCCGGAAACGTTCAAGGTCCGTGGTCATGTACCACTTCCGCGTATCCAACCCCCGGAGCGAGGGCGTAAAGCTGTATCTCTTCGCGAACTCCGGCGCCGCGAGCGCGAGAGTCAGCCGTACCCTGGTCCAGGTGCGCACGCTGAAATGGACCTTGCCTCGCTGAACGCTCTGACGGTGCACCTTGACCACGGCCACGCCGTACGGGAAGCCCGCGTTCCTAGCCTCAACTTCCGCTTGCCGCAGGAACGTTGGCACGGCCGGACTCCGCACGTTCTTGCACTCCAGGACGAAGGGCACCGCATGCACGTCGCCTACATCTGCCGCACCTTCCTGCGCCGGTCTGCGGACATTGCATGGGTCGAAGGGGTCCAGGAATCTTCCGGCCTCATCAACCAGCCCTAGCGCGGCGTTCAGGTGGTTCCGAACGTCGCTCTCCCATTGGGTCCCCTTGGCCTTGTTCGGATTAGGCACGGGGCCGCACCCATCGGGCGTCAGCGCCACGCCGGACAGCGTGGGCGAGGGCATTCACGCAGCGCCCCCAGTCCTCCCGCCCAGGTGCGCCCGGTGCCAGCCACACCACATCCCCGGCACCCATCTGCCGCACGTCCCCCAGAGCCGGGGCCGCGTCAGCCGTTATGTACTTGTGCATGCTTCCCCTTCGGCAGTGCACCACGTGGTGCACTGGTACGCGAAAGGGCCGGGCGGCCCCGCAATGGGATTCCGTCCGGCCCTGGAGTTTGCGTTTACTTGCCGGTGGCGTCGGCCATGATGAGCCGCGCGTGTTCGGCGCTGATCCACTCCGGCCGCATGCTCCGGCGTTTGGCGAAGCCGGATTCGGTCCCAGTCGGCTGAATCCTGAGCATCGGCCTTAGTCGCCCATCCACCAGGACGGCGGTTACGTCAAGGATCAGAGCGTCAGAAAGCCGGACCCTGTTGCCTTGCCGGGTGGCGTAGTTGATCAGGTCACCTCGGTACAGCTCCTCTCCGGCGTAGTCGGTTACTACGCCCCTCTTAGCCATGCGCGCCCCCATTCCTGGCAGCTACGGCGCGCCGGATGTTCTCCGATGCGGTGACGGGTTCAAGGTGTCCGGGGTTCACGCAGAGAGTGTTCTGGCACAGGTGGTCTAGCTGTAGACCTTCGGGTATGTCGTCCACCATGAGCGTGTAGGCAAGGCGGTGGACGACCACCTGTCGGCCCCGGTAACTGATGTCCCCGTAGCGCTTAGCGCCCCCCGTGCGCCGGTTCTGTCCGCCAGGTGCTGATCCCTTCCAGACCCAGCAACCGGCTTCGTCCTCAACGCACTTGGCCATGAGGCGTTCAAGGGCCCGCCGGTCGTAGTCATCCCACATCGGCAAGCCCTTCGTCATCGTCAACGCCGAAGCGTCGACGCCGTTCGCTGATCAGCGGCTTGCGTTCAGCGGGCGCCCACTCCCACAGGGGCGAACGGATTACGTCGTCTGACTGGTCTCGGAGCCACGTCCGGAAGAGCGCACCGTCCGCGTATGCCGTACGCGCCATGGCTCAGCGCTCATCTGCAATGGCGTCGTCGTATGCCTTGATGACCTTGACGACTGGCTTGACGTAGGAGACGGCGCGGCCCTTGTTGGGGCCCTTCTTGACGGTGTACTCCACCAGCTCAAGAACCAGCTCAGCGAGCGCCGGGCCGTCCACGGCCTCAAGGTCGTTCTCATACTCGTGAAGCACGCTGGCAAGGGTCCAGCTCCCGGACTGGAACTTGAAGACACCAAGCTCCGGATCATCCGCCAGCCTGAACGTGATGGTGATAGAAGGCGACGGGCCAAGAAGATCCTTGGCCGCTTCCTTGCGCTCCGCGAAGAGGTCCGGGCAGCCACAGTGCTTGCCTGCCTTCTCCTCGGGCGACAGGAAGACTGAGCCGTCACAGTGATGGACCAGCTTGGAGCGATTCCAGAGCTTCATGTCCGCGTAGATGGCGTCCGGGCCGTCCAGGACTACGGGGATGCTCTTGCGGTCCGTGAACACGTCGATGAAGAACTCCCCCGTGCTGTCCGTCTCTATCGGCTCTCCGCCGAAGAGCTGGGCCACGGACTGGGCAACCACGGGGTCACCCGTGGAGATCCGCCACTCAGTGAGTACTTCCGGAACGCCGTCCACGGAGCGGCCGGAGTGAAGACGGCCCACGGTGTCGTCGGTAAAGGTCTGGCGCGGCTTCGGCTTCGCGTTCGGATCGGTCGCGAAGATGGTCATGCGGTTAGCCATTCGGGCTTCTCCTCAAGTCAGCTTGAAGAGGGGCGAGCGGGGGAGGCATCTGAGCAGTGCGCCACGTGGTGCACTGCTCTCCGTCCCCCGTCCGCCCCTTCTGGGTGGCCTAGAGCGGGGGAGTTGCCCGGCTACTTGCCGCGCCGCTGAGTGCCCGTGACGAGCTTTTGTGCGCTCTTGGCGATGGCGCGGCCAATGACCGTCTTGGAATCTTCGCGGTCCCAGGTGAAGACCCGGCGCAGCGCAAGGAAGACAGAGAACACGCCTTCGTCAATACGAACCGGCTTGAACGCCCAGGCGTCCGGGGTGATGTGGAGAACGGCGGCACCGTCAAACTCCGGCATGGGCTCAGTGCTGCCGTCCGGGGCAATGATCCGGTCGGCGTGCGCGTAGGCGCTCATCTGCAAAGCCACGTCCGGGTATGTGGCCTTGCTGGTCTTCCAGTCGGCCATGAGCAGATGCGGAGCCCCGGAACGGTCCGGAGTCGGCTCGCCCTTGTCGTCCAGCCACACCGTGAGGACGGCATCAAAGGAACCGGCGTACTCATGACTGTCAGACCAGGCCACGTCTTCGGCCCGTTCAAGGCGGGGATTCACGGCCTTGAGGAAGTCCGCGAAGCGCTCCCGGTAGGGCTCAAGGTCCGGGTGGACGTGACCAACGGTCTCCCCCCGGATCATGCGCTCAAACAGGTCGTGGGCCTGAGAGCCCACGTCGGCGCGGACTTTGGTGTACCTGCGGCTGGCGCCCTTGAGGTAGTCAACGGCCCCTTGCCGGTCCCGTGCCGCCATCTGCTCCACGAACGGCAAGCTATCCACGGCGAGTTCGGCCGTCATCTTCGCGGCCCAGTACATCAGGAAGGGCTTCGGGAGCATGGCCACGACGGAGGTGACTCCGGGGTGTTTGATTTCCGGCCGGTCTGGGTGGATGTAGAAGCGGCTGCCGCCGCGCTGGATGGTGCGTACGCGTCCCACGCGTGCCCCCTTCGGGGTAGGTGTTGTGTCACCTGGTGGGGAGCGTGGGGGTTGCGCGGCTCTGTGCGGCCGCCTGCGGACACGAGAGAGCCCCGCCGGACCCGTGGGGCCAGACGGGGCTAGAAGGCGCTCAGGCGGCTGCTCAGGGCTTCACGGCGCCACATCCGCAGCACTTCACACCGGAGCCCTTGAGATCCCAGCATCCGCAGTGCGCGTCTTCGGCGCATCGCGCCGCATCAACGTACGAGTGTTCCGGCGCCGGGTCGCCGTACTCAGCGAAGAGCCGCCCGCACGGAGCGCACATCAACTTGCCGTTGTCCACCGTGCTGGACGGAAAGACCGTGATGGCCTTCTTGCCGCACAGCCCTTTCCCGGTCACCGTCCCCGCCCCCGGCACGTAGACACAGGGAGGCCCTGCCGTGCCCTCTCTGCTGAGAATGTCCACGTGCGGGAAGTCCCCGACCGTGTAGCGCTTCTTATCGCTCATTGCCACCCCTTGCGTACGGCAGTGCACCACGTGGTGCACTGCCTCTAAGCGAGAACCCCCGACCCGTTGATTGGGTCGGGGGCTTCCGTTCAGTCGACTGACGGTCAGATCGCGTTGATCTCCTTGCGGATGCTCGCGAGAAGCGCAATCAGATCGTCCTTGCGGCTGGCCTTCGCGTCTTCGTCTTCCAGCTTCTTGGCTTCGCTGATCTGCCTATCAAACGCGTTCTTGAGACGCTTGATCGGGTCGGTCTCCTTGTCCGGCGCCGGAGCGCTCAGCGAAGCGTCCGCTTCCTCCTGGGTGATCTCCCCAGCCTTGACGGCCTCTTCAAGCTGCTTCTTGCGCTCCGCCTTCTTGCGGCGCTCTTCGGCGTACTGCTCAGCGCGGGTGGTGCGGGCAAAGCCCTTGCCCATCGCCTCGTAGTAGTCGAAGACCCGCTCAGACCACTTGATAGGGCGCCGGGTGGTGTTGCCGTCCTTGTCCAGGAGCAGATTCCCCAGGTGGTCTCGGTCCTCAACCATGTAGTCCGCCGGGAACATCTCCAGCGCGTTCTTGTACTTGGCGCGCTCCGCCTCCAGGCGGTCCTTGTCCTCCTGGTAGGTCTCCGACTTCGGGTCGGGCTCTACGTCCAGCTTGCGGACGTACTCCACCGTGACGGTACGGGTGGCGCGACGGGCGTCGGTCTTGATGCCGTCAAAGGTGTCACGCACCACGTCAGCCTCAGCGTCCTCGCCCGGCTCCGGGAGCTGCTTGAGGACCTGGTCATACATGTCCGACGCGGCATCGCGGGTGATCTGCTGCCTGACAGGGAGGTCCGGGTCCCCGTCCTTGTCCCGGATGTTGGAGCGGATGGCTACCAGGACCGTGGCCACGTTGGTGCCAGCCGCGAACCGGTGCTTGGCGGCGTCAACGATCTTGTGGTAGCCGCTCTCATACAGGGCGGGAAGTTCCTTGACCTTGCTCAGGTCAGTGGTGGCAAGGTTGGCGACCTCCTTGCCCTTTGCGGGCTTGCCGTCCTTCGCGGCCTTGTCGGCAGCCGTCTTGGCCTTCTTGGCGTCCTTGACGGTCTTCTCCACGTCGGCGCGAAGGCTGGCCTTGATGCCAGCGGCACCACGGCCGGTGATGAGTTCAATGGCCGTCTTGACCTCTGCTTGAAGTTCCGTGGCCGCGTCTCCCTTGCCCTCTGTCACGAGTGACCGAAGCCGCTCCATGCTGGCCTTGATCTCCTCAACGGCCTTGTCCTGGTCCGCCTTGCTCATGGTTGCCACGGCTTCGGTCTCCTTCGTCTCTTTGGATGTACCGGTCACGGGGGTCGCGACGCGGCGGGTTACGGTCCTGTTCAGCCCGGGAATCTCAATCGCCTCTTCGGTGATCTCAACCGGGCCAGTGGGGGTCAGCTTGCTGCACTTGACGCACAGTTCAAGGTCCGGCTTCTGCTCGTGGGCTTGCCCCCAGGAGCGAAGGGGGTCCTTCGTGCGGGTCGGGCAGTAGGGAATGTTCCGACCGTGAGAGTCGGTCTCCTTAATGGCGTGGATCACGCCACCGCTCACCACGGCGCCAACGCGCACGTCTCCGCGAACCTCACTCAGTTTGAGCTTGCCAGCCACCTTGTCCCCCTCATCGGTCGTGTTGACGGCCTCGGCCGCCTCTTCTCGTGTCGCCCGCGCGCGCTGGGCCTCCGCGTACTGCGCGCTGATCTTTGCGCGGGTTGCGTGGGCGGAGCGGAGGGCTTCCGGCGTCGCTTCGTCGTCGTCTTCGTCCGCGTTCTCCAACGCCTCAACCCAGGTGTCCATGTAATCGGCCAGCCAGCCCAGGGTGTAGAAGCTCACCCAACCGACGGCGTGGCCGGTCTTCCGGGTGGGGAGAGCCAGGATCTCCGCGCGAACCTCCGGCTCTTCGTCACCCTGGAGGCATCCCGACTCATTCAGGAAGCCCTGGGCGTGCTTCGAAAGGGAGACCTTGAACTTGTCAGCCGGGGCTTCATCAGCGGCCATGGACTCAAGCTGTGCCAGCGCAGCCTTCTCGCACGTCTTGCACAGCTTGCGCGCACCCTTCCCCGCCGCGTCAAGGGCGTCGGCGAGCGACCCGAACGACTGGCCAGCGACGAAGTTGCGGGAGCGGGTGAGGGAGGGGCAAGCACTCTGAGCGTAGTAGCCGACGGCTCCGCCGGACTCTTCGCCGCTGCCGGTAGTGCGGATGGAGATGCCGTCAATGTGGTTCGTGGTCCGGTTGTACTTGATGAC
Organism: Streptomyces sp. NRRL S-920; assembly: GCF_000717945.1. NCBI lineage: Bacteria > Bacillati > Actinomycetota > Actinomycetes > Kitasatosporales > Streptomycetaceae > Streptomyces > Streptomyces sp. NRRL S-920. Next base: position 82,867 of record NZ_JODF01000008.1, read on the forward strand.
GTACTCCATGGCCCCGCCCTCCGCTTCAAGCCCCGCCCCTAGCGGCGCCTTGAGGGGCCAAGAATGGCATACGTACGCGCGCCCGCGCAAGGCAGTGCACCACGTGGTGCACTGGTCCAAACGCAAGAAGCCCCCTACCAGCCGCAATGACTGGTAGGGGGCTCATCCTTTTGGGTGACTCTCACTCAAGTCAGGGTGTCTGCAAGCGAGTTGAGAAGAGCGACCGTTCCGGCATTGGCCAGAGTCGCGTCAGTCGGATAGTCGTCTAGCTCGCGCTCACTGTCGTGTGTCGCTGGTACATCCGAGTAGCCGGGGCGGATGATTCGGACCAGCTTGAAGCCCCGGGCCCGAAGCGCGTCGGCTTCATTCCCGTAGCGGCAATCCGTGATCACCACGGGGAGATTCCAGCGGTCGGCCACGGCCACCTTGTCCAGGGCCAGCCCCAGCCAGAAATCCGGGTCCAGCTCCCGTACACCCTGCCCGGCATGCTGGAGTACCCGGCGGACTTCTGGAAAGCGATCCTTGGCAGTCTCCCAGCCGTAGCGCTTGACGACGGCAGTCAGCCGGACGGCCAGCGGTCCGTACCCGGCGGGCTCATAGGCCACGATGGGGTCCAGGCTCAGCGCCACGTCCTTGAGTGGGTCAGCGAAGGCCACGCGGGTGTAGGCGAAGCGGTGGACCAGGCGGGCGGCCACCGTGTCCTTACCGGTGCGTGCGCGGCCAATGAGCGCGATGTGCGGATGTGTCATGGGTCCAACTCCCGTGGCGCGTAGGTATCTTCCACGGCCACGGGAGCTGGACGGTTGCCCTAGACCTAGCGGGACCGGAAGGTGACTCCGGCCATGTCCAGAGCGTCCAGGGTCTTGCCGTTCTCAACCCGCTGGACGGCTTCACCGGTGCCCAGGATGGCGGCGCCGACGCCCAGAATGAGGGCGGTCGGAAGATCCGGGAAGTAGTGGGCCACCAGGGCGAGACCGGCAACCAAGACGGCGTAGATGCGGGTGGCGTGATCCTTGACGAAGGTCATGGGTTGGGCTCCAGTTCTGTTGTGGGTTGGGTTAGACGCGGGGCACCTTGAGAGCGTCCCACGTGGTTTTGCCGGGCCAGCCGTCTGCGTCAGCGCCGGAGAAGTCCCGCTTGCGCTGCCATGCCGCGTAGCTCTTGCGGTCGGCATCTGTCCAGCGGGGGCCCGGACCTTCGGTGTAGCGGCTGCACCCTTCCGCCACCAGGCGCTTGCCCATGGCGGTAATCAGGGGGCTCTTCGGGGCCGACTTGAAGAAGGCGGCACCAGGGAACGGCGCATACTTGGACGGCTTCGGCGGCTTGCCGCCAGCGGCCTTGACGATGCCGGGGAAGACCTCGTTGCGGAACTGGGCGGCTCGCTTGTCACCCGGGCACGCGGTGCCGCCGTCCGACCACTGGGGGAACATCCGGTGGATGCCATAGCCGGGGTCACTGTGAGACCGGCAGATCCTCAGCGGAAGCCCGTGGTGCGTATGCATCCACGCGCCCAGCTTGATAAGCGTGGCGACCTGATCCGGCGTCCAGGAATCGGTGTGCCTGAGGTTGCTGGCCGTCTCGACACTTACGGCGCCTGTGCCGTCGCCCCTACGGTTGGCGTACATGTTGGAATCCGCGCGGGTCTCTGTGCCGATGAACTGCGCTATCCGGCCGTCGAAGCCGACCCCGAAATGACTTTCAAGGTTGGTGGAGTACTTCCAATACTCGTACGTCCGCTCAGGGGTCCACGGGGCAGCGATGGAATGGAAGATGAGTTGCGTTGGCCGGATGGCTTGCTGGGAGTCACTTTCCGGCTGCACTTCCATCTTCTTGGCTCCGGGATACCAGGCCATTGGGTGCACTCCTCTGCGGTAGGGCAGTGCACCATGTGGTGCACTGGTTGTGTTTGGTACAGGAGCGGGACGGTTACGACGTGATATCGGCCGCAGAGGTGGCGGGGCTGGGAGAGTCGTCCCCCAGCGCTGTGCCGGTCCAACTGCCTCGCAGGTCGTTGCCGTGGCGCGCGATGCTGCGGCATGTGTCCGTGATGGACAGTGCGCTAATGGCCTGGTTGCCGCTGCCGTTGGGCCGCACCTTGTTGCCGACGACGCGGGCGGAGTTCGCCCCGCTGGAAAGCCGGATGCCGTAGTACGTCGCGTTGGCCGCACTGCCGGGGCCCGATATCAAATTCGTCTGGATCTGGATATCCGCTCCGCCCTGGACCAGGACGCCCGTCTGAGCCGGGTCAATGATGTTGTTCGCGGTGAAGGAAACACTCGTACCGTTCACGGCGGTTAGGCCGTTGCCGCCGCAGCGCAACACCTGGTTTCCGGTGGCGGTCAGCAGAGAGCACAATTCGGTAGAGATACCGGTGCCGGTCGCCCCGCTGATGACATTGCCGAAGACCGATACTCTCTCGGCCCGCTGAAAGCGCATCGCGTTGCCGGAGGAATTGACCACAGTATTGCCGGTGACGGTCACCTCCTGGACCACGCCCGTAGCCTCTCCCAGCACAACAATGGGTTCGTCGTAGGCACCGCACGAGCGGAGGACGTTGCCCGTGATGGCGATATCACGCATGAGCTGGGAGGCGTTGGTCACCGTGCCATCCGGCTTCTTGGTGTCTTCCGGGTCCGTGGAGATGACCGACCGCAGACGCACGCCTGAGCCGCACCCCTGGAACGTGTTGGCCGATACCGTCAAGTCCTCCCAGTTGTAGGCGCTGACGGCGTACTGAGACAGGTCACGGAAGCTATTGCCGACGATGCGGATTCGGCGGTGCCAACGGTCGATAGTCGCGGAGTGGGAACCGATGCCGCGCGGCCATGCCGTCGTACCCGGCGTGCCGGACGGTCCGAAGTAGCAGCCGGATATCTCAATGTCTTGCGATGCCTGGTGGTCGTACGGGCCGAAGCCGCCGAAGACGCCGGACATTTTGGCAAGGTCAAGCTGGACGGCCTCGCTGAAATCCCGCTGCCCGGGGTCCACGTAGCCCAGGAAGCGGCAGCCCCGAATGATGCCGTGCTCCGTCGAGTTGAGTTCCACCGCGTGATAGCCGCTCACGTCGCGGATCTCCACGCCCTGAATGGTGACGTTCCGCGCGTGCCCGATGCTGATGCACATGGCCGGGGCGGTAAGCCCGTTGGCAGTGCCCCTCATGTCAAGGGTGCCGCCCTCAATGACGATATTGCCGTGTCCCTCATAGCCGCCGAACGTCTGGCCAGCGTCGCCGTTGAGAATCAAGGTCTCTGCGGCACCGCGTCGCAGGATGGCCCCGGGCAGCATCGTGAGCCGTGTATTGCGGCGGATGCGCAGAGGCAGGGTGGAGAGCAGATAGGTACCGGCTGGCACGATGACCTGTCCGCCCCCGGCGGCATAGACGGCGTCGAGAGCCGCCTGGAAGGAGGGCGCGTCATTCGTACTGCCGTCGCCCCGGGCGCCGTAAGCGCGGACGCTACGCGCACCGGCTATCTCCCTGGCGCTGAACGCGCCATCGGTGGCAAGGGAGCCGACCCCGGAGCGGTACAGGGTGGTGTCCCTGTCGGCGACACCGGACCCCCATGCCATGTAGCCGTCAGCGCGTGCGCGCCACCGGTCGAAGGTCTCCGCCCCGATGATGGCAGCGAGAGCGGTAGCCGTCGCGGACGCAAGTTGGCTCCGGACCACCCCGGTTACTACGCCACCGGTCGCAGCAAGCGCCCCCACGTCGGCAGGCTTGAGGATGATTTGCGGCCCTAGGTAGCCGTTGACGCTGTCCACTGACCCGTTGCCGGGGTCGCCCTTCGCGCCCTTGAGTGAGGCGACCCATTCGGCCTCAGTGCCCTGGTAGCCGTTCTCCAGGGCCACCTGATAGGCGCTCAGACCCGGAACAGGGACGAAGTGGGGAGTAGTCGGGTCAGCGGTGACAATGTCGGCAAGGTCCACATCCGCAAGGGACTTCGGCAGCACCACATTAAAGGTGCGCCCGCCGATCACCCCGGACAGGTTCTCTTTGACCAGATAGGCCCAGCCGGACGGCTGCATGTCCGGCGCATCCGTAGCGGGAAGGCGGACGGAGAAACGGCCGTTCTCATCCAGCGGAGCTACCACGGGGCCAGCAATGAAAACATCCGACGCCGGGAACGTCAGCATTGACGGAGCGTTGAAAGTGACCGTTCCGGCCAGCGGGCGCCCGTCCGGGCCCAGGTAGGTTCCATGGACGGTCACGGTCGGAATGCTTGCGGGCAGCGCAAGCGCCATGGTGGCCCCCTATTCAGTTGTGGTGAGCAGTGCACCACGTGGTGCACTGCCCTAGCGGTTGTTGAGGAGTTCCCGGACCCGGTCGTGAAGCTCCTGGTTCTCCCGGCGCACTTCTCGCAGTTCGGCGCGCAGGGCGGAAAGCTCCTGTTCCTGACGGTCTACCTTGCTTCGGTACGCCTCTGCCTCTTCCCGCCATGAGGCTTGCATTCCTGTGCGGAAACGACGAAGGGCGACGGCCATGAAGACCAGGAGCGGAGCGACGATTTCAGCGGTGCCGTAGAGGCGGGTTAGGTCCATGTCTCCTCACACACCGAAGTGCGGCTCATTGATATCTGGACCACGGCCCCAAGAGCCGCCGGACCCGCGCACCCATGCCCAGCCGAACGAGGACGCTTCGGGGATGCGATCCGCCGGTAGTCCTACGCAATAGTGCATGGACGACAGGCCGTAAGACCCTTCGTCGCGGTTGGGTACAGTCAGGAAGTCCGGCGCCCATTTACTGTTCTCGCGGTAGGTGGGAACCCACCACCATTTTCCGTCATCCCCCTGTTTGTATCCCCAGTTGAGGATGCCGTCATTGACGTCTGACCCCTCCGGGGCAGCGATGGCATAGAAGGTCTGCCCCTTCGGCTTCTCCGGCCCCTTCTTGTACCTGTGCTGTAGCTCAATGGTGTAGATGGTGGTGTCGTCTTCGTAGTCCCAGCCGTACGGAATCTGGTGCACCCAGCGCATGACGCATACACCTACCTGCCGGGAGGCCATGCCGGTCAAATTGAAGACGCCGGAGGCGCTGACTATCTCGCGCTCTGCCTTGCCGGTGTGCCTGAATGCGGCTAGGCGGATTTCCGCCTCCCGCCTGCCGGTAAGGAGCCAGTCCGTGATGAACTTCACCTCCACCCGGTCAAATACCAGGCCGGTTACGTTGGCGATACCGAAGGATGACCAGATATTGCCGCCTACGGCGGGGCGGCTTTGGGCGGCCCATTCCACCTGGGGATACCGGTCGAACCTGTTAGCTGGCGCGGGGGCGCGCTCAATGGCCGCCAGCCGTCGCTTGACCTCTGCGAGTTCATTGACCAGCGACGGCGGTACGACATTAGCTTGCGTCGGCATTGGTGAACACGTCCTTACTTGCCAGGGCGAGGGAAATACTTTCGGAGCCGTTCACGTCCACCGTCGTAGCGCATTCCGTCACCACGAATTCGTCATACAGCGCGACGTACCCGGCATCCACCTGGATGGCCGCGTACTCACCGGGGATGAATTCTGCCGGGCTGAAAATTCCGGGGTAGAGGGTGAGTTCAGGGATGGCGACGGGGACAGCTCCGGCGTTGATGGTGGCTGACGCCTTGTCGAAGAGCGTCTGTGTTTCCTTCACATCGCTGTACGTGGCGACCTTGACCCGCTCCGGCATGCGCTCTGCTAGCGAGCGGTTGACCTTGCCTGCCACCAGCTTGCCGCCGTTGCCGGGGTCGGCGCCGATGGCGTATGCCTGTGTGCACAGGGCCGTACTGTCGTAGGCGACGCGAGTGACGTTGCAATTGGCCCGGTGCGTGAGGCGGTGTGCGGTCTTCACCCCGGACCGGTCCGCGATGACGAACCGGTTCCCTATCTGCTTGTCCGGCACCTTCCAGTACGCCTCATAGCGGAAGTTGAAACCGCCGATGTTGTCGGCCAGCTCCTCAATCGCCTCGGCGGCATTCCTGAGTTCGTACCGGGTCCACATGGCCGTTCTGAAACGCCCTAGGCCGATACGCCGCAACTGGCTCGCGTCGGTGCCAATGCCGTTGTCGGCATTGAAGTAGGCGAACCAGTTTTGCAGAAGCTTCGTCTGTTCCTGAAGCCTCGTTGACCAGCCGCTAGCGAAGTGCCGCGCCTTGTAATGCGAGTGAAAGCCGGAGGCATTCAGAGTCAGCGTTCCGGCGGCTATGTCGGCGGACAGGGTCCACAGAATGCCGCCCCACACGGGGATGCCGTCCCGCAGCACCACAAGCCCGCTTACGCCGGGGACCAGCGACTCAGAGTCTGCTTCCGGCGCGAACAGTGGGATACCGACCGTAGCCGCCCCCGGAGCGTTCAGCGTGTGAGTGAACGAAAGGCCGGTGACGGGCAGCGGGCGCACGACGTTCCCGGTCTTCATTTCGGTCTGTACGACGGCATACGTTGCGCTCATCAGACCCACCTGTCCCGCCACGTGATAGTTGCCGTCGTCGCCCGGCTCTGCGCTTCGCTGGTCAGTTTCAGCCGGTGCTCTCCGAAGTTGTACTCAGGCCACACAGAGCCCTGGGTGATGCGGTCTTTGAAGTCGTTGCCCGCATCTGAAAGGACGGTCTGGGCCGTGGCGTCAATCGTCACGTTGCCGCCGTAGGTCAGCCCGAAGTACTGGCCGGTGACTTCATCCATGAGCACGCAGTTCGCTGCGTTCTCCAGCCGGATCACGGGAAGCGCCGGAACGGAGCCGACGTGCGTGAACCGGAGCCGGGGGTCCGACCCCTGCCAGGGGCTGGAGAGCGGGTAGGTGCGGAGCGCATCACCATAGATGTGCGGATCAGTGGCGAACAGTTCCACCACGATGTTGCACACCCGGTGCATGAAGTTGAGGTCAAGGGGTGCGGAGCGCTTGCGGGGGCGCACGTTCACGAAGCCGGTGCGGTCCCCGGCAACCCCTGGGAAACGGAAGCGAAAGGGCCGCTCCCGCTCCGCCGGTCGGAAAGCCGCGTACACCTCACTGAGTGCGGCCGTGAACTCCTCCCGCGTACGCCCGTATACCTCAAGCGTGAGCGTCACGGCGCGGCCGTTCATGTAGTCGTCGCCCGGATAGAGCCCATGCCGCTGAACAAGTGTGAGGTCCGCCGTTCGGATATCCGGCAGCGACAGGAGGCCGTCCACGCCCACCAGGGATATGGCGGTATCCGGACGGCCCATGACCAGCCCCGCGAACTCGCATGTCCAGTCGTCCAGATCCGCCATGGCGGCCCCCTGTTCAGTTGTGGTGGGCAGTGCACCACGTGGTGCACTGCCTAGCTGGCGACCCGCAGAGCCCAGGCGACTTCGCGGCCGATGCTGTACGGGTCGGCGTTACTGGTGACGTTGACCGTGACCGGGCCGCCTGCCGGTGCGGCGTGGTTGGGCGTGACGTGTGACCCTGCGGGCAGGTTGACCCATTCCGGCCCACGCTCACCGACCCGTGTGAGCCCGGCAGCCGGGCCGCCCATGGCGCGGATTTTGGGGATGGGGCTATCCGGCAGGTTGATGGAAAGCCGCCCCCATCCGAGTTTGTTGGGAATGGCCCAGTTCAATAGGTCAATGACTCCGTTGATGGCTCCCTTAGCGGCGCCAGTCACGGAGCTTGCCAGCGATGCGGCGAAGCCGCCGAGGCGGGAAAGGCCGCCCTTGATTCCGTCGATGACCACGCGTCCGATGTTCAGCGCGGCGTTCTTCACTGATCCCGCAGTACTGGCGATCCGACCGGGAAGGGAGGCGAAAAAACTGATCACGCCTTGAAGCCCTTCCTTCGCCCGGTCCTTGACGTAGCCGAATGCCGCCGCCGTGGCCCGCTTGATGGTGTCCCAGTGCTTGATGATCAGACCCGGTCCCGTGAAGTTGAGGAACAGGTTTTTGATCAGCTCGAAGACGCCCTTGATCCTCTCCCACACGGCCTGGAAGGCGGACCCCGTCGCCTTCTTGATGCTGTCCCAGTTGGCCCAGATAAGAGCGGCCAGAGCAACGACGGCGGCAATGATCAGAGGAATGGGGCCCATGGCGAGTACCCACGCGGCAGCGATGCGGGCTCCCTGAATCATGGCCTGTGCGCCCATAAGGACCCACTGGCCGACCATGATTGCCGCGTTGAGGACGGCGGCAGCCGCCCCGGCAATCCACTGCCCGACGATGACGGCGCCGGATATGAGCGCCTGCCCGCCCGCCTTGAGCCAGCCGCCGACCACGGCCCAGGATGCGGCCACCTGGGTTGCTGCCGAAGTGGTGGCCGTCGTGCCCGTGGTGATCCACGCGCCTACGGCCTTCGCCCCGGCAATGACGGACTGGACGCCCCACTGGATGAGGGCGGGCAGCAAGAGCGTGGTGATAACCCCCGCCACGGCCAAGATCGGGGCCTTGTTCCGCTCCATCCATCCGGCCAGTGTCGCCAGCTTGTCCGCCAGCCCCTCAAGGGCGGGCAGGACCGTGCCGCCGATGGCGTCCACGGCAAGCGTCTGAAGCCCGCGCCAGAAGGCTGTGAGCTTCTGTGACGCGTTGTCGTGCATGGTCTTGCCCGCACGGTCCGCCGCTCCGTTGACCTTGTCCAGACCGTTGGACGCTGCCGCTGACGCCGGGTCCATGGCGTACAGCGCGTCACCCATGACGTTCGCTGGATCTCCGAACAGGGCAGCCGCAGCGTTGAGCTTGACTGTCTCGTCCTTCGTCCCGCGTAGCGCCTTGAGCGTCATTCCCAACGCTTCCTGCGCCGACTTTCCGCCCTTGCCCATCCGGGCGGCTATGTCATCTGCGTCCAGGCCAATGGACTGGAACGCGTCCTCTACGGCCGTGCCGCCCGCAACGGCCAACTCTCCAAATTGGCCGATGGCATCGGCCACCTGGTCGGAGTCCCGGGCGCCAGCCTGGAGAGCCTGAGAGATCAGGCCCATGGCCGTCTTGCCGTCCAGCCCAACGCGCTGGAACTGGACGGAATATTCGTTGAACGTGTCCAGCAAGTCCCCGGCTTTGTTGCTGCCGTTCTGGGCGCCGACAACGAGAATGTCAAACGCCTCTTTGGCGTTCTTGGCCATTCCCGTCTTGAGCATGGTCCCTACCGCATTCGCGGTAGGCCCTACTTCGTCACCCAGGACGGCGGCCACGTCCATAGCAGACTTGCCGACCTTCGCCATTTCGTCGGCTGTCGCGCCAGCGGGGACAAGGCCCTGTTGCCACAGATTCTTCAGTGCCTCATTGGCGTCGGCTACTGACTCGCCCCAGCCGGATGTGTAGATAGCGCCTGCCGCCTCACCCAGCCGCTTAGCCTCTTCCGGACTGGCGCCTAGCTGAGCCGCCAGGAGGTCACTACCGGCTTCCCGGTCCATTGCCTCACTGATACCGGCCACCAGCCCAGCACCGACGGCCAGACCAGCGGCAGCGGCAAGCCCGCCGAAGCTCTCGGCAAGCCCTCCCAGCGAATCCCCCGCCTCGTCGCCAGCGTCAGCGACCTCATCCCCCAGCCGCCCCGCTTCTTCGGTGGCCTGACGTAGCGCCTCTTCGACACGATCACCGAAGCCGGTCACGTCCGACGCGCCAGCATTCAGTGACTGGCTCAGGTCGTCCAGATCACCCAAAAGCGTGATCGTAATGGGCTTCGCCACGCCGCCCGCCCCCTATTCAGTTATGTCATAACCGGCGTCCGCCGCTCCCCCGGCGCCGGTCTGCCGGAGCGACCACGAGAAGCCCGCCGCTCCGCCTTGTGTTGTGCTGCGATATCGGCTGCCATCTGGTCAGCCAGGGTGTTGAAGTCCCTCAGCGAGAGCGCGCGCACGTCCGACCACGTCATGCCCTTGAAGTGGCCGACCATGCGCGCGCACGTGATCACTCGCTGAGCGCGGAAGGGTCCTTGCGGGACTTCTGCTTGAACTGAATCTTGAGCTTGCCCGCGTCCTCTGCCGTAAAGGAGGGGTCCTCCCGGCGCTTGATGACCACGGCCATTGCGCGCAGCATCTTCGCCTTGCGTGCGCCGGGCTTCGCCAGCGAATCCAGCGGGCCGTCAATGATCTCTTCGATAACGTCGATTTCATCAATGGTGAGACTGTCGATATCCAGCGACAGAACCTCATCCAGCGAACCGGCTGTGTCGGCCTTCTTGCCCATATTCAGTTCTCCTGTATTCAGTTTTCGAGCTTGTTGCGGAGCACAGCGGATATCTCACGCTCGTACGTCTCGGCTACCCGGTCACTGTTACGGGCCATGGCCCGGTACAGGAACCTGTTCGGGCGGATTCCGCGCTTGGGGTAGCCGAAGTGGATTGCGCCCGCGTAGGGGGCGCGGGAGGCGGTTCCCGCCTTGATGGCAGCGGAGTTGGCCGACGCGACGACCTTGACTGAACGCGCCAGCTTCCCAGGCCGGTACTTCCTGTTGTCCTTGCGCGTCCGGGTGTGCTGCGGGACGCCTCGCTGAGCATCCGGCTTGATCAGCTCCGCCGCTTCCTTGTTGACCTCCCGTACGCGCTTGCTCAGGTCTTTGTCCTTGAGCTGGCGCAAGGTCCTCTTGAGCTGGTTAAGCCCTTCCACTCTGACGGAGAAACGCGAGCCTGCCACGGCGTCCAACCCCCTAGCAGTGCACCATGTGGTGCACTGGCCTACTTCTTCACCGTTGGAACGAACCCCGGCGTGGGCTCCGTGTACGTCAGTCGGATAGCGGCACGGCCGTCCCCCGGGTCCAGGATGCGAAAGGGAAGCTCCGAGACGGTCACGTCATCAACGCTGGCTTCCGGAGCGTCCCCAGTGAACTGGACGGCGGGAAGGTCGATCTTCATAGACGCGCCCGGAGTGATACCGGCGAAGTCCAGGGTCAGGGAAGCCACCTTCCCGGCAATGAACGCTTCGTACACCCGCAGCGCACCCGTGGTGAACTCGCCCTCTAGCGTCCCCTCGTATGTCGGCATGGCCGCCCGTACGGGAATCTTCTTGAGGGCGTCGGCCCGCAGGAAGCGCCGGTCGGTCTTCAGGCCCCTGTCTCCCGTCAATTCAAGGGAGTTGGCATCCAGGGGCACGTCGGCGCCGTCGATGTTCACCGCGATAGCCGTGCGAGTCCAGTCGTAGACGGCGGCCTTTGCCGGGTACGTGATCGGCAGCGCGTCAGCGGGCTTGTCCGAATGGCTCACGTCCTGAAAGTCAAAGGTGACGGTCGCCGTGACGGCGTTCTCCACCTCTGCCTTGAGTTCCCACTCAGTGGCCACACACCCGACGTGGCGATAGGCCACGGTCTTGCCGTCCGTGGTCGGCCGGAGCATCTGAGCCGTGAAGCTGGGCGACTCGCTGACGGCCGCCGTCTCGAAGACGTGGACGGTCATACCGGTAGTCGGGTTGGGGGTGCCACCGTCGTACTTGTCGAAGATGGCGGAGAACAGGGCCACCGCCCCGGCGTCGAGAACGTCGACTTCGAGTTCACCCTCCCCACCCATGTTGACGACGTTCCGGCGGTCGGCGCGGGCCGTCTGCATGCCCGCCCGGAAGCCGACGCTTTCGATAAACTCCCGGGTGGTCTTCCAGCTATCGGACTTGCCCTCATAGCCCAGCGTGGCGGTAGCCGCCGTGCCGTAAGTCGTTTCCTTGCCAATGCCAATAGCAGCGTCCAGCGCCATACCGGCCCCCTGTTCAGTTATGTGGTCCGTCCGCGTACGCGGACGCGGACAGTCAGCGCGGCGTACGCGCCGTCAGTGGATTCGGCCGTCTCCGTCTCGGAGGACTCAGGGCGTACGTCCAGGAGCCCGGCGACGCTCCCCGGGGCGACAGCCCGGCAGGCTTCGGAGACGGCCTCACGGAGCCCGTAGAGGGTGCGCTCAGCGGCCATCGGGTCACCGGGCGAGATCACCAGGGCATGCACGTCCACGTAGCCCGTAACGGATGTGGGCTTGCGCGGGCCCTGCCTCATGGCAGTGACGTTCATTTCGTCTTCCAGGGTGGCGCCCAGCCACACCTGTTGACGCCGGTCGCTCTTGCCCGTCTCCGCCCACGTGCACTGGACCCCAGCGGGGACCGTGGCCTTGAGCGCCTGGAACAGAGCGGCCTTCGCTTCGAAGATGAGCACGGCGCCCCCTAGATGAACGTGAACGGCAGACGGACGCGATACCTGTTCAAGTGCGCATTGACTTCCGGCAACGACGTTGGACGCCACGTGCCTCCCGCTTGCGCAAGCTGGACGGAACCGAACTCGCTTTGAAGCTGAAGCGCCCGGTCGGGAATGCGCGAGACCAGGTCAAGGCAGTACTGACGCGCCAGCGTCCGCACACACCAGCGGATCGTTTCCGGCGGCGCGTCTACGCCCTCCCAATTGCGCCCGCAGTAGACCTCAACGACTTCCACCGCATACGCGATAGCGTCCGCCAGCGTGCCGTCAGGGAAAAGCGTGGTGTCTTCCAGGCCGTCCAGTGCGCGGACTTCCTCAACGGTGGCGTACGACATGACACCCCCTATCCAGTCGAAGGGGGACCAGCGCACCATGTGGTGCACTGGTCCCGTCGTCCCGCCTTACGGCTTCGGGGTAACCGTCAGCACCTTCGCCGCGCGGAGATCCGTCAGGAGGCCGTCCGCCCGCTGAATGAAGCGGTACACGACCTGGTCACTCTGGAACTTCGCGTCAATGGAACGCTCAACGCGGAGCGGTCCGGCAAGCCGGATCTTGTACTTAGACAGGTCAGCGAAAAGCACCTTGTCATCCGGCACGACGGCGTCAGTGGACACCACACGGCCGTTGAACAGATCCGGCGCCCCAGCCGTCAAGGCGCTCTGCCACAGGTACTGACCGTTGCCGTCCTTGAGCTTGCGCATGGTCGCGGCCGTCTTGTCGGAGACCACGAAGGAGGCACCTCCCCGGTAGGAGCTGGGCAGCTCATAGAACAGGTCGATGATCGCGTCAGAAACCTTGGCGTCAGTGGCGCCTGCCGTCCACGTGGCCGTTGCCGGGCTAGCGGAAGGGACAAGCCCCTTGGGCTGGTTCGTACCCGTGCCCATCAGCCAGTGCGCCCCCATGCCGTGGCCCAGAGCGGGCCCAGTGTCGCCCACCAGGAAGCCCACCAGATCCAGCGCCTGGTCCTGGATGAACTCCGTTGAGATGACGGACGCATAGGCGTACTTGAAGGCACCGACGGACCGCTGAACGGTGGTCGGCGTGGACTCAGGAATGTTGGCGTTCTCCGCCACGATGCCCGCCGAAGCACGGCCGGTGACCACCGTGAAGTCAATCGGTTCACCCCCGGATGTCGTCAGGAGGGAGGCGCCGTTGCGCATCACGGTGGAACGCTCCACAGCTTCGGCAAGGAGCTGGCCGAAGAGCGTACGGGGAATCACGTTCTTGCCCGTGGTCGTGTCGACGGCGCGGGACTCCGGCGCGAAGTATGCCGTCTCATGCAGACCCAGGGAACGGAGCTGGGTTGCGGCCTCGCTCAGCTTGTCCTGAGCCTCCTTCTTGGAGCCGGTCCCCTTGAGGCCGCCCATAAGGGAGTTGATGGAAGCCTGAGACGCCATCGTCTCCACGCCCCGCTTAATACGGCCGTCATAGTCAGCGAGGGCGTCCAGCAGCTTCCCTTCCTTCTCGCGTGCCGACGCGTCCATGTCCTTGCCCGCGTGCTCCTCGGTGAGTGCGCGGAGTTCGTTCGTCGCCTTCTCGCGCGCCTCAAGGTTCGCGGCAAGAGTCTGAGCGTCCATGCGGACGACCCCCTATTTTCAGTTGTATATGCAGTTATCTGAGAAGCGCGCGAGCAAGCATCCGCGCCGGATGGTCGGGCAGTGCACCATGTGGTGCGCTGGCCCCGGGAATGCCGAGGCTCTGGGCAATGGAGCGCATGAGCCCGGCATCCGTGGTCGGATAGGCGGGATTGAGCACGGGACCCAGCTCCATCACGTCCATGCTGGTGATTTCCCGAATCGGGAGGCCGGACTCCTCGTCTAGATCGTCGTGGACGCGCTGGCCACCATCGTTCACGCGGAATGTGAAAGAAGAGCCCCGTACGTCCCCACGCTTGAGGAGTTCGGAAAGGTCCCTGCCGACCGTGGTATTGGGGAGGTCAATTTCGTACCATCCGCCTTCGGCGTCTTCGCCCGTCCGCAGCGTCCCCGCGCTCATCCGTCCTAGAGCGTTGTTGTTGTCGTGGTTGAACGTGGCCACTACGTCATTGCTGCGGAGGGAGGCCGCCCCGGCGCCCGGGACGATCCGCTCACGGAAGCCGCCCAGGTTGAGGGACAGCTCATTGAAGCGGTAGGCGTACCCGCGCATCGTGACTGTCTCGCCGTCGGCGCGTACCTCAGCCGGTGCTGTCAGGTTCCGCCGTTCCATCGTCATCGGGAGTATCCCCCTCTTCGTCGGTCGCCCCGTCGTCTGCCGGGGGGTCTTCTGTGGGCGGGGGCGCAATAGCGGCTGGCTCTTCCTCTGCCGTCACGTCGGCAAGGTTGAGCGGCACGCGGTGCGCCTGCCCGGCTCCGTCGGGAAGGGGCTCCAGGTCTTCCCAGCCGCGCACTTCGTCAATGGAGTAGATGCCTTGCTGTAGGCCGATGGAGTACATGTCCATGCGTTCTTTCGGCGCCCCGCGCTGAATGCCGTCAAGCGAGAACTTGACGAACTTCTGCCGATCGGCCGTCTCCGCGAAGAGCAGACGGGTAAAGCCCGCTTCGATGCGCTCAAGCCATGGGCGAAGGCTGAACATTGCGAACGCCTGGTTTTGCTCAGCGAGCCCCGAACCCCAGCTAGTGCTATTCGTCGCGTCCGCTATCAGGTGGGGTGGAACGCCGAAGATCCGGGCGACTTCCGGCACCTGGAATTGCCGGGTCTGGAGGAACTGGGCCTCATCCGGGGACAGAGCCACCTTGGAGAACTTGGCGCCTTCGGTGAGCAAGGCCACGCGGTGCGCGTTCTCGGCGCCGGAGTTGGCCAGCCGCCAGGCTTCGCGGGCGCGCGCTAGTCCCTCTTCGGACATGGCGCCGGGCACCTCAATGAGTGCCCCCGGCATGGCCCCGTTCGCAAAGAACTTCGCGCCGTAGGTCTGTGCCGCCATGGCCAGCCCGATGGACTCTCGCGCGAACGCGATAGGGGAAACGCCGGTCGCCTCACCCGGAAGCATCATGCCGGGGATGTGAAGGATTTCCCGGGTGGTGAACCACCCTAGGGCTACCTCATTGCCGTCGTCGTCATAGTCCGACGCATAGAAGACCTTTCGGCGCCTGCCGTCCACCATGATCGTGTGAGTGTCGATACGGTTCGGGTCCAGGACTTCAAGGCCCACGATATTGGGGCCGTCCCAGACCACGGCAAGGTAGGCGTTGCCGTCCAGGAGGAGCGACAGCACCACCTGAGACAGAAGGTCAATGCGGCCGTGGCCGCCCGGTTCAGCGTCGGGATAGTCCAGCCACAACGGCGACTTGACTTCCCGGCGCACTCCCCCACGCCGCGAATACGTCGCAACGGGCAGCGTGCATATGGTCTCGGATAGGAGGCGGACGCACGCGAAGACGGCGGAGACCGTCAGCGCGGAATTGCCGTCCACCTTCGTACCGGCCGCCGACATGACGCCGGGCAGCGGGAACAGTTCATTGGCCGGGTCCCACTGAGCCCGGGTCTCCGGCTTCGGTGCCACCGGGAAGAGAGCACGCCAGAAGCCCATGTGTCCCGCCCCTCATATTCAGTTGTTTGGGGCCAGTGCGCCAGGTGGTGCACTGGCCTCCCCTGTGCGTTACAAGTCGTCGAAGAACTCGGCGGAGCCGCCCACGGCGAAAACCTGCCCGTCGCTCTCCCAGGTGGCGACAACCGGCGCATCAATCAATCCGGGGTTCTCCTCGCGCCACATGACGGCGCCGTGCACGCTCAGAATCATGGCGACGGCCAAGTCAATCTTCCGGCGCGATGCCGCGAACTCCTTCGTGATGCGCGCGCCATACTTGTCCTCGCGCAAGACAGCGTTGCCGATGTGCCGGGCTAGCGCCGGGCTGCCGTCGTGCGACAGACGGCCGTCACGGCATGCGTCGTAGACGGCTTGTGTAGCCGGAACCATGCGCGCAAGTGAGTTGGTAGGGAACGCCTCAACGGGGTGCCCCTCCGCCTCCAGGTTCTCAAGCGTCTCTTCCCAGCGGTACGGGTCAGCTACCAGAGTGCGCACCGTGTATGTGTCCAGGGCGGACCGGAGCGCGTCACGCACGTCGGCCATGGGCACGCGCCAGTGCGCATCATCCGGCGGCGCCTCCCAGTGCCCCAGGACGAACACCCGAAGATCACTCACGCGACAAGCCACCAAAGCCGTACTGTCGCCCTTCCAGGAGCCGTCAAAGCCGCACACAACGGCATCCCCGGGGCTCAGGGTGTCATCCACCGCAAGCGAGTCCCACAGGCCGTGAGGCAGCCACGTGGAGGCACCGCGAACGAACTGGGAAAGCCTGTAGATCCGAAAGCTGGCCTCCGTGCTCCGCTGGGCGGCAGCTTCGAAGTCTGCGGCATTCAGGATCTCGAAGGAGGGATTGCACGCCTTCCATACCTCTGGGTCTAGGTGGTCCACCTGTTCCCCAAGGCGTGGGCCCCACGACCGGTAGAAGAGCGTGGGGTCTTCGGCCTCCCCGGAGTTGACCCGCTCGCCCTGTTCGCAGAGCTGGGCGAAGGGTCCGTCAGGGTCGGGGCCCGCAGTGCTGACCACCCATGTCATGGGCTGGTTTCGTGCGGCGGAGCCCAGCGTCAGCGCGTCGAAGAGGTCTGCCGTACGCGAGAAGGCGTATTCATCCAGGCTGACGGCGGAGGGATTGAGTCCTTGTTGCCGTCCGGCGTCCGCCGACACCACGCGATAGGTGCTGTCCTTGTGGCGGATTACGTCGCGCTGGACTTCACAGACGGCGCTGAGCTTCGGGGAAGCGTTGACCATCTGCTTGGCCGCGTCGAAGACCATCCTTGCTTGGTTGCGGTCGTTGGCCGCAGCGATTACCTGGCGCTGAGCGTCGGCACGGTCGGCAATCAGGTGGTACAGCATGATGGCCGCCGCAATCGTGCTCTTGCCGTTCTTGCGCGCGATGCACACGACGGCCATGCGGTGCTTGCGGCGCCAGCGCCCGAAGGAGTCCCGCTCAAGCCGGTACGCGTCAATGAGTAGGTCCCGCTGCCACGCCAGGAGCTTGAAGCGCTGACCGGCGAAGCTCCCTGTGAGGTAGCAGAAGGCTTCGATCCACGCAGCCACCCGATACCCCTCAGAAGGGAACGGGGCATCGGCCGGAATGTGGCGAGCAATCAGGGGGTGAATCCCGCTCACTGCCCACCCCCGACCGTATGAAGTTGTGGCAGTGCACCACGTGGTGCACTGGTCTAGAAGTCCTCCGGTCCGGCGGCAACGCGTCGCGCTTCAGCGGCCACGATGCCTAGCCGCATACGGGCTTCCGGCGTGAGACCGATGACAGTCTCTATCGCCCGTAGCTCCCGCTCCGTGGTCTCCACGTAGCGCATGGCCGGATGGACGGCTGGCTGGCCGGTGGAGCCGACCGTCATGAGGCCGTCTGCATCCACGGCAGCCAGGAGGGCGGCGCGGCGGTCGTGAAGCTCCGCGTACCGCAGAATGATGTTCCGGTCTGTGTCTGGCGAGTAGGCGCCGGAGCCCGCCGACCACACGGCCCGCCACACGTCGCGCCCCACGCTCTTGAGGTGGGACGGCACGCGCGGCGCACGGCCTTCGTAGACAACGGGCGCGACCGGATCGGCGGCGGCACTGGCGTGGCCGGTGCGCTGGTCTGCGCTCTTGCTTCGGGACACCTGACACCACCTTCCCGGGGCTTAGCGACCCGTTAAGGGGTGCCTTTCTCGTGAGCCCAAACAGGGTCTTGACCAGGCGCCGCAAGGGGCGGCCACCCAAAAACGGCGTCACACCCAGCGCGCGTTTTCCGAGCTTGGGCCGGGATCGCCAGGAGCGAATTCCGCCGAACTTCGGAAGCGCCCTGCCCTACCCGGATCAGAAAGGCAGAGTCTTATACCCGAAGTCTTCGGCCGTCTTGCGCCTGTGACACACCTTGCACAGCAACTGGACATTGCCGGACACGTCTTCGCCACCCTTAGCGAGCGGCTTGATGTGATCTACGTCAAGGAGTGAGGCACGGAAGGTGCCGAGGCACCGAACGCATTGCCCATGACCAGCCTTACGCAGAGCCTTGCGCGTGATGGCTGCGGCATTCTGCCCACGGGCGATAGCGGCACGGCGCTTACGGTGAGACTGACGTGATCGCGTACTCTCATGCGTCTTGTGATGCACAGGGCAGCGACCCTTGACAGTCGCCCACTCTCGGCATTCCAGGCAGCGGACTCGCATACCCCCCCTCCCCGGAAGACCCCCCTGGGGGTGAATCCTCTACGCCAGTGCAGTGCACCACGTGGTGCACTGGTCAGCGCCCGCCCCGGATTCGAACCGGGAACCTCATGAACCATGGGCCCGTGGGTCTCCCCCTTGGGTCAGGCGAGAGCGGGACGGACTCGGTCCGCCAAGCACATGAGGGGCGCGCGGTAACCGCCCCGCTCTCTGCCATTACTAGAGCGCAAGGGTTACTTAGAGCCGCCCCGTTTCCGGCTGTACGGACAGGCTGATGAGTGACGCCGGTCACGGTGCGGTGAAGCGGTGATTGAGGGGCCTTCTTGGTGTTCCTTGTAGTTTCTTCAAGGGATTTGAAATCAAAGGGAGAACTACCGCACCACCGCACCCCGCTGCCCCACAGCGACCGCCGAACGCAAGGCCGTCACGCTCCGCGCACACTCACACACGCAGCGTTAGTCATGAACATGTCAAGCATTGTTGCCAAGAGAGGCCCCGCCAGCCACGAAGGGCTCACGGGGCTCTCTGCGGGCTGCTCTCAGGGCAACAGGGCTAGAGCGTGGTCGGTCACGTCCTGGGCTCGTGTGCGGTCGCTGTAGACCCGCCAGGAGGTCTCAGGGTCGCCGTCGTCCTCCGCCACCGCTACACACCCATAGCCCATGCGCTGATACTGCGTGGCCGCGTACTCCGCCTCTTGCTGGCTGAGCCCTTCGTCCAGGTCGTCCACTCGGCAGCCCTTGAGGTTCCGGAGCTGGCTCACGCTGTCCTCTCCCCAGTTGCCGGTGATGTGCCGATCCAGTGCCGCGCCGTCCAGGCGCCCGTAATCGCTCATGCCCGCACGGTAGTTGGTGTCACTGACAGAGCGCCGTGAACGGCGAAGCCCCGCCCGGTAGTCAATCCGGACGGGGCTCTCAGGGCTACTTCAGCCACATACCCCACTCGCCCATGAACCGGCGGTGTTCTCGCTCCGATTGGGCGCACTTCTCTGCGTAGCGTTCGACACACCTAGGGCAGGTGGCTTCGACGCGCTTTTCCGCCTCAAGGGCAGCGAACCGGGGTACGTCTTCATGGCCGCGCCCTTCGCCGCACTCAGCCACCACGAACTCGGGGCGGGTCCATCGGTGGATGTCGGTACCGTCGGCACTCATGCCCGGCCACCCTCCGTGTCGTCCGGCCACGCCACTGAATCAAGGTGTGCGTCCAGCTCCGCCACGTCCGGCCGGTCAAGCAACTGGGCAGCCGCTTTGTTCTCGCCCAGCTCGCGCGCTGCCGCCTGTTCGATCTCAGCGACGGACACGCCCAGCGCTTCGGCCAGCTTGGGCGCGTCTACCGCAGCCACGCCGCTTGTTCGGATGAGCGCTGCCGACAGGCGAAGGGTGTTGCGCGCGTCCTGGTCGCCGTCCACGTCCCACCCTGCCGCACGGGCCTGGTTGAGCAACCAGCGCGTGAAGTCGGTGTCTCTGATGGTGAATTCGCGGTCCATGGGGCCAGCGTAGGGCGGTCGCGAGTGCCTGTGTGCCGTCTATGTAGGGCGGATTGGTCACCGTCGGCTCTTTCGCGGCGGCGGGCCCTGGGCTCCGGCCCTCGGCTCCATGCCGTACTTCTGGCGGTACAGGCAGACGCGGCACCGCTTGAGCCGACCCATAGGCGAACGCTTATCCGGGTTGTACTCAATCCAGGGCTTGAATTCTCCGCACCCCGTACATACGTTCCCGTCCTCCGTGTACGGCACTGGGCGGTGACCCGCGTATCGGTCGGTCTCCCAGGTGTTGCCTACCGCTAGGCAAACGGCGCATCCGGCGTGCAGCTCCTTGAGCCGCTCCCGCTCCTCCTGCCGCCGCTGCTTCTCCTGCGCCAATGACTCCTCGAAATTGCCCATGCGGGCAGGCTAGTTGGGTCGCTGACGGCTGTACCGGGGAATCGGCAAAGCCCCGCAAGCCTCAAGGGCTCACGGGGCTTCGTCGGGGCCGTGGACGGCTTCGGGGTCCTGGGGGCGCCAGCCTTCCCCGTAGGCGCTCAGACGGCCGGTGTGGCCGCCAGCTCGGCCGTTGCGTCTTCTTCCGCGCTCTCTTCGTCTTCCTTGGGCAGCCTGCGCCACGTCAGTTTCAAACGCCGTTCAACAGGGATGATCTTTTTGTCTTCATCCCGTCCGGGACCGATGCTGACCCCTTCCAGGAACAGATCCAGAAACTCCCGCCTCTTGAACACGTCCCATTTCGCCCAATGGCTTTTCGGGCCGATCACATTGTCGTCCTCCGTGGGAGCCAGCCACTCATCCGGAATCCGCACCGATGCGCTTGTCTTCTCGTCCAACTCCTTGAGCCGCCCGACACATTGGTCTTCGTACGCGTGGTACTGCTCAATAGTCGCCCTGAATACGGCAAGCTCCTGGCTCCCCCGGTAAACCCCCGCCTTACGGTCCGCTTGAAGCTCATGGATGGATTCGCGGACATGGTCAAGGTGTGCCTGAGTCTCGCGGCGTTCTTCTTCCACTCCGGCCAAGTCGTGCTGTCGAGCAAAGCGAAGAGCGGCAGCCGCCAGCCAATGGCGTTCGTCCTCGTTCTCAATGTCTGCGGTGAGAAGTCGTGACCACACTCGCTGGGCAACATAGTCGTCGGCCGCCTCGCGCTTGATGGAAAGCCCGCCGTGCCCCTTTGGGTTCGAGCACATATAGGAGCCGCCTCCGCTAGTGCTCGGAGTCTGCCCGGCGGAGCCTCCACAGAGTCGGCAAGTCAAGAACCGCCAACCGCTCATCAAGGTGGGGTCACTTTCCCCCCCTGGCTGCCTATTGGCCTTCGTGGGCTTCTTCCGTACCTCCTGGAGTTGAAGCCACTTGGCCCCCGTAATGATTCCCTTGTGAGGCGTGAGGGGGGCGCCCGTGGAGTCTCGCGCGACGGCATTCACGTATGACTTGCCGCGCTTGACGCGCTCGCTGGCAAATCCGCCAATGGCAGGGTGGTCAAGAATCCAAGCCACTGTCTGGGCCCGCCATCTGATCGGGGCATCCTTCTCGGATATCCGCCGCTTCTTGATGGATTCCATCCGCTTGGGGGTAGCGCGCCGCTTCGCATTCCCCGGTGCCGGTACACCGTCCCCCTCAAGCAAGGTCGCAATCTTGTTGTCCGCCTTGCCGTTGAAGCACATTTCTATGATGCGCTCCACAGTCTTAACGTGTTCCGGGTTGTCCTCGTCAGGTTCCAGTACGGAAACAACCAGGTTGTCTATCTGCTTGCGGACGGTCTTCATTCCGTACGGCGCGGAGCTGGAGTGTCGTCCGCCGACGGCGCTGATTTCGTCCTTAGCGCCCTTGAGCCGTTCCGCCTTGATGTCTGAGTCCTGCTTAGCGAGTGCAGCGATAAGCGCGAAGATAGCAACGCCAATTGCTGTGCTGGTGTCCAAGAACGGTTCAAGAATGGACATGAACCGTACGGCGTGCTTCTTGAATTCCTTGTCGATTTCGAGCGCGTCGTGTGCGCCCTTGCGAGTGAGCCGCGACAGCTCATTCACGATCACTACATCAGCTTCGCCGTCTCGGACTCCGCGCATCATGTCTTCGAAGTCGCTGCGAACAACGTTGGGGTCCCAGCCGGAGCGGCCGACGTCTACGAACTCCCCGACCACCACCCACGGGACCCCCTGTTGGGATCGCGCTTCGGCCAGTGCGCGCCCGGCGGCCAACTGCGCTTCGGTGGAGACCTCGGAGCCGTCAGCGCGGGCCGAGGACTGGCGGGCGTAGAGGAATACGCGTACTACGTCCAGCCTGTCAGCGGGTATGTCCGCTGGAACCATGTGCGACGTGGAGCCATCTTTCCGCATGCAGCCTGCACCTTCCATGGGGGACCAGTGGTGCTGGGTAGTTTCCTATGAAAGGTGATCCAGATGAACCAGCTCCACACCCCGAAGGCGAGCAGGAACCAGGAGACAGGGCGGCTGAGCTTCATACGTTCAGTATCGCGAGGTTTCCTTCCGCACCGCCGCCGGGGTGGGGACGACGGGACACAGCGCACCTCGGCGGCGGCCGCCATGATCCCGCCCTGTACGTTCACGTCCGTGTCTGCCTCCAAAAAAGCCGCCGTGCTGCTCGCTTCCGCGACATTTCTGACCATGTCGACCACCGCGCCCGCTTTCGCGGACGGCGAGCCGGACGACAAGGACAAGCCGAAGCCGCCCGCTTCGATGTCGACGGTCGGCGGGGCCCAGCTCGGGAAGCCGGGCACCCAGGCGAAGCTCAAGCCGGGCGCCCCGGTGCTGCCCAAGGACCTCTCGGCGCGCTCCTGGATCGTCTCGGACGCGGAGTCCGGCGACGTCCTCGCCGCGCACAACGCCCACTGGCGGCTGCCCCCCGCGAGCACCCTGAAGATGCTCTTCGCGGACACGGTCCTGCCGAAGTTCCCCAAGACGCAGAAGCACAAGGTGGCGCTCTCCGACCTGGAGGGCATCGGCGCGGGCAGCAGCATGGTCGGCATCAAGGAGAACGAGACGTACTCCGTGCACGACCTGTGGCTCGGTGTCTTCCTGAAGTCGGGCAACGACGCGGTGCACGTCCTGTCCGCGATGAACGACGGCGTCGACAAGACCGTCAAGGACATGCAGGCGCACGCCGAGAACCTCCAGGCCCTGGACACCCACGTGGTCTCGCCGGACGGCTACGACGCCAAGGGGCAGGTGTCGTCCGCGTACGACCTGTCGCTGATCGCCCGCTCCGGGCTACAGAAGAAGGACTTCCGGGAGTACTGCTCGACGGCCACCGCCAAGTTCCCCGGGGAGACCAAGAAGATCACCAAGGGCAAGGACAAGGGGAAGACGAAGCGCGGGGTCTTCGAGATCCAGAACACCAACCGGCTGCTCACCGGAGACCCCGACGTCACCCCGTACAAGGGCATCGCGGGCGTCAAGAACGGCTACACCTCGAACGCGGGCAACACGTTCACCGGTGTCGCCGAGCGTGACGGCAAGGTCCTCCTCGTCACCGTCATGAACCCGTCCTCCGGAGAGACGCACGCCGTCTACAAGGAGACCGCGCGCCTCTTCGACTGGGGCTTCAAGGCCGCGGGCAAGGTCGACCCGGTGGGTGAGCTGGTCGCCCCGAAGGGGGCCACGGGCGCGGGCAAGGGGGCTCCGGGCGGTGGCGACGACGGCAAGAACGGCGCCGCGGCGAACATGGCGCACGCCTCCGACGGCGGGACGAGCGGCATGGGCGTCGCGCTGGCGGTGGCGGGCGGCGTGGTCGCGGTGCTCGCCGCGGGCGTCTTCGTCGTCAGGCGCCGGATGCCGCTGCCGGGCCAGTCCGGACGTCGCCCGGGTCAGGACTGACGCCGGGCGTCCGCTCGTCCTTCGCCGAGGAGTCGTCCGTCGCGCGTGAGGCCTTCCGCGTCGCCGTCCAGGCGGCGCAGAACAGCAGCAGCTTCGCGGTGAAGCTGATCCACAGGAGCAGCGCGACGGGCACGCCGAAAGCGCCGTACATGCTCTTGGCGGCCACGCCCTTCATGTAGCCGCCCAGCAGCAGTTTGAGCAGTTCGAAGCCGGCCGCACCGATCAGTCCCGCGGTGATGAGGTCGCGCCGGTGCGGCTGGACCCCGGGCAGCAGTGTCAGGACGTAGAGCAGCAGGAGGAAGTCGGCCAGCACGGCGATGGCGAACGCGATGGCCTGGAGCAGGACCGTTCCCCAGCCGGTCTCGTCGACGCCGAGGAGGTCGGCGGTCCAGCCGACGGCGGTCGAGGCGAGCGCGGACGCCGCGAAGGAGGCGAGGCCCGCGCCGCCGAGCCCGATGAGCACCCCGGCGTCCTTGACCTTGCGCAGGACGGGGTTCTCCTCCTCGTCCTCCAGCTCCCAGACGGTCCGCAGGCACTCCCGCATCGAGCCGACCCAGCCGATGCCGGTGAAGAGCAGCAGGGCGCCCGCGACGAGGCCGACGGTGCCCGCGTTGGCGACCAGGCCGTCGAGGTCCAGCTGGTCGGAGATGCCGGGGACCTGGTCGGAGAGCTTGTCCTCAAGGGTGTTCTGCTGCTTCTTGGTGAGCGTCGCCGCGGCGATCGCAGCGGCGACGGTGAGCAGCGGGAAGAGCGCCAGGAAGCTGATGAACGTCATCGCGGCCGCGAGGCGGGACCAGTGGACCGCGTCGAGCCGTTCATAGGCCCGCCACGCGTGCGTGCGCATGCCCTTCTCGACGAGCGGCCCGATGCCGGGCAGCTTCTTCAGCCAGTCCATGTTGCCTCCCTGCCTGCCGTCCTGTCCGAGGTCGTGCCGGAAGTCGTGCCCGAAGTCCCGCGCGCCACGCGGAATACCAGGGTCCGGGTTCCCCAGAACCTGAGGACGGTGGCGAGGGCCATGCCGATCCCGGCGCCCGAGACGGTGTCCGCACGCTGTGAGGTGAGGCCGAGCCCGTAGTGGGAGACGGCGATGCACAGGAGTTGGACGAGGGCGCCCGCGATGTTGACGGCGAAGAACACCGCGTACTGGCGCAGCCGTGAGACCTCGGCGGCCTCGCGCCGGTAGGTGCCGAGGGCGTTGCCCGCGTAGGCGACGGAGCAGCCCGCCACGAAGGAGAGTGCCTTGGCGGTCAACGGGTCCATGCCCACCGGCCCGCGCAGCCAGATGAAGAGGGCGAGGTCGGCGGCGTACGCGCAGATCCCGGCGGCGGCGAAGCCGAGCAGTTCGGGTCCCAGCGACCGCAGCCGCCCGCGGAGGGAGTCCCAGCTCACCAGTTCGCGACCGCGAGCCCGTACATCGCGACCCACACCAGGCCGATCACGGCGAGCGCCCTGTCCCGCAGGACGACGTCCTCCGGCTCGCCCGCGGTGCCGCGGTCGGCGAAGACGGCGTAGCGCAGGATCGCGAGGATGAAGGCCGCCATGGACAGCTGGCGCCAGGGCAGCAGGCTGCCGTTGGCCGTGCCGCCCGCTTCCATGGCCCACAGGCAGTACGCGAGGACGGCGACCCCGGCGGCCAGCTGCCATACGAAGCGCAGATAGCCGGTGGTGTATTCGGTGAGCAACGCGCGCGTGGCGCCCAGATTCCCGGAGGTCGCCGACATCTGGACGGACTCGGAGTAGCGCTTGGCGGAGACCATGAACAGCGCGCCGAAGCCCGTGGTGATCAGGAACCAGCGCGAGAGCGGGATGTCGAGCGCGAGGCCGCCGATCATGGCGCGCATCAGGAAGCCGGTCGTGACGATCGTGAGGTCGACGACGAGCACGTGCTTGAGGCTGACGCAGTAGGCGAGTTGCATGCATACGTACCCGGCCAGGAGCGCGGCCGTCAGCGGGGTGCACAGGACGTACGCGGCCACGGGCGCGAAGGCCGCGAGGAGGCCGCCGACGGTGTAGGCGACGGTCACCGGCACCTGCCCGGCGGCGACCGGCCTGCGGCACTTGGTGGGGTGGGCGCGGTCCGCGTCCGCGTCCCGCGCGTCGTTGATCAGGTAGACGGCGGACGCGGCGGCCGTGAACAGCGCGAAGACGATCGCGAGTTGGACGAGGGCGTGGTGCGTGAACAGCTCGCCCGCCGCGGCGGGGGCCGCGACCACCAGGACGTTCTTCACCCACTGGCGGGGCCGCGCGGTCCTCAGGAGGCCGAGGGGCAGGCCGATGGGGCCCGGGCGCTGGGGCTGGGGCGGGCGGGGGCGCTCCAGGACGGTGGAGATACGTTCAGGCATCGGTGCGGCTCCCGTTCATCCAGGCGGCCCCCACGCGCGCGGTGAGCGCGCCGAGCGCCGCGCCCGCGGCCACGTCCGAGGGGTAGTGGACGCCGACGACCATCCGGGAGACGCACATCGCGGCGGCCACCGGCGGCACGAGACGGGCGCCGAGGGGGCGCAGCGCGCCGTACGCGACGGTCGCGGCGGCCGCCGACGTGGCGTGCGAGCTGGGGAAGGAGTGGCGCCCCACGGTCCGTACGAGCGGTTCGGCGCCGCCGGGGCGCGGGCGGCGGACGACCCGCTTGACGCCCATGCTCACGAGGTGGGCGGCGGCGGTCAGCGCTGTGCCGCGCAGCCAGGCGCCGCGCCGCTCGCGGTCCGCGGCGGCCCCCAGGAGCCCCGCGGCGATCCAGAGGGCGCCGTGCTCGCCGCTCCAGGAGAGGGCGCGCGCGGCGGTCGCCACGCGCGGGTCGGTGCCGCAGTCGCGCAGGGCCGACAGCAACCTGTGGTCCATGTCGTGCATGTGGCCTCTTCTTCTCCGGGAACCGGACACCTCGACTCTTGTAGCCAACCCTCAAATAATTCCGGCATTGATGTGATGACACTCCCTTAATCACCCATTTCGGTGAGAGTAGGGATGATTTATGGCTAACTATCCCTAACAGGGCGTTACGGTCGGTGACATGCCTGCCGAATCCCCAGCACTGCCACCTTCCGAAGCCGCGTCCGTCTCCGGCTGGGGCCGCACGGCTCCGACCACCGCCCGGCTGGTGAGACCCCGCACACCGGAGGAGGCCGCGGCGGCCGTGCGCGACTGCGGTGAGCGCGGCGGCATCGCCAGGGGCCTCGGCCGGGCCTACGGCGACGCGGCGCAGAACGCGGGCGGCGCCGTCTTCGACATGACGGGCCTGGACCGGGTGCGCGCCATCGACGCCGACGCGGGCACGGTCGTGTGCGACTCCGGGGTCTCGCTGCACCGCCTGATGGAAGTCCTGCTCCCCCTCGGCTGGTTCGTGCCGGTGACGCCGGGCACGCGCTATGTGACGGTCGGCGGGGCCATCGGCGCCGACATCCACGGCAAGAACCACCACGTCTCGGGGTCGTTCTCGCGGCACGTCCTCGCGATGGACCTGCTCACGGCCGACGGCACGGTCCACACCGTCACGCCTGGTACCCCCCTGTTCGACGCCACGGCGGGCGGCATGGGCCTGACCGGCGTCATCCTGTCGGCGACGGTCCGGCTCCAGCCGGTCGAGACGTCCTTGATGAGCGTCGACACGGAACGCGCCACGGACCTCGACGACCTGATGGCCCGCCTCACCGCCACCGACCACCGCTACCGCTACTCGGTGGCCTGGATCGACCTCCTCGCCCGCGGCACGGCCATGGGCCGCTCGGTCCTGACCCGCGGCGACCACGCCCCCCTGGACGCGCTTCCGGCACGGGCACGCGCGCGTAGGGCCCCACTGGCGTTCCGCCCCGGACAGCTCCCCGCCGCTCCCTCCTTCGTACCGGACGGGCTGCTCGGCAAGGCCACGGTGGGCCTCTTCAACGAACTCTGGTACCGCAAGGCGCCCCGCTGCCGCACCGGAGAACTACAGAAGATCTCGGCCTTCTTCCACCCGCTGGACGGCGTCCCGCACTGGAACCGCGTCTACGGACGCAGCGGCTTCGTGCAGTACCAATTCGTCGTCGGATACGGCAAGGAGGAGGCCCTGCGCCGCGTCGTACGCCGTATCTCGGAGCGCGGCTGCCCGTCCTTCCTCGCCGTACTGAAGCGCTTCGGAGAGGGCGATCCGGGCTGGCTGTCGTTCCCCATGCCCGGCTGGACGCTCGCGCTCGACATCCCCGCGAACCTGCCGGGGCTCGGCGCCTTCCTCGACGAACTCGACGAGGAGGTGGCCGCCGCGGACGGGCGCGTCTACCTCGCCAAGGACTCGCGGCTGCGGCCCGAGATGCTCGCCGCGATGTACCCCCGGCTCGACGACTTCCGCGCCCTGCGGGCCGGTCTCGACCCGCGCGGCGTGTTCCGCTCGGACCTCTCGCGCCGCCTCGCCCTCTAGGCGACCCTCTAGGAGATCGGTACTCATGAAAGACGCCTTCGGCACCCCCCAGTCCCTGCTCGTCCTCGGCGGCACCTCCGAGATCGGGCTCGCCACCGCGCGGCGCCTCGTCGCCCGCCGCACCCGCACGGTGTGGCTGGCCGGCCGGCCCTCACCTGCCCTGGAGAAGGCCGCGTCCGGACTGCGCGACCTCGGAGCGGACGTGCGCACCGTCGCCTTCGACGCGCTCGACCCCGAGTCCCACGAGGAGAACCTCGGCAAGATCTTCACCGAGGGCGACATCGACATGGTGCTGCTCGCCTTCGGCGTCCTCGGCGACCAGGCGCGCGACGAGGACGAGCCCCTCTCCGCGGCGCGCGTCGCCCAGACCAACTACACCGGGGCGGTCTCGGCGGGCCTGGTCTGCGCGCGGGCGCTCCAGTCCCAGGGGCACGGCTCCTTGGTGGTGCTCTCCTCGGTGGCGGGCGAGCGGGCCCGCCGTTCGAACTTCATCTACGGCTCCAGCAAGGCGGGCCTCGACGCGTTCGCCCAGGGTCTCGGCGACGCGCTGTACGGCACCGGGGTGCACGTGATGGTGGTCCGCCCCGGCTTCGTCCGTACGAAGATGACGGCCGGCCTGGAGGAGGCCGCCCTGGCGACCACTCCGGAGGCGGTGGCCGAGGCCATCGAGACGGGCCTGCGCCGCCGCTCGGAGACGGTGTGGGTGCCCGGGGTGCTGCGGGTGGTCATGTCGGCGCTGCGGCACGTGCCACGGCCGGTGTTCCGGCGGCTGCCGCTCTGAGCGCCGGGAGGGGAGTTCGTTAGCGCTTGAGGGTGACGACGACGGCCCTGGACACGGGTGGCCCGCTCTGGAGGACGGCGACGGTGCCGAAACCGAGCACCTCGTCGGTGCCGGGTACCGGAACGACCCGCTTGAGCCAGAGCTGCTGCTGCGACTCGGGGCGCACGCCTCCGGTGCCGGGCAGCC
Source organism: Streptomyces sp. NRRL S-920 (assembly GCF_000717945.1). Classification (NCBI taxonomy): domain Bacteria; kingdom Bacillati; phylum Actinomycetota; class Actinomycetes; order Kitasatosporales; family Streptomycetaceae; genus Streptomyces; species Streptomyces sp. NRRL S-920. The sequence continues at coordinate 111,793 of NZ_JODF01000008.1, forward strand.
GCGGTTTCCTGATCTTGGTGCAGCTGCCGTCGGCGGTCAGGTGCCAGTTGCCGTCCATGAAGAAGCCGCCGTCGCCGTCCCGGGTCACCGGGCGCCGGTACGCGCACGCTCCGGGGAACGGCTCGGCCTCCTTCCAGCGGGAGCCGTCCCAGCGCAGCGTGAGGGACGAGGGCCGCGGGTCGGGGTTCTCCTCCGCGTCGTACCCCTTGAAGGAGTGCTCTCCGGTGACCAGGGCGTGCGTCCTGGAGGCAACGTCGATCGTCGTGAACCGGGCGTAGGGCTCGGGCGGCACGGGGGCGGAGAAGCGCATCGTCGCGGTCTTGGTGAGCTGCCACTTCTCGCCGTCGAACCGCATCGCGGCGGGCTGCGAGACCTGGCCTCCCGCGCCGCCGACGCCGGGCCCGGTGGTGCGGGAGCCGACCGCCCAGACGTCGTCCGGGGCCGAGCCCGCGAGGGCGGCGACCTTCTCCGCGGGCATCGGCGTCACCATCCAGCGGTCGCCGTCCCAGTGCGTCACCTTCCCGTCGCCCCGGAGCACCCATACGTCGTCGGGGGCGATGACCTCGACGTCGGTGAGCGGACCGGCCGGGGCGTTCCTCACGGGGCCCCAGCGGGTGCCGTCCCACAGGGCGTAGCGCGGGTTCTTCGGAGCCGACGCGGTCCCGCCGACGGTGCTCAGCCAGATGCCCGCCGACCCCAGGGACTCCATCCGCGAGAGGGCGGGGACGCCCTGGACCGGCATCGGCTCGCGCGTCCACTTCGCGCCGTCGAAGTGCAGCAGGTGCCCCCGCGCGAGCCGCCCGTCCGTTGCGGCGCGGTCGCTGCCGATAGCCCAGATGTCGTCCGGCGCCATGGCGGCCCCGTCGATCAGCTCGCCGTCCACGTCGTCGATGCGCTCGTACGCCCAGGAGAGCCCGGCCGCCCGCGGCTCGCCCGACTCGGAGCGGGCGCCACCACCGGACTTTTCGGCCCCGCATCCGGCCACCACGACGGCGAGCACGGTGGCGAGCACGGTGGCGAGCACGGCGGCGGCGGCCGATGATCTGCGCATGGTCCCCCCAGCACGTCGGCCGGGGGCGTCCCCGGTCAGCGAGCGGGCAGCGTACCCCGGGCCGCCGGCGAAGGCGCCTGAGGAGGCACCACGGGGCCGCCGAAGGCGAACTCGCGCAGCTTGCGCCAGACGCCGTCGGAACCCTGCTCGTAGAGGGCGAAGCCGGTGCAGGGCCACTCGGCCTCGTACTCCGAAAGCTCCTCGTACGCCCGGTCCATGGCCTCTTCGGAGATGCCGTGCGCCACGGTGACGTGCGGGTGGTACGGGAACTGTAGTTCGCGTGCCATCGGGCCCGAGGCGTCCCGCACCCGCTCCTGGAGCCAGGAGCAGGCGGCGGCACCCGACACCACCCGCACGAAGACGACGGGCGACAGCGGACGGAAGGTGCCCGTCCCCGAGAGGCGCATCGGGAAGGGGCGTCCGGCCGCCGCGACCGACAGGAGGTGCGCCTCGACGGCGGGCAGCGCGGACGCGTCCACCTCGGTCGGAGGGAGCAGGGTCACGTGCGTGGGGATGCCGTGCGCGGCGGGGTCACCGAAGCCCGCGCGCCGCTCCTGGAGCTGGCTGCCGTGTGGCTCCGGGACCGCGATCGAGACGCCGATCGTTACGGTCCCCACGTCGTACTCCTGTCGTCGTGTCGTTGGGCAGGGCGCGCTGCTCGGCGAGCAGCGCCGTGCTGCGATGGTGCTGGGGTCGTGCCGTGGTCGTGCTGTGGGGCTCAGTGCTTGGCGGGCAGGAAGCCCACCTTGTCGTACGCCTGCGCGAGGGTCTCGGCGGCGACGGCACGGGCCTTCTCCGCGCCCTTGGCCAGGATCGAGTCGAGCGTCTCCGGGTCGTCCAGGTACTGCTGGGTGCGGTCCCGGAAGGGGGTCACGAACTCGACCATGACCTCGGCGAGGTCGGTCTTCAGCGCACCGTAGCCCTTGCCGGTGTACTTCTGCTCCAGTTCGGCGATACCGGTGCCGGTGAGCGTGGAGTAGATGCTGAGGAGGTTGCTGACGCCCGGCTTCTCGGCCACGTCGTAGCGGATCACCGTGTCGGTGTCGGTGACGGCGCTCTTGACCTTCTTGGCGGTGGCCTTGGGCTCGTCGAGGAGGTTGATCAGGCCCTTCGGCGTGGACGCCGACTTGCTCATCTTGATCGACGGGTCCTGAAGGTCGTAGATCTTCGCCGTCTCCTTGAGGATGTACGCCGAGGGGACCGTGAACGTCTCGCCGAAGCGGCCGTTGAAGCGCTCGGCGAGGTCACGGGTCAGCTCGATGTGCTGGCGCTGGTCCTCGCCGACCGGCACCTCGTTGGCCTGGTACAGCAGGATGTCCGCGACCTGGAGGACGGGGTACGTGAAGAGGCCGACCGAGGCGCGGTCGGCGCCCTGCTTGGCGGCCTTGTCCTTGAACTGGGTCATGCGGGACGCCTCGCCGAAGCCGGTGAGGCAGTTCATGACCCAGCCGAGCTGGGCGTGCTCGGGGACGTGGCTCTGGACGAAGAGCGTGCAGCGCTCGGGGTCGAGACCGGCGGCGAGCAGCTGGGCGGCGGCGAGCCGGGTGTTGGCCCGCAGATCGGCGGGGTCCTGCGGGACCGTGATCGCGTGCAGGTCCACCACCATGTAGAAGGCGTCGTGGGATTCTTGCAGGGCCACCCACTGGCGGACCGCGCCGAGGTAGTTGCCGAGGTGGAACGAGCCGGCGGTGGGCTGGATTCCGGAGAGCACACGAGGTCGTTCAGAGGCCATGCGCCCCATTCTCTCAGGTGACTCTCATAGCTCGGAAACAGGCTTGAGGCGGAAGGTCGGACCCGCGGGCGGCCGGGCGGGCCCAGGGCGTGTCATCAGGTCGGCGACCTCGGCCCTGATCCTCCTCAGGGCGTCGTCCCAGTCGGCGACGACCGCGTGGGCGCAGTCGCGGAAGGAGGGCCGGGACGCGCCGCGCGGGCCGCGCAGGGTCCTGTGCGTGGTGGTGGAGATCACGTCGGATCTTCTGCGGCGGCACCGCCCTGCCCCGCACCATCGACTTCGCCGCCTTCGCGGAGATCGCCCGCGAGACCGGCGCCGTCCTGGTCGCCGACATCGCGCACATCGCCGGACTGATCGCGGCCCGTCACGGTGTCGCCGGGCTCGGCGAAGGCGAGGTTGGCCGGGGAGCCGGAGTAGGGCCGGCGCCGACGAGGGCGGCGAGTTCGGGGAGCGTTCCCCGTGCGCCAGTCGCCGTGCTGTCGGGGCCGGCCCGGCGGGCGCGCCGATCCGGCGGGTTTCCTCGTCCGCGATGCGAGCGACGATAGAGACTGGGCGCCACGACCGCCCCACGCCGCAGGACGAACGGAGAGCCCGTGTCGAGTACGTCGTCTCCCCTGACGAGCAGTTCCCTTACGACCAGTTCCCTGACGGCCGGCGAGCGGTACATCGCCTCGGCCGAGGCGCACAGCGCGCACAACTACCATCCGCTGCCTCTCGTGATCGCCTCGGCCGAGGGCGCCTGGATGACCGATGTCGAGGGGCGTCGCTACCTCGACATGCTCGCCGGGTACTCCGCGCTCAACTTCGGGCACGGCAACCGCCGTCTGCTCGACGCGGCCAAGGCGCAGCTGGAGCGCGTCACGCTGACCTCGCGGGCCTTCCACCACGACCGGTTCGCCGACTTCTGCACGCGCCTGGCCGAGCTGTGCGGCAAGGACATGGTGCTGCCGATGAACACGGGCGCGGAGGCCGTCGAGACGGCTGTGAAGACCGCGCGGAAGTGGGGTTACAAGGTCAAGGGCGTGCCGGACGGGCGCGCGAGGATCGTGGTCGCGGCCGACAACTTCCACGGCCGGACCACGACCATCGTCAGCTTCTCCACGGACCCGGAGGCGCGGGCGGACTTCGGGCCGTACACGCCGGGGTTCGACATCGTGCCGTACGGGGATCTCCAGGCGCTGCGGGCCGCGGTCACCGACGACACGGTGGCGGTGCTGCTCGAACCGATCCAGGGCGAGGCCGGGGTACTGGTGCCGCCCGCCGGGTATCTGGCGGGGGTCAGGGAGCTGACCCGGGAGCGCGGGGTCCTCTTCATGGCGGACGAGATCCAGTCGGGGCTCGGCCGGACGGGACGTACGTTCGCGTGTGAGCACGAGGGTGTGGTGCCGGACGTGTATGTGCTGGGCAAGGCGCTGGGCGGCGGGGTCGTGCCGGTGTCGGCGGTGGTCGCGGACGCCGATGTGCTCGGGGTGTTCCAGCCGGGCGAGCACGGGTCGACGTTCGGCGGCAACCCCCTCGCCTGTGCCGTGGGTCTTGAGGTGATCGCCATGCTGTCGACGGGCGAGTTCCAGGAGCGGGCCACGGAGCTGGGTGAGCATCTGCATGCCGAGCTGGGGCTGCTGACCGGCACCGGCACGGTGACGCAGGTGCGGGGGCGCGGGCTGTGGGCGGGCGTCGACATCGCCCCGTCGCACGGCACGGGCCGGGAGGTCTCCGAGAAGCTGATGGAGCGGGGGGTGCTGGTCAAGGACACGCACGGGGCGACGATCCGCATCGCTCCCCCGCTGGTGATCAGCAAGGAGGACCTGGACTGGGGCCTCGACCAGCTGCGGGCGGTGCTGAGCCAGGGCGTGTCCTAGGACACGCCCTAGGACTTGCGGCCCACCCCGGCGAACATCGCCACCTCGTCCGGCAGGTCGGCCGTCCCCGCGCGCCAGCGGCTGCACGACACCACGCCCGGCTCCAGCAGCTCCAACCCGTCGAAGAACCGGGCCACTTGGGCCGGGCTGCGCTGGGTGAGCCGCGGTGTGCCGTGTTCGTTCCAGAACGCCACGGCCGCGTCCACGTCCGGCATCGCCGGGCTGGTGACGGTGTGGCTGAGCACCAGGTGGCTGCCGGTGGGCAGGCCGTCGAGGAGCCGCCGTACGACGTCGTACGCCTCGGTGTCGTCGTCGATGAAGATGACGACACCGAGCAGCATCAGGGCGACGGGCTCGCTGAAGTCGAGGGTGCGGGCGGCGTGTTCGAGGATGGTGTCGACGTCGCGCATGTCCGCGTCGAGGTAGTCGGTGCGGCCCTCGGGGGAGCTGGTGAGCAGGGCGCGGGCGTGGGCCAGCACCAGTGGGTCGTTGTCGACGTAGACGACGCGGGACTCGGGGGCGAGGCGCTGGGCGACCTCGTGGGTGTTGTCGGCGGTCGGCAGGCCGGTGCCGACGTCGAGGAACTGCCGGATGCCTTCGTTCGTCACCAGGTGACGCACCGCGCGGCCGAGGAAGAGGCGGTCGGCGCGGGCGTACTCGCCGATGCCGGGGTGCAGTTCGCGGATGCGGTCGCCCGCCTCCTGGTCCACCTCGTAGTTGTCCTTGCCGCCGAGCCAGTAGTTCCAGATCCGGGCCGTGTGGGGCCGGGCGGTGTCGACCCTGCTGATGGCGGTCTCGGGCTCGGTCTCGGGCACGGTGGGCTCCTGGGGGCCGGGGGGGGCGGCACGCGACAGCGCGTTTTCAACGGGCAGCCTACCCAAGCGTGTTGAGCCGCCAAGGGTCCCGGCCCCTACTTCCCCAGCAGCTCGAACAGGCTGGAGAAGCCCTGTTCGCCGTGGCCGGCCTTGATTCTGTGGTCCATCAGGGTCTTCACCTCCCGCATGCGTACCGCCTCCACCCCGACCGACTCCCGATGGCTGATCAAGTCGTCCATCAGGGCCGCCTGGACGTTGAGTGAGCCCAGGTCCGGGCCGTAGTCGCCGGTCTTGATCGCTTCGGCCATCGAGGTGAGCAGGGGCGGGTAGCCGGACAGCGAGCCCGCGAAGCGTTCGGCGAAGGCCGCCACGTCGACGCCCTCCGCCCGCACCAGCTTGAGCGTGTGCAGGAAGCCGATGAGCATCTCGAAGCCCATCGCGACCTGGGCCATGAACTCCACGGCGGCCGCCCCGGCGTCCTCGCCGTAGTAGGCGACGCCGCCGAGCAGCCGCAGCGTCGGCTCGTGGGCCTCGTAGGCCGCGCGGGAGCCGCTGAACGGGAACATGATGTGCGGCTTGCCCACGTCCGGCGGGTCCCCCATGACCTTGCCGTCGACGTACTGGGCGCCGCGCTCGTTCGCCCAGCGCTCGTTCGCCCGCGCCTGGGCGGGTGAGCCGCTCGTGACGTTCACAAGGACCTTGCCCGCGATCGCATTGCCGACGGCGGCGAGCACCTCGTCCACCGCCGTGCCGTCGAGCAGGCAGACCACCACGAGCGGGCTCGCGGCCACCGCCTCGGCGGGCGTCGCGGCCGCCGTGGCCCCGGCGGCGACCAGCGGCGCGCTCTTGGCGGCGGTCCGGTTCCAGACCGTGGTGCGCAATCCGCGCTCGACGAAGGTCCGGGCGATCGCCGATCCCATGTCCCCGAGCCCCAGCACGGTGACCTGCCCGGCTGCCCCGCCCGTGGTCGATGTCGTCATGGTGTCCCCGTTCCGTCGTCAGCGGTGTGTTCCGCTGGTCAGGAACGCTAGTTGTGGGGGTGACGCGGCTGCATCGGTCCGGCGGCCGAGGAGCTTTACGGCTATGGGCTCAGGCCGAAAGGAGGGCGGCCGGGTCAGGGCAGGATCCGGCACAGGGCGTCCAGCGCCCCCGCCCACGCGTGCTCCGGCGGCGTACCGTACCCCACCACCAGCGCGTCCCGCTGCCGCGTCGCCGCGAGCGGATGGCGGAAGCGGGACAGGCCCTGGACCGCGAGGCGCTCCCAGTTGGCGGCCCGGACGACCGACTGCTCGGTGTCCGGCGGGAGTTCGAGGACCGCGTGCAGTCCGGCCGCGATGCCCGTGGCACGGGTCTCGGGGCACCGTTCGGCGAGGGCGGCCACGAGCTGGTCGCGGCGGCGGCGGTAGCGCAGGCGGGCGCCACGCACATGACGGTCGTACGCACCCGACGTGAGGAAGTCCGCGAGCGTCAGCTGGTCGGGCGTGCCGCAGGACCAGCCGGCGGCCTCCTTCTCGTCGAGGACGTCGTCGCGCAGCCCCGACGGGAGCACCATCCAGCCCAGGCGCAGACCGGGGGCGAGGGACTTGCTGGCCGTGCCGAGGTAGACCACGCGCTCGGGGTCGAGGCCCTGGAGCGCGCCGACGGGCTGGCGGTCGTAGCGGAACTCGCCGTCGTAGTCGTCCTCCAGGATCAGCCCGCCCTCGCGCCGCGCCCAGTCGACGGCCGCCGCGCGCCGGTCGGGGTGCAGCGGTACGCCCATCGGGAACTGGTGGGCGGGGGTTAGCAGCACCGCCTTCGAGGCGCCCGCGTCCAGCCCCGCGGTGCGGGTGCCCAGGTCGTCGAGGTCGAGCGGCGTCGTGCGCAGGCCCGCGCGGTGCAGCAGGTTCCAGTGGATGTCCAGGCCGTACGACTCCACGGTCACCTCCCGCAGACCGCGGGCCCGCAGCACGCGGCCCAGGATCGACAAGCCGTGCACGAACCCGGCGGTGATGACGATGCGGTCGGGGTCGGCGTGCACGCCGCGGGCCCGCGCGAGGTACCCGGCCAGGGCCTCGCGGAGTTCGACGCGGCCACGCGGATCGCCGTATCCGAGCGCGGCGTTGGGCGCCGCCGACAGGGCCCGCCTGGCCGCCTTGAGCCACTCCGCGCGCGGGAAGGACGCCAGGTCGGGGGTGCCGGGGCTGAGGTTGTGGACCGGCGCGCCCGCGGGCCTGCGGGTCGGCGCGGGCCGCGCCGGGGGCGTGATCACGCGCTCCGCGACCCGGGTGCCCGAGCCCTGCCGGGCGGTGAGCCAGCCCTCGGCGACGAGGTCGGCGTACGCGTCGGCGACGGTGTTCCGCGCGATGCCGAGGTCGACGGCGAGGGAGCGGGAGGAGGGCAGCCGGGTGCCGGGGGCGAGACGGCCGCCGCGCACCGCCGCGCGCAGGGCGTCCGTCAGGCCCTTGCGCACGCCGTTGCGGGACGCCTCGCCGCCGGTCTCCAGATGAAGGTCGACGCCCAAAGTGGCCCAGGAATCTTCCATGGAAATGGACCATACCTGTGGGCTACTCCGTACGTAGGGTCGACGGCATGACGACGAACGAGACCGCCCCTGAGAACACTTCCGAGAACACCCCGGCCAAGGAGTACGTCCACGAGCACACGCCCCGCCTCGCCTGGGCGAAGCACGCCCCCGAGGTCTTCAAGGCCATGATCAGACTCGACGCGGCGGCCGGTAAGGGCCTCGACCCGGTGATCTACGAGCTGGTGAAGATCCGCGCCTCGCAGATCAACCGCTGCGCCCTCTGCCTGGACATGCACACCAAGGACGCGCTCGCCGCGGGCGAGAGCGTGGAGCGGATCGTCCAGCTCAGCGCGTGGGAGGAGTCGCGGCACTTCTACACGGCCAAGGAGGTCGCCGCGATCGAGCTGACCGAGGCGGTCACCGTCCTCACCGACGGTTTCGTACCGGACGACGTGTACGAGAAGGCGGCCGCGCACTTCGACGAGGCGGAGCTGACCCAGCTGATCGCCGCGATCACCGTCATCAACGCGTGGAACCGCTTCGGTGTCTCGACGCGCCAGGTGCCGGGCCACTACAAGGCCGGGGACTTCAAGTGAGCGCTCGCACCACGTACTTGGACAAGGGCGTCGGGGCCGCGATGTCCGCGCTGAGCGCCGCCGCCAAGCGGGGGCTCGGCGATCCGGTCCTCGCCGAGCTGGTGATGGTCCGCGCCTCGCAGATCAACGCGTGCGCGTTCTGCCTCGACATGCATGTGGAGATCGCCCTCAAGGGCGGCGAGAGCGCCAAGCGCATCGCCCTCCTCAACGCCTGGGAGGAGGCCGGTGACCTCTTCGACGAGCGCGAGCGCGCCGCCCTCGCGCTGACCGAGGCCGTCACCGTCCTCACCGACGGTTCCGTACCGGACGAGGTGTACGAGAAGGCCGCCGCGCACTTCGACGAAGCCGGGCTCGCCCATCTCATCGGCCTGATCACCGCCATCAACGGCTGGAACCGCCTGATGGTCAGCCGCCGCGTCGAGCCGGGCGGCCGGGCGTGGTGAGCCCCGTCGCCGCCCTGCGCGCCCTGCACCACGACCGCGCGCCCGGTGACCCGCTGATCCTGCCGGGGCCGTGGGACGCGGCGAGCGCCCGGGTGTTCGAGGAGGCGGGCAGTCCCGCGCTGGCCACGCCGAGCGCGGGGGTCGCGCTCTCCCTCGGGTACGAGGACGGGCAGGTGCCGCCCGACGAGATGTTCGCGGCGATCGCGCGCATCGTGCGGTCCGTCTCGGTGCCCGTGAGCGCGGACATCGAGGGCGGCTACGGCCTTCCGGCGAAGGAGCTGGTGGAACGGCTCCTTGAGACCGGCGCGGTCGGCTGCAACCTGGAGGACTCCTTCGCCGGCGAGGAGGGCGCGGGCCTGCTCAGGGAAGCGGCCGAGCAGGCCGACTTCCTCGCGGAGGTACGGGCCGCTGCGGGGAGCCGGCTCTTCGTCAACGCGCGTGTGGATACGTTCCTGCGGGGCGTGCCGGAGGTGGCGGCGGCGGTCGAGCGGGCGCGGCTCTACGTGGCGGCCGGCGCGGACTGCGTCTACCCGATCCTGGCGCCGCCCGAGGCGCTTCCCGCACTGCGGGCGGGCATCGAGGGGCCGCTCAACGCGATCGCGCGGGCGGGCGGGCCCTCGCCGCAGGAGCTGGGCTCGATGGGCGCTACGCGCGTGACGTTCGGGCCCGGTCTGTTGCATGCATCAATGGAGGCGCTGGCTGGCATCGTGGCGAAGCTGACCTGAACGGGTGGGTGGGTGGGAGACATCCGCCGCGAAGCGGCGGTTCAGTCCGGGCCCACCCACCCGCGGGTTCACTTAGGCAACCAGGCTCGCCACTTGGCCTCATGGTCGGCGACCCACGCCTTCGCCGCGTCCTCGGGGGACATCTTCCGGTCGGCGATCATCAGGGAGACCTCGTTCTGGTCCTCCTCCGACCACTTGAACTTCTTCAGGAACTTGGCGGCGTCGCCGCCCTTCTTGGCGAAGTCCGCGTTGAGGTACTTCTTGAGCGGCGTGTGCGGATACGCGCACTTGATCTTGGCCGGGTCGGCGTCGCAGCCCTCCTTGTACTCGGGCAGTTTCACCTCCGTCATCGGCACCTTCTTGAACAGCCACTGCGGCTTGTACCAGTAGGTGAGGAACGGCTTCTGCTGCTTGGCGAACTGCTCGATCTGGGTGATCTGCGCCGCCTCGGACCCCGCGAAGACGACCTCGTAGTCCAGATCCAGGTTCTGCACCAGGGCCTTGTCGTTCGTCACGTACGACGGGGAGCCGTCCATGAGCTGGCCCTTGCCGCCGCTCTCGGAGGTGCGGAACCGGTCGGCGTACTTGTTGAGGTTCTTCCAGTCGGTGACGTCCGGGTGCTTCTTGGCGAAGTACGTGGGGACGTACCAGCCGATGTGCCCGGTCACGCCGACCTCGCCGCCGGAGACGATCGTCTTCTTGTCCTTGACGTACCGCTGCTCCTGCTCGGGGTGGCCCCAGTCCTCCATGATCGCGTCGACGCGGCCCTGGCTGAGGGCGTCCCAGGCGGGCACCTCGTCGATCTGGACCTTGTCGACGCGGTAGCCCAGCTCGTTCTTGAGCAGGTACTCGGCGACGGCGACGTCCGCCTGCGCACCGACCCAGGACTGGACCGAGAGGGTCACCGTCCTGGCCCCCGCGGCGTTCGCGTACGGCGAGGACTGCTTGGTCATGTCGGCGGCGCCGCAGCCGGACAGCGCGAGGAGCGCGCCGCCCGCCGTGACGGCGCTGATCACACGCGTACGAACTCGCATGTCACGCACCCTTCTTCGTGCGGCGCTCCGTGGGCTGCGTGACCCGGTCGAGCATCAGGCCGAGGCAGACGATCGCCACACCGGCCACCAGACCCGTCGCCAGGTCGCCCTGCGCGATGCCGAACACGACGTCGTAGCCGAGCGCGCCACCGCCGACCAGGCCGCCGATGACGACGACGGCGAGCACCAGGACGACGCCCTGGTTGAGGGCGAGCATGAGGGCCGGGCGGGCCAGCGGCAGCTGGACCTTGCGCAGCTGCTGCCAGCCGGTGGCGCCCAGCGAGCGGGAGGACTCCATCGCGGCGGCGTCGACCTGGCGCAGGCCCTGCGTGGTGATGCGCACGACGGCGGGCAGCGCGTAGACGACGGCGGCGGCGACCGCGGGGGCGCGGCCGACGCCGAAGAGGGCGACGACCGGGATGAGGTAGACGAACTGCGGCATCGTCTGGAAGACGTCGAGCACCGGGCGGAGCAGCCGCTCGAAGCGCTCGCTGCGGGAGGCCGCGATGCCGATCGCGAAGCCGAGGACGAGCGTGACGGCGACACCGGCGATGACCTGCGCGAGCGTGTCGAGGGACTTGTTCCACACGCCGAGGACACCGATCGCGCCCATCGCGGCGACGGCGGTCAGCGCGGTCTGCCAGGTGCCGATCAGCCAGGCGAGCGCGGCGACGATCAGCAGGACCGACCACCAGGGCAGCCCCTGGAGGCCGTCGCGGGCGGGGTTGAGGATCCAGGTGGTGAAGTGAGACGCCCAGTCGGCGGTGCCGCCGACGACGGGCACACCGGTGTAGATGTGGTCGACCATCCACTCCTTGGCGGTGTTCACCGGCGGGGCGATGTTGACGACCCAGCCGGTCGGCCAGTCGACGCGGTCCGCGAAGCGGGCGGCGAGCGCGGCCGCGACCGTCACGGCAGCCACGAGGGACCAGCCGCGCCAGCCGCGCAGCGGCGAGGCGGACCCGGCGGCGGGCGCCCCCATGCGTTCGCCCGCGGCGCCCGTCACACGGTCCAGGACCACGGCGAGCAGCACGATCGGGATGCCGGCGGCGAGCGCCTGGCCGACGTCGACGGACGAGAGCGCCTGGTAGACGCGGTCGCCGAGGCCGCCCGCGCCGATCACCGAGGCGATGACGGCCATCGACAGCGCCATCATGATCGTCTGGTTGACGCCGAGCAGGAGTTCCTTGCGGGCCAGCGGCAGACGCGCGGAGAACAGCCGCTGGCGGCCGGTCGCGCCGAGCGAGGTCACGGCCTCCATGACGCCGCCGTCGGCGCCGCGCAGGCCGAGCGCCGTGAGGCGGGCCATGGGCGGGGCGGCGTACACGACCGTGGCGATGATGGCCGCGGGGACGCCCATGCCGAAGACGAGCGCGAACGGCAGCAGGTAGGCGTAGGCGGGCAGCACCTGCATGGTGTCGAGCACCGGGCGCAGGATGCGGAAGACGCGGTCGTTGAGGCCGCCCGCGAGACCGAGGAGCAGGCCGAGCACGACCGAGGCGAGGACCGCGACGATCATCAGGGCGAGCGTCTGCATGGTCGGCACCCACATGCCGAGCAGGCCGCACACGGCGAACGCGGCGGACGCGGTGACGGCGAGCTTGACGCCCGCCACACGCCAGGCGACGAGCCCGGCGGCCGCGGTCACGCCGGCCCAGCCGGCGGCGAGCAGTACGAGGTAGACGCCGCGCACGCAGAGCACGATGGCGTTGCTGACGTGCCCGAAGAAGTAGAGGAACAGCGGGTGGCTGTCGCGGTTGTCGATGATCCAGTCGCTGGTCCTGCCCAGCGGTTCGGTCAGGTCGACGGTGAGCGCGTCCGGCCAGGCGCCGGAGGCCCACTTGGCGTTGACGATCGGCACGAGAACCGCCGCGGCGACGGCGAGCAGCAGGAGCTTGCCGACGGCGCGGTGACGCAGGAGCGCGCCGATTCCGGTGTCCCGTACGGGACTCGATGCGGTGGCTGTGGCCATCAGGCGACCACCCCGCCCCGGCCGGGGACCGTTGGCGCCGCGGCGGTGCCGGCGACGACACCGAGCAGCCCGGCGTGGTCGACCACGCCGAGGCACCGCTTGCCGTCCATGACGCGCACCGGGAGGCCGGTGCGGGCGACGGCCTCGATGGCCTCGGAGACCTTGGCGTCGGGCGCGAGGGCCGCGCCGCTGCTCTCCTCGTCGGTCTCGGCGGGGCGCATGGCGCTGCGCACGCTCATCACGTCGGCGCGCGCGACATCGCGGACGAAGTCGCGGACGTATTCGTCGGCCGGGGAGCCGACGATCTCCTCGGGGGTGCCGCACTGGACGACGCGGCCGTCGCGCATCAGGGCGATGCGGTCGCCGAGCTTGAGGGCCTCGCTGAGGTCGTGGGTGATGAAGACCATCGTGCGGCCCTCCTCACGGTGCAGGCGGACGACTTCCTCCTGCATGTCACGGCGGATCAGCGGGTCGAGCGCGCTGAACGGCTCGTCGAACAGCAGGACTTCGGGGTCCACGGCGAGGGCGCGGGCCAGGCCCACGCGCTGCTGCTGGCCACCGGAGAGCTGTCCCGGCTTGCGCTGCTCAAGGCCTTCGAGGCCGACCTTCTTGACGACGTCGAGGGCCTTGGCGCGCCGCTCGGCCTTGCCGACGCCCTGGATCTCCAGGCCGTACGCGACGTTGTCGAGGACGGAGCGGTGCGGCAGCAGGCCGAAGTGCTGGAAGACCATGGAGGCGCGGTGGCGGCGCAGTTCGCGCAGGCGGGCCTTGTCCATGGCGAGGACGTCCTCGCCATCGATGGCGATGGCGCCGGAGGTCGGCTCGATGAGCCGGGTCAGACAGCGTACGAGGGTGGACTTGCCGGAGCCCGACAGGCCCATGACGACGAAGACCTCGCCCTTGTTGACCTCGAAGGACACATCCCGCACGGCGGCCGTGCAGCCGGTCTGCTCACGCAGTTCGGCGGGGCTCAGGCCGTGCAGCGAGGTGTCGTGCGGTATTCGCTCGGCCCGGGGGCCGAAGACCTTCCAGAGGTTCTTGACGGCGAACACGGGCCCGTCGGCGGGCGCCGCGGCCTGGTCCTCGGTCGTCATGGTGGCTTCGCTCATCGGCCGTCACCACCAAGGATCTCGGCACATTTCTCCCCGACCATGAGTACTCCGATCATCGGGTTCACGGCGGGCATCGTCGGGAAGACGGATGCGTCCGCGATACGGATTCCTGCCATGCCCCGGATCTTCAACTCCGGGTCGACCACGGCGAGTTCATCATGGGAAGCGCCCATTCGGCAGGTTCCCGCCGGGTGGTACACGGTGTGGGCGGCCTTGCGCACCAGTTCGCTGATCTCGGCGTCGTCGGTGACGTCGGGGCCGGGGAAGACCTCGCGCTTGAGCCACTTCTTGAACGGCTCGGCCTGCGCGACCTTGCGGGCCAGCTTGATGCCGTCGACGAGGGTCTGCCCGTCGTAGTCGCCCTCATCCTCGAAGTACTTGAAGTCGAGCGCGGGCTTGACCTCGGGGTCGGCCGACGTGAGGTAGAGGCGGCCGCGCGCGCGGGACTTGGGGATGTTCGGCGTCATCGACACGCCGTGCTCGGGACGTTCGTAGCCGAGGCGCTCCGGGTTGTCCGTGAACGGGATCTGGTAGAAGTGGAACATCAGGTCCGGGCCCTTGTGGTCCGGGTCCCGCTTCACGAACAGACCGGCGTCCGAGTCCATCGCGGAGTTGCCGGGGATCGGCCCGTTGGTCTCCCAGACGATGACCGACTCCGGGTGGTCGATGAGGTTCTCACCGACGCCCGGCAGGTCGTGCACGACGGGGATGCCGAGCGCTTCGAGGTCCTTCTTCGGGCCGATGCCCGAGTGCATGAGCAGCCGCGGCGTGTCGACGGCGCCGGCGCAGACGAGCACCTCGCGGCGGGCGGTCAGCAGCGACTCCTCGCCGTCCTTCATCCGCACATGGACACCGCGCGCGGTCTTGCCGTCCAGCTCCAGCTTGGTGGCCCAGGTCTCCAGGAACAGGTGGAGGTTCGGGCGGTCGCCGGCCTCCATGTGGGGGTGGAGGTAGGCGACCGACGCGGAGGAGCGCTTGTTGTTCTCCGGGTGGTAGGCGAGGTCGAAGAAGCCGACGCCCTCGTCGAACGGCTGGTCGTTGAAGCCGACGACCTCCGGGACGCCGAGGGCGGTCTTCGTCGCCTCGACCCAGTCGGTGGCGATCTGGTTCTGGTCCTTCTTGGCGACGCGCACGACGTTGTTGCGCAGCTTGCCGAAGTAGGGGTCCATCGCCTCGGCGTTCCAGCCGGTGGCCCCGGCCTCCTCCCACTCGTCCCAGTCGGACGGCAGCGGCTTGAAGGAGATCAGGGTGTTGTGCGACGAGCAGCCGCCGAGCACCTTGGCACGGCTGTGCAGGATGTGGGAGTTGCCGCGCGGCTGCTCCGTGGTGGTGTAGCCGTAGTCGAGGTCACCGCCGAGCAGGCCGAGCCAGCGGCGGAGCGTGAGGACGTCCTCGCGGTCGATGTCGCTGGGGCCGCCCTCGATGACGGCGACGGTGATGTCCGGGTTCTCGGTGAGGCGGGATGCGATCACCGAGCCCGCCGTGCCGCCGCCGACGATGACGTAGTCGTACTCGGTCGCGGCCTGGGGGGTTTCAGCCATGGGGTAGCTACTCCTCTTCCTGCGAGGTCGTGCAAGGTGCTTGCGCGTAAGGGGCCGGCGGGTGTCAGCCCGCGAACCAGCGGACCGGCTGCGGCGCGAGGTTCTGGTAGATGTGCTTGGACTCGCGGTACTCGGCGAGGCCCGCGGGGCCCAGCTCGCGTCCGACGCCGCTCTTGCCGAAGCCGCCCCACTCCGCCTGCGGAAGGTAGGGGTGGAAGTCGTTGATCCAGACGGTGCCGTGGCGCATGCGGCGGGCCATGCGGCGACCGCGTCCCGCGTCACTGGTCCACACGCCGCCCGCGAGCCCGTACTCGGTGTCGTTGGCGAGCGCGACGGCCTCGTCCTCGGTGCGGAAGGTCTCGACGGTCAGGACGGGCCCGAAGACCTCCTCGCGTACGACCTTCATCTCGCGGTGGCACTGGTCGAGCACGGTGGGCTCGTAGAAGTAGCCGGTGGCGGGCCTGGCGTCGGTCGGCTCGGGGCGCTTGCCGCCGCAGCGGAGCACGGCGCCCTCCTCCAGGGCGGAGGCGACGTACATCTCGGTCTTCTCGCGCTGCTGCTGCGAGACGAGGGGGCCGCACTCGACGCCCTCCTCGGTGCCGCGGCCGAGCTTGATCTGCCGCGCCCTGCGGGCCAGTTCGGCCACGAAGCGCTCGCGGACGGACTCCTCGATGATGAGGCGGCCACCGGCGGAGCAGACCTGCCCGCTGTGGATGAAGGCGGCGTTGAGCGCCTGGTCGACGGCGGTGTCGAAGCCCTCTTCGGTGGCGCAGGCGTCGGCGAAGACGACGTTCGGGTTCTTGCCGCCCAGCTCCAGGGCGACCTTCTTCACACCGAGCGCGGCGGCCTGGGCGACCTTGGTGCCGGAGACGAGGCCGCCGGTGAAGGAGACCAGGTCGACGTCGGGGTGGTCGGCGAGCCGGGCGCCGACGGTGTGCCCGGGGCCGGTGACGATATTGGCGACACCGGCGGGCAGACCGGCCTCGACGAGCAGGTCGATGAGCGCGACCGTCGTCAGCGGGGTGACCTCGCTGGGCTTGATGACGAAGGTGTTGCCGGCGGCGAGCGCGGGGGCGATCTTCCAGCTGGCCTGGAGGAGGGGGTAGTTCCAGGGCGTGATCATCGAGCAGACGCCGACGGGCTCGTGCACGACGACGCTGTGGATGTCGTCGGAGCCGGCGTCGACGACGCGCCCGGCGCCCTCGCCGATGACCAGGTCGGCGAAGTAACGGAAGGCGTCGACGACACAGTCCACGTCGACGCGGCCCTCTTCGAGGGTCTTGCCCGCGTCACGGCTCTCCAGCAGGCCGATCTCCTCGCGGTCGCGTACGAGGAGGTCGGCGACCCTGCGCAGCAGCGCGGCACGCTCGGCGACGGTCGTGTGCGGCCACGGCCCCTCGTCGAAGGCCTTGCGGGCGGCGGCGATGGCCGCGTCCGCGTCCTCGGTCCCGCCCTCGGCGATCAGCGCGAACGGCTTGGCGTCTGCCGGGTCGAGGATCTCGCGGGTGGCGCCGGAGGCGGCGCTCAGCCACTCTCCGCCCACATGGATGGTCTGTTGTGCGGACACGTCCCGTTTGCCTTCCGTTCCTGTCATATGCCCCGCCTGTCACTCGCGGTAGCCGGGTGCACCTGCCCCAGGGCGGGAAAAGCATGCCTGTTCGGTGGCCGAAAGTGCGCCTTGTCACTGCGCGTGCCGACAACGGGGGTGAAAAGTACGCTTTGTGCGGCGCTGTCGACCTCCTGACCGTACCCGCGTGTCCGCCATACGGGACGCCCAAGAGGCCTGACTCACACTCCGCCGGTGGCCGCCGCGCCCGCCGCATTCTCAACGGGGTCGTCGTCGAAGTCCGGCTCGTCCCGCACGCTGAATCCGGCCACCCAGAGCGGCATCAGCCAGTGCGTGACGAAGACGGTGAACAGGGCGGGGAAGACGAGCCCCTCGATCTCCGACCCGGCGAGAGCGGCGGCACCCGAGCCGACCGTGGCCGCGAGGAGCACCCAGAGCATCGCGCGGTGGGCGAGGGCAGCCACCCTGTTCTTCTCGGCGCGCTGGCGCTCGTCGAGCGCGCGGACGCGCAGTTCGAGCAGGCCGCGCGTCGAGCTGTTGATGACACCGGTCGCGAAGCCCCACGGCAGGAGCAGGCCGAGCATGGTCCACACCGCCCAGCGCTGGTCCCCCACGACGGCGAGCAGCCAGACCGCCACACTCGCCCCGGTCAGGGCGATGTGCGCGCAGACCACGGCCCGCCTGCGCGCGGCGGTGGCGTGGAACGGCGCGGCCTCCCGGCGGTTCATCAGCCGGTACATCCACCGGTCGTAGCTCGTCATGGGGCGCTGGTCGGCGGTCGTCATCACTGGTTCCTCCCGTAAACCTGATCCGTGAGCGGGCGAAACGGCTCGAGGGAGAACACGGCCTCGACCGGTAGCTCGAAGAACTTCGCGATCTTCAGCGCGAGGTCGAGGCTCGGGTTGTACTGTCCCCGCTCGATGTAGCCGATGGTCTGGTAGTGGGCCCCCACTGCCTCGGCCAGGCTCTGACGCGACACCTTCCGCTCGGCGCGCACCATCGCCAACCTGTTGTGCACTTGCTCGCTCATGTATAAGAAGTACTACATTCATACATACGTCCGCAACAGATCCCGCGCACACCCCCGCAGCCACGCGTGCGCCGGATCCGCGTCGTGCCGGGGGTGCCAGGCCATGCCCAGCGGCAACGGCGGCAGGTCCAGGGGGATCTCGAAGGTGACCAGGCCGAGCCGGTCCGCCGGCGGGCGGGCCCAGGACGTGACCAGCCCCACCAGATCCGTGCGCAGCAGGATGAAGAGGGAGGCGGCGAACGTCCCGACGCTGCCCACTACCCGTCTGCTCAGGCCGAGTTCGGCGAGCGCGGCATCCAGCGGACCGCTGAGCCGCCCCCGGCGCGAGACGGTCAGATGGTCGGCCGCGGCCAGCCGCTGCGGCGTCAGCTCGCCCTGGAGGAGCGGGTGTCCGGGCCGTACGACACCCAGCATCCGGTCGTCGCGGAAGTGCTCCACGTGCACCTCGGGCGAGGTCGTGTCGATGACTCCGAGTTCCAGGTCGGCGATGCCCTGCCGCAGCAGGGGCGCGTCCATGTGGCTCTCGCCGAGGAAGCGGAGCCGTACGCCCGGCGCCTCCTCGGCTGCGCGGGCGAAGAGGGCGGGCCCGTAGGCGGCGGCGAGCGCGTCGTTGCCGAGGATCGTCAGGGTGCGGGAGACCGTGCGCAGGTCGACGGCGCCGGGCCCGGCGAAGAGCGCGCGGGCCCGCTCCACGACCGCGCCGACCTCCGCCCGCACCGCCAGCGCGTGCGGCGTCGGCACCATCCGCCGCCCGGCCCGTACGAGGATCGGATCACCGAGGGCCTTGCGGATGCGGCCGAGCGTGCGGCTCATCGCGGGCTCCGAGAGGTGCAGGCGGCGGGCGGCGCCGGACACGCTCTGCTCGTCGAGGAGGACGTCGAGGGCGAGCAGCAGATTGAGGTCGAGACCCGTCCCGCCGGGTGCCGGGGCCCCCGCCTCTCCCCCGGCCGGGCTTTGCGATTGCGTCACACGCATTCATCCCTTGCGAAAGTTGCACTGGAAAGCAAGTCGGGTCCGAGCCTACGGTGGCAGCACATCCCACGCCACGACGCTCCCCAGGAGGAGCCTTGCTCTCGCCTGCCCGCACACCGACCCGACCGGCCACCACCCCGGCGGCCCCGCCACCCCTCAGGCGTTCGACCCTGCTGGCCCTCTGCGCCTGCGTCCTCGTCGCGCAGGGCATGGTCGCCGCCGTCAACCTCCTTGTCCCGCAGCTGACTTCGTCCTCACTCCAGCCCTCCGCCAGCGAAGTCCTGTGGACGGTCGACGCGTACGTCATCGTCTTCGCGGGGCTCCTCATCCCGGCCGGTGCGCTCGGCGACCGGTACGGCCGCAAGGGCGCGCTGCTCTGCGGCCTCGGTCTGTTCGCCGCCGGGGCCACGCTCAGCGCCCTCGCCGCCTCTCCCGCGGTGCTGATCGCGGGGCGGGGCGTCTCCGGTGCGGGGGCCGCGCTGATCATGCCCGCGACCCTGTCGATCCTGATGCGCGTGGCGCCACCGGAACACCGGTCGCGCGCGCTCGCCTCCTGGACGCTCGCAGCGGGCCTCGGCGGGCTCGCGGGCAACGTGGGCGGCGGTCTCGTCGGCCAGTACCTGTCCTGGCACGCGCTGTTCTGGGCGGTGGTCCCGCTCACCGCGCTCCTCGCCCTGGCCGTGGCCCGCGCGACTCCGCGTACGGACAAGGCCGCCCAGGCCCCCGCCCTGGACCCCGTCGGCACACTCCTGCTGACCGGCGGCCTCTTCGCGCTGCTCTTCGGCATCATCGAGAGCCCGCTGTACGGCTGGACATCCGCCCGGATCCTGGCCGCCTTCGCCACGGGCGCCGCACTCGTCGCGCTCTTCGCCGGCCACGCGCTGCGCTCGCACGCCCCGCTCTTCGACCCGCGGGTCTTCGCCTCCCGGCGGCTGCGCGCGGCGACCCTCGGAACGGCCGCGAGCTTCTTCGGCCTCTTCTCGCTCTTCTACGTCAACTCGCAGTACCTCCAGTACGTGAAGGGGTACGGCGCCGCCCGCGCGGGCCTCGCCATCGTCCCGCTCACGGTCGGCATGGCGCTGGTCCCCCGGCTCGCCGCGCGCTGGTCGGGGCGGCCCCGGCCCGTGGCGGGCGGCGGGCTGCTCCTGATCGGCCTCGGCCTGCTCGGCGCGTCCACGGCGGGGGCGTCGACGCCGTACGCGGTGTACGCGTGCTGGCTGCTGGTCATCTCGGCGGGCACCGGCCTGTGCATGCCCGTGCTCACGCTCAGCGTCGTCGGCTCGCTCCCGGCACGCCAGGCGGGCCTCGGCTCCGGACTCAGCACCTCGGCACGCGAGGTGGGCGCCGCGCTCGGCGTGGCCGTCACCGGGACGACGCTGGCCTCGCACACCTCGGCGGGCTTCACGGACGGCATGGCGACGGCGCTGCGCGTGGTGGCGCTGGTGGTGGTCGCCGCGGCGGCGCTGGTCACGGCGGGCTACGGCAAGGGCCGGTGAAGACGGAACCGCCCCCGGCGGCCGCGGTGAGCGGCTGCCGGGGGCGGAACACCCCGCGAGGGGTACGACCGGTCCCGGATCAGTCCGGGTCGGGATCAGGCCGGGTCTTAGATGAGGCCGAGACCGCGCACGGCCTCGCGCTCCTCGGTCAGCTCCTTGACGGACGCGTCGATGCGCGCACGCGAGAACTCGTTGATCTCCAGGCCCTGGACGATCTCGTACTTGCCGTCCTTGGTGGTGACGGGGAAGGAGGAGATGAGCCCCTCCGGAACGCCGTACGAACCGTCCGACGGGATGCCCATGGAGGTCCAGTCGCCCGCGGCCGTGCCGTTCACCCACGTGTGGACGTGGTCGATGGCGGCGTTGGCGGCGGAGGCGGCCGACGAGGCGCCACGGGCCTCGATGATCGCGGCGCCGCGCTTGGCGACGGTCGGGATGAACTCGTCGGCGAGCCAGGCCTGGTCGCTCACGACGTCGGCGGCGTTCTTGCCGGCGATCTCCGCGTGGAAGATGTCCGGGTACTGGGTGGCCGAGTGGTTGCCCCAGATGGTCAGGCGCTTGATGTCGGAGACCGGCGCGCCGGTCTTCTTCGCCAGCTGCGACAGGGCGCGGTTGTGGTCCAGACGGGTCATCGCGGTGAAGCGCTCGGCCGGTACGTCCGGGGCGGCGGCCTGCGCGATGAGCGCGTTGGTGTTGGCGGGGTTGCCGACGACGAGGACCTTGATGTCGTCCGCGGCGTTGTCGTTGATGGCCTTGCCCTGCGGCTTGAAGATGCCGCCGTTGGCCTCCAGGAGGTCGCCGCGCTCCATGCCCTTGGTGCGGGGGCGGGCGCCGACGAGGAGGGCGACGTTGGCGCCGTCGAAGGCCACGTTCGGGTCGTCGCTGATCTCGATCGAGTTCAGCAGCGGGAAGGCACAGTCGTCCAGCTCCATGGCGGTGCCCTCGGCGGCCTTCAGCGCCGGCGTGATCTCAAGAAGGCGCAGGTTGACCGGCACGTCAGCGCCGAGCAGGTGGCCCGAGGCGATGCGGAAGAGCAGCGCGTAGCCGATCTGGCCGGCCGCGCCGGTGACGGTGACATTCACGGGAGTGCGGGTCATGGCGATCTCCGTAAGACAGCTGGCGGTGGGGTTCCCTGTCCCTCGTACTGGTGTACTGGATCCCCTTTTTCCTGGATCCCCGCCGACGCCTCTTCGAGTCCTCGATCGCCTCTCGATGATCGATCTCTTGGCATCAAGAGAGATCCGCCGTCAGGCTATCGCGCCCCGGCCGACCTTGAGCGCCGGGTCTGCTGTGGCCCGGCCCACAGCCCTTCCCCAGCCGCCGTCGGGGGGCGGCCGTCACCTCGGGGGAGGAGAGTGACGGCCGCCGTGGGGGTGTGACCACTCCCGTGGGGGTACGGTCCGCTTGCCCTGCCCCGACGGGGTCATGCACTCCCACCGCCCACTTTTTTTCGCCGCACCTATTCCGTACAGCCCGTCTCGCCCGAGACCAGCTCCGCACAGGCCTTGGCGGTGGTCCCCGCCTTGACCGCCACCATCGGCGTATACGCGTCGAAGTCCTCGTTCACCGTGCTGTTCTGCTTGGCCGACGCGCCCTTGCCCGACCCCGTGATCGTGACCTTGTCACCCGGCGTCGCCTGGGTGATGCGCGCCCACGCGGCCCCGCACGTCTTGCTGTAGCGCACCTCGACCAGCGTCTTGCCGACCGTGGCCCGCGAGGCCGTCTTCGCCAGCTCACCGCCGCAGCCCATGTTCTCGGGGTCCTTGCCCGCGCAGTCCGCGCCGCTGCACTCCACCCCGGCGGGCAGGTCCGTCTCGCTCGTGGACGGCGTCACGGACGGCTTGGTCTCGTCCTTCTTCTTGCCGCCGCCCAGATCGGTGAGGAAGACCGCCGCCGCGATGACGACGAGCGCCCCGACCACACCCGCGAGGAACATCGTCAGCTTCCGGCGTCGCCGCTGCCTGTCGGGCGAGCCGGCCGGCGGCGCCCCGGGCGCGTCGCCGTACGGGGAGGAAGCGGCCCCGTAGGACGGCGGGGCCTGCGGGGCCTGCGGGGCCTGCGGGGCCTGCGGGGCCTGCGGGGCCTGCGGGGCCTGCGGGGGCACGGTGGGCGAGACGCCCGCGGGTCCCGCCACGCCCGTCAGGCTCCCGACACCCCCGGAGCCGTTGCGCGCCTTCGCCTTCACCTTGGGCTTCGGCTGAACAGAAGGAGGCGAGGAGGCAAGGGAGGAGGAAGCGGGGGAAGAGGAAGCGGGGGACGGAGAGGAGGGGGAGGTGCCCAGTTCTCCCAGTGCCGCACGGGCCTGCGAGATCCGTATCGCCTGCATGGTCATGTCGTGCCGCATCTCGGACCGGCTCCAGGCCCGCTCCGCCAGCTCCCACAGGGTGATGAGATGCACCGGCTGCGTGCCCGTGACCTCGGCCAGCGCGACGACGGCGCCCTTCGGGGCGAGGAGCCGCCCGTTCAGATAGCGCTCCCACGACGTCTTGCTGTAGCCGGTCCGGTCCGAGACCGCCGCGATGCTCAGACCACTGTGGTCCACGAGCCTGCGCAGCTGTTCGGCGAACTCCTTGACCTCCGGGTCGAGCTCGTCCGGCAGCGCCTTCCAACGAGGCATCATTCCCCCCTCTTTCCGCCGTACGTGCCTGTCCTGCCCACCCACAGGGATGCGCGGAGCCAGGGTGTCAGTTCCCGGAGTGGGGACACGGTCAGGGCAACAGTGTCCCACCGCCGCGCACGCTCCGTCACAGACATCGGACCAGGCTCGTTGCAGGGCACGAACACCGTTGCGGAATGGTCACCTCCGTGCCACAGGGGCCGGCCATCCCTTGAACGTGCTTGGCGCGTCCATGACTCTGGATCCCAGGCGGAACGGACCGCTTACATCGGGAGATTCCAGCAGGAAACACCCTCCTGAACGGCGGCGCCCGTCCTCCCACGGGGGAGAGGACGGGCGCCGTCTCCCACGCCTCCCACGGCCGCGTCTTTTACGCCTCCCAGGCCGCCCGGCTCGATCAGCCCTGGGCCCCCGGCCTGACGAGCCCCGTCTCGTACGCCACCACGACCGCCTGCGCCCTGCTGTCCAGGCCGAGCTTGCTCATCGTGCGGTTGAGGTGCGTCTTCACGGTGGCCTCGCTGATGTAGAGCCGCTCGGCGATGTCCGCGTTGGTGAGGCCGCGGGCGATCAGCTTCAGGACCTCGACCTCGCGCAGGGTCAGCGCGGAGAGATCGGGCAGCGGTTCACCGTCGCACCCGCCGGGTCCCGCCGTCTGCCGCGCGAACGCCTCGACGAGGCGGCGCGTCACGCTGGGCGCGAAGAGCGCGTCGCCGCAGCCGACGGCCGCCACCGCGGCCAGCAGCCGCTCGGGCCCGGAGTCCTTGAGCAGGAACCCGGAGGCACCCGCGCGCAGCGCCCCGTACACGTACTCGTCGAGGTCGAAGGTGGTCAGCACCAGGACGCGCGGCGCCGGTTCGGGCGCGTGGGCGAGGATCTCCGTGGTGGCCGTGATGCCGTTCATGCCCGGCATCCGGATGTCCATGAGGATGACGTCGGGCCGGGTGCGGGCGGCGAGTTCGACGGCCTCGTCCCCGTCTCCCGCCTCGCCGACGACCTCGATGCCGGGCGCGGCGCGCAGCAGCCCGACCAGCCCCGCGCGGATGAGGAACTGGTCGTCGACGACAAGTACCCTGATGGAGCCGGTCATCCGGTCATTCCGCCTGGTCATCCCCCCGAGCCGCGGCCTGCGCCGAGGTCGGCAGGGTGAGACGCACGGCGAATCCCCCCTCGCTCAGCGGGCCGATGCTGATCGTCCCGCCGTAGAGCTTGGCCCGCTCCCGCATCCCAATCAAGCCGTGGCCGCTGCCGGTTCGCACTCTGTCCTGAATGACTCCCTGCCCGTCGTTGCTGACCGAAACCTGGATATGCCGTTCCCGGTAGGCGACTTCGACGGCCGACGAGGCGCCGTGGGCGTGTTTCAGTACGTTCGTCAGAGCCTCCTGCACCACGCGGTACGCGCACAGTTCGATACCGGGGGCGAGCGGGCGCGGGGTCCCCGTGATGCGCAGCTCGACGGGGACGCCGCCGGCCCGCACCCGGTCGACCATCTCCTCCAGGCGGGCGAGCCCCGGCATGGGCGCCTCCGGCCCGTCCCCTCCTACCCCGCCCGCCCCGTCTCCCTCGGTCTCCTCCGCCCGCAGCACGCGCAGCATGCGGCGCAGCTCCTCGAGGGCCTCGCCGCTGGTCCCCGCTATGGTGCCGAGCGCGGCGCGCGCCGTGGCGGGGTCCGAGCCGAAGACGAACGTGGCGAGGCCCGCCTGCACGGATATCACCGACATGTGGTGGGCGACCACGTCGTGCAGCTCGCGCGCGATCCTGCCGCGCTCCTCGGCGACCTCACGCCGGGCCCGCTCGTCCTGCTCGCGCTTGAGCTGACGGGCCAGTTCGGCCGTCCGGCGGGCGGCGTACCCGAAACGCCACAGCACCAGCGGGAAGCCGACGGCCTGCGCGACGACGGCCGCCATGCCCGCGCCCTCCGTGAGCAGACCCGCGTAGATCCACACGGCGCCCATCAGTGCCGCGCAGGGCAGGGAGACGCGGGTGGGCCGCAGCGACGCGACCGTGTAGACGGCGAGCATGGGCGCGAAGGTGTTGAGGACGGGCCAGTAGCCGACCGTGACGTAGACGATCCACACGCTGTGGACGAAGAGGAATACGACGAGCGGCGCCTTGCCGCGCAGCACCGCGGGCAGATTGACCAGCGCCACCAGCGCGTATCCGGCGGCGTCGAGTTCGGGCCAGCCCTGTCGCGCGGATTCCTGGCCGAGGAGCACGGCCACCGCGGTGAGGGCGACCGCGATGAGCGCGTCGACGACGAGGGGGCGGATCCGCATCGCCGCAGCGTAGCCCTCGCGCGGGCGCGGGAACGTCAACCATCCGAAGTACCGCGGAAGTTGCAGGAACCGCACGACTACCACCGCGGGAGCAGCCGGACACCACCCGGCCGGAGGACGACCCCCCGCCGGGCAGCCGCGTAACGTCGTCGCCCAGCGGGTGGCCCGTCCCTTCGGGGGAGGGCGGGCCACCTGTCACGGGGGTTTCGGGGGGGCCGTGCTGGCCCGAGGGGGGCGGGGGCAGGCAATGAGCCCCCCCCCCCGGGCGGCACGCGCTCAATCGCGGGGTACGGCACGCACGGGGTCGGGGTACGGCACGCACGGGGGCGCGGGCCCTAACCCCCACGGAATCGCAGGGCCTAGCCCCCCCCCAGAATCGCAGGGTCCTGCACACACGGAATCACGGGGCGCAGCCCGCACGGCAATCGCGGGGCCCAGCCCGCACGGAAAGGCAGCCGCCGGCACCCCCATGCCGCCCGGCTCGATCCGCCGGACACGGCCGGGGGCCTGTCCGGCGGGTCATGCCGCGGGCCACGGGGGCCGGCACCCGCGCGGGAAGGCGACCGCCACCCGCCGGACAGGCCCTAGCTGTCGATCGTGAAGTGCAGCGTGTCGTCGAGGAACGGGATCTCCAGCCACGGATTCGGCTGCGCCATCATCGCCAGGAGCACGATGGCGACGCCGAGCGCCCCGTACGTGACCATGTCGGTGAAGCGCGAGCGCACCGCCAGCATGCCCACGTCCGGCAGCGCCCACCGCAGCGCGGCGCCGCCGACGAGCGCGATGCCGACCAGCATCGTGCCGACGCGGAACACGTCGAGCGCCGTGAGCAGCAGCCCGAGCCCGACCACGGAGGCGACGCTCAGCAGCGGCCACTGCCGGGCGGGCGCGGGCGCGTCACCGGAGGCCGCGCGGCCGCCGCCCTCGGGGCGTGCCGTGTCCCGGGTGAACAGCGGGAAGCGGCGCGAGACCTTCCGCGGCTGCCCGTCCGGGCCCGGCGCGCTGACCGCGCCCTTGGCCTCCACGGTCTCCGGGGTATCCGGGGTATCCGGGGTCTCGTGGGTCTCCTGGACCTCCGTAGACCCGGAGTGGGCGGAGGGCCCGGAGGACTCCGGGGATCCCGAGGAGGACCCCGCCGCCCCCTCCGCCACCGGCCCCGCCCCCGGCTCAGATTCTGCGTTCATGAGCTGCTCGCCCCTCTCCCGTCCGCCCGCCCCGGGTCAGCTCGCGGCGGCGATGCGCTCGGCGGCCTCGACGACGTTCACCAGGAGCTGGGCGCGGGTCATCGGGCCGACACCGCCCGGGTTCGGGGAGATCCACCCGGCGACCTCGGCGACGCCGGGATGGACGTCTCCGACGATCTTGCCGCTCTCGTCGCGCGAGACACCGACGTCCAGGACGGCGGCGCCGGGCTTCACGTCCTCGGCCTTGATGAGGTGCGGGACACCCGCGGCGGCCACGATGATGTCGGCCCGCCTCAGGTGCGCGGCCAGATCACGGGTGCCGGTGTGGCACTGCGTGACGGTCGCGTTCTCGGACTTGCGGGTGAGCAGGAGCGGCATGGGCCGGCCGATGGTCACGCCGCGGCCCACGACCACGACCTCGGCGCCCTTGATCTCCACGTCGTGCTGCCGCAGCAGCCGGATGATCCCGTAGGGGGTGCAGGACAGCGGCGCCGGCTCGTTGAGGACGAGGCGGCCGAGGTTCATCGGGTGCAGGCCGTCGGCGTCCTTGTCCGGGTCCATGAGTTCCAGGACGCGGTTCTCGTCGATGCCCTTGGGCAGCGGGAGCTGGACGATGTAGCCGGTGCAGGACGGGTCGTCGTTCAGCTCGCGGACGACGGCCTCGATCTCCTCCTGGGAGGCGGTGGCGGGCAGTTCGCGCTGGATGGAGGCGATGCCGACCTGCGCGCAGTCGCGGTGCTTGCCCGCGACGTACTTCTGGCTGCCCGGGTCGTCGCCGACCAGGACGGTACCGAGTCCGGGCGTGACGCCCTTCTCCTTCAGGGCCGCCACGCGGGCGGTCAGTTCGGACTTGATCGCGGCTGCGGTGGCCTTGCCATCGAGAATCTGGGCGGTCATGGCTCCATCTTCCCGGATGAGGCCCGCCCGGTACCAATCAGGGCGCCCCCACGGCCCGCCCGCTGATCAGCGAGGTTGCACTTGCACAACACATACGGAATGCGGCTGGACAAATAAGCCACAGCTAAAGAACGATAAGCGCACAGTGCCGCGGGCAGTGTCGGGGGGACGGACCGCATCTGTAGAACATTCCTCCGTGATGTGCCGCGTCTCCCCGCACTACCCGACGGAGGAAGACCGCCATGAGTTACGGCGACCCGAACAACCCCTACGGGCAGCCGCCCCAGCAGCCGCCGCCCGCTCCCGGTTACGGCTACCCCCAGCAGGCCCCGCCCGGCGTCCCGCCGCAGCAGGGCTACGGCTACCCGCAGCAGCCGGCCTACCCCGGCTACCCGGGCGGCAACATGATGCAGCAGTCGATGCCGGGTCTCCTGGTCACCGCGCGGGTCTTCCTGTTCCTGATCTCTGCGGTGCAGATCCTGAGCGCGATCGGCTTCCTCTACGGCGCCGCTGTCGCGAACGACGTCTCGGACAGCGCCGACGAGTTCGGGTTCAACAGCGCGGGCGACTTCGGTGACGCGGCCGCCGGCATCTTCGTGGTCTTCGCGCTCATCTGCGCGGCCCTCGCCACGCTGTCGATCACGCTCGGGGTGAAGTTCAGCCGCGGCGGCCAGGGCGTCCGCATCACCACGGTGATCTACGGCGCGCTCGGCGGCGTCTTCGGCCTCATCTACCTCTTCATCGGCATGGACACGGGCTTCGCGAGCGCCATCATCCTCCCGCTGATCTGGGTCGTCTTCGCCGTCATCATCACGATGGCCCCGGTCGTCCCCAGCGGCACCGCGTGGTTCAACCGCCCGCGCTACTGAGCGACTTGACCCCGCCCCGGGGCACTGACGGTGGCCGCGCCCTTCCCGGAGGAAGGACGCGGCCACTGTCGTACGTACGTCAGGTACCGCTCAGCTCCACCTCGGGACCGCTCAGTGGAAGAAGTGGCGCGTCCCCGTGAAGTACATCGTGACGCCCGCCTTCTTCGCGGCCTCCACGACCAGCTCGTCACGGACCGAACCGCCCGGCTGCACCACGGCCTTGACGCCCGCGGCGGTCAGGATCTCCAGGCCGTCGGGGAAGGGGAAGAACGCGTCGGAGGCGGCGTAGGAGCCGTGCGCCCGCTCCTCGCCCGCCCGCTCGACGGCGAGCTTCGCGGAGTCGACGCGGTTGACCTGGCCCATGCCGACGCCGACCGAGGCGCCGTCCTTGGCGAGCAGAATGGCGTTGGACTTCACCGCGCGGCACGCCTTCCAGGCGAAGGCCAGCTCGGCCAGCTCGCCCGGGTTGAGCGCGTCGCCCGTGGCCAGCGTCCAGTTGGCCGGGTTGTCGCCGTCGGCCTGGAGGCGGTCGGTGACCTGGAGCAGGGCGCCGCCGTCGATCTGCTTGACCTCGACGGGGTTCGACGGCGCCCGGTGGGCGCGCAGCACGCGGATGTTCTTCTTCTTGGTGAGGACGTCGAGAGCCCCGTCCTCGAACTCCGGCGCCACGATGACCTCGGTGAAGATGTCGGCGACCTGCTCCGCCAGCTCCTTGCTGACCGGGCGGTTCACCGCGATGACGCCGCCGAACGCGGAGAGCGGGTCGCAGGCGTGCGCCTTGCGGTGCGCCTCGGCGACGGTCGCGCCGATCGCGATGCCGCACGGGTTGGCGTGCTTGATGATCGCGACGCAGGGCTCGTCGTGGTCGTACGCGGCACGGCGCGCGGCGTCCGTGTCCGTGTAGTTGTTGTACGACATCTCCTTGCCGTGCAGCTGCTCGGCCTCGGCCAGACCGCCCGTGCCGTCGACGTAGAGCGCGGCGCCCTGGTGCGGGTTCTCGCCGTAGCGGAGCACGTTCTTGCGCTCGTAGGTGGCGCCGAGGAAGCCGGGGAGGCCGCTGTCGTCGTCGGCGGCGCTGTGTTCATCAGCGGCTCCGCCGCGGGCATCCGCGAACCAGCTCGCCACCGCCACGTCGTACGCGGCCGTGTGCTGGAACGCTTCTCCGGCGAGCCGCTTGCGCGCGGTCAGGTCGAAGCCGCCCGCCCTGACCGCCGCGAGGACGTCGGCGTACCGCTTCGGGTCGGTGACGACCGCGACGGAGGGGTGGTTCTTGGCGGCGGCGCGGACCATGGAGGGGCCGCCGATGTCGATCTGCTCGACGCACTCGTCGGGAGTGGCGCCCGAGGCGACGGTCTCCTTGAAGGGGTAGAGGTTCACGACGACGAGCTGGAAGGGCTCCACGCCCAGCTCGGCGAGCTGGTCGCGGTGGTCCGCCAGGCGCAGGTCGGCGAGGATGCCCGCGTGGACCTTCGGGTGCAGGGTCTTGACCCGGCCGTCGAGGCACTCGGGGAAGCCGGTCAGCTCCTCGACCTTGGTGACGGGCACCCCGGCGGCGGCGATCCGCGCGGCGGTCGAACCGGTGGAGACCAGCTCGACACCCGCCCCGTGCAGGCCGCGCGCGAGGTCTTCCAGGCCGGTCTTGTCGTAGACGCTGACGAGGGCGCGCTTGACGGGGCGCCGCGTGCCGTCGGTGCCTGCGGCGTTCGCGGTGTTCATAGCTTCGGCGGTCACGGGATAAGAACCTTTCGTCCCTCAATGCGGTAGCCGTGCCGGGCCAGACGCCCCACGACATCGACGAGCAGCGTGCGCTCGACTTCCTTGATGCGCTCGTGCAGAGCGCTCTCGTCGTCCTCGTCCCGGACCTCGACCACGCCCTGGGCGATGATCGGGCCGGTGTCGACGCCGTCGTCGACGAAGTGGACGGTGCAGCCGGTGACCTTCACGCCGTACGCGAGTGCGTCGCGCGCGCCGTGGGCCCCCGGAAAACTGGGCAGCAGCGCGGGGTGCGTGTTCACGAATCGCCCGCCGAAGCGCGCGAGGAACTCCTTCCCCACGATCTTCATGAACCCGGCGGAGACCACCAGGTCGGGCTCGTGCGCGGCGGTCGCGGCGGCGAGGGCCGCGTCCCACTCGTCACGGGTCGCGTGGTCCTTCACCCGGCAGACAAAGGTCGGGATGCCGGCGCGCTCGGCGCGCTCCAGGCCGGCGATGCCGTCGCGGTCGGCGCCGACGGCGACGATCTCGGCCCCGTAGGCCCGCGGCCCCTCGGCGCGGATGGTGTCGAGCAGGGCCTGGAGGTTCGTGCCCGACCCGGAGACCAGTACGACGAGTCGCTTGGGGCGCGCGACCACAGCGCTCTCGGCCACAGCGGGGCCCTTTCTCGGAGGATGCGTCTCGGAAGGCGCGTCGTTGCGTCTTTGTACGGTCGTACAAAGGCTTCAGGCCCCTCGATACGGGGAACCCTACGAAGCGGCCGACCGCCAGCAACGATACCGGCACCCGGAACCGCCCCTCACGGGACGGGGGCGCGGCCTAGAGGTAGCGTCTGGTGGAGAAGGCGCCCTGAATACCGAAGCACGCCGAGTTGCCGAGCCGCGCGACGGCTCCTCCACGGCCCTACCAAGGGGAAGACGCACACCTGATGCCGGACCGTAGCCGCCCTTCGTCTCCACCGCAGGACTCCGACGCCCAGGGACCGGAGTCCCGGGGCGCGGGCTCCCGGGGAACGGATTCCCGGGGAACGGGCAAGGACGACGACAACCCCTTCGCGCCGCCGCCGGAGGGGACGCCGGACCGGCCGTGGCAGCCGCGCCCCTCGGACGGCTCCTCGCCCTCGCCCGACGGCTCCGGTGACGGCCACGGTTCCCCCTGGGGCAGCCAGTGGAGCGACCGGCAGCCCGGCCGTTCCCCGGGCGGCTTCGGCGACCGGCCGCGCCAGCAGGGTGGCCCCGGCCAGGACGGTCCCTCCGGTTCCGGCGGTGGCCTGCGCTGGGACCCGACGGACCCGGCCCAGCGCCGCGCGCGCTACGCCCTGCTCTCGGGCATGTGGGCCTTCTTCTTCGCGCTGTTCGGCTGGCGGTACGTCGCACTGCTGCTCGGCGCGCTGGCGCTGAACTGGGCCATCCAGTCGCTGCGCGCGAAGCCGCGTACGCCGGACCCGACGGCACCGGCCGCCACCGCCCCGGGTGGCGCGGCGCAGGCGCCCGCGACCACGCGGCCGCAGACGACGGCCGCGATCAGTGGCCTGGTCACGGGGGCGCTGGCACTGCTGATGGTGGCGGGGACGTTCACGGCGCAGCTTGTGTACCGGGATTACTACACGTGCGTGGACGACGCGCTCACCAGCACGTCGAAGCAGTCGTGCGAGGAGCTGCTGCCGAAGCAGTTGCGTCCGCTTCTGGGCGAGGAGGACTAGGGCGGCCTCCCCGCCCCTTCAGCTCGGGCCCGCCCCACTCCGCGATGCGGGGGGCGGGTCTTTTGCGTGCGCTTGGCTGGAGCGGGGCGAGCCTGGCTGTGTCGGCGAGGCGCGCCGAGATCTTCAGGGCGCGGGCGCCTCGGGGGGCCGCTCCCCCGCCTCTTTCAGGGCCCGCCAGCGGGCCTCACGGAACGCGTCGTCGTGCCAGGGGGACTCGTCGTCGTACGGAGTGTCGGAACGCTTGGCGCGCGGGGGCTTCGGCTTCTCCGGGAGGAAGGCGTACGGCTCGAAGTCGGGTGGGATGAGGTCGGGGGCCGGGGCGGTCGGGGCGCCTGAAGGCGGCGGAGCGAGGCGTGCGCCATGCGGTTCGGGGGGCGGCGAGGCGGGCGGGCCTGCGGGAGGTTCCGGGGATGGTGAGGTGGCGGGGAGTTCCAGGGACGGTGACTCGGCTGAGGGTGCCGGGGAGAGTGGCACCGCGGGGGACGGCGGGGTATCCGCGGGCTCCGAGCCGCGCCAGGGGAGCCTGACGCGGGGCAATCCTCGGCGCGGCCGTTCCCCGCTAGCCGCTCCGGGCCGTGGCAGCAGCTTTCGCCGCGACAGTGACGCGGCACCGGCGGCCGCGTCCGCGTCGGATGCCCCGGCCTCGGCCCCATCCGAGGTGCGATGCCCGGCGCGAGGGGACACATCGGCATCCGACGGCCCCTCCACGGGCCCGAACTCCTCCGAGCCTCCGTACGCCTCCCCGAAAGCCGCCCCTACATCAGGCAACCCAGCCTCAGCCCCAACCCGGCCCGCGACTCGGCCCGCAGCAGCCCCGGGGAACAACCCCGCCTCACGCAACCCGTCCACAGGCCCACGCTCACCCGAGCCTCGGCCAGTAACCCCGGACGGCTCCTCCGCCCGCAACCGCCAACCCCGCAGGCCCAACGCCCCCCGCACCCCGGCCCCCGCCCGGCCGGAGGGGTCCGCCGCGTCGGGCGAACCGGTCGCGGGGGCAGGCAGCCCCGCCCGAGGCGCCCCCGCCAGGAACCGCGCCTTCGACAGGAACCGCGACCCCGCCCGTGAACGCACCCGCCACCCCCGCATCGCCAGCGCCCCCGGCACCCCCACCACCGCGGTCCATGCCAGTGCCGCCGCCCCCGTCTGCCACCACACGGGGCCGAAGTCGGCCAGTACCGCCACGCCCATCGGGCCGCCCGCCAGTGCCGCGAGGGCCGCCGTCGTCGCCCCGCACAGCACCGCCGCCACCGCCGCGCCCGCGGCCGTCCTCCCCGGTGACCAGGCATCCTCCCGTTCCCCGAAGGCGGGCGCCGCCAGCTGGACCAGGCGCCAGGCCACCGCGAGACCCGCCGCGACCGGCACCGCCCCGGCCGCCCACGTGAGCGGCGACCCGGGCCCCGCCGAGGGCACCGCCGCGAACAGCGGGAACGGCGGAAGCAGCGGTACCGCGTCCGCCGCGAGGGGGCTCACCACGCTTCCCGTGCCGAGTACGAAGCCGGGACCGAGGCCGTACGCCGCGCCCCACACCCCCGCGTTCGGCACCAGCGCGAGCGTCAGCAGCAGCACCGCGAACCGCCCCGACCACACGTCGGCGACCTGCGCGAACGACTCCCGTACGGGCCCCATGTGCAGCATGAGCGACACCGCGACCAGCAGCGCGCCGCCCGCGACGAGCACCGCCGCCCCGCTCACCCCCGCCCGCGCGACGGCCAGTGTCCTGCCCCGCACGAAGGCACCTCG
This sequence comes from Streptomyces sp. NRRL S-920, assembly GCF_000717945.1. Taxonomy (NCBI): domain Bacteria; kingdom Bacillati; phylum Actinomycetota; class Actinomycetes; order Kitasatosporales; family Streptomycetaceae; genus Streptomyces; species Streptomyces sp. NRRL S-920. The sequence goes on from NZ_JODF01000008.1 coordinate 145,236, forward strand.
TACACAGTGAGCCCGTACCCCCCGGGGCAGCGCGGCGAGGGCGGGCCGCAGGAAGTGTGGGAGCGGCCCGCGCGGGTGGCCGTGCGCCGTCCACACCCCGAGCGCCGCCGCCCCGGCCGCGAGCACCGGCACGTGGATCGCCGCGCCGAGCAGGTCGGGGCGCAGTTCGCCGCCCGTCGCGTACAGCGCCGCCGCGGTGCCGACCAGCAGATAGCCGCTCATCACCCCGCACCAGACGGTCCGCGCCGGATGCCCCCGCTCTTCGGGGGCCGTCGCGTCCCGCGCCGCGCGGTACACGAGCCAGCCCGGCAGGAGGGTGAGGAGCAGCGGCGTCACCCCGACCGGCGCGGGTGCCCCCGCGAGCGTGTCCGTCCTGATCAGATCCGTGCCGTGCGCGAGCAGCCACAGCGCCGCCGCGACGTGCAGCGCCCCGTCGGGACCGCTGTCCGGATACGGCGAGCTGATCCACAGGACGATCACCAGGACGGCGAGCGAGCCGAGGCCGAGGCCCGCCGCCACGGCCCCGCCCGCCAGACAGGTGGCGAGGCCGGGAGAGCGTTCACGGGTGCGTTCACGCGACAGCAACGGCGGCGGCGAGGCGCTGTGATCGGTCGTCTGGGTCACCCGGCCATGCTGCCAACGACACGCGCTTTCTTCCCGTAACAGGCGAATATCGGATGTGTCGCCCAATATACGTTTATGTACTTTTTCGTACGGCGGATCGGCTGCGCCCGGCCGCCCGCCGCACGTCGGCCCACGCTGCGGAGAGTCCGACATGCCCCAGAGCCCTGCCACGTCTCTGCCGTCCCCCAAGGAACGCCGCAGGCTGCGCGAGGCGAAGTCGCTGAGCCATGCCGATGTCGCCGCGAAGCTGGGCGTCACGCGCGAAACGGTCCGTCTGTGGGAGAAGGGTCGCACGCACCCCCGGGGGCGCTCCCATGAGGCGTACGCGAAGCTCCTGAACTCCCTCGCCAAGAGCGAGGAGCGGCCCCAGGAGCGGCCCGCGCGGCGGAACGCGACGCAAGCGCCGCCCACGGACGGCGCCCGGTCGACGACGCGGCCCGAGCCCCCGGTCAAGCGCGCGGCGAAGCCGCAGACCCCGACGGCGGTGGCGCCGGGCCCGGCCGCGGTGAGCGGCCACGCCCACCACCCGTCACCGTCACCGTCGCCACCCCCGCCCTTGCCGGAGCCCGAGCCTGGGCCCGAGCCCGAGTGCGGCCCCGACAACGAACCCGATCCCGCCCCCGAGCCAGAACCCAAGCCCGCCCCGGAGCCCGAGCCGACATCTACGGCCGATCCGGCCCCCGCCCGGCCCCGCACCCCGGCCCACGCCTTCGACGCCCTCTGCGCCCGCACCGCCCCCGCCCTGGTCCGCCAGGCCTACGTGCTCACGGGGCGTCGGACGCTGGCCCAGGAAGCCGTGGAGCGCGCCTTCCAGCAGGCGTGGTTCCGCTGGCCCGAGGTGGCCGTGGACCGCGACCCGGCGGGCTGGGTCCGTGCCGTCGTACACGAGTACGCGATGTCGCCCTGGCACCGTTTCCGCCCCTCCCTGCGGCACTCGGACGCCCCGCCCGCGGAACCGGCCGACCGCGCCTTCCTCGACGTACTCCTGAGCCTGCCGCCCGCCCAGCGCCGCACGCTGCTGCTCTACGACGGCATCGGCCTCGACCTGCCCGACACCGCGGCCGAGACGGAGGCGAGCACGCCCGCCGCCGCGTACCGCCTGCTGCACGCGCGCGAGGTTGTCGCCGAGCGGCTGCCCGATCTGGCGGACCCCGAGACGCTGCACCGGCGCCTCGCCGAACTGGGCGGCGCGGAGAAGCTCCGGCCGCCGAAGCCGGAGCGGGTCAGGATCACCGGCGAGCACCGCGCCCGCGTCTGGACCCGCGCGGCCATCGCCCTCACGACCCTGATCATCGGCGCCACCGCCATGACCCTGCGGACGGCCCCGACCCACTACGAGCCCCCGCAGGCGCCGGGCAGGGCCATCAGCGGAGTACCGCCCCACATGGGACCGGGCCCTCTCTCGTACGAGGACGAGGAACTGCGCGAGAAGCTCCGCTCCTACGTACCGAACGGCCCCCACCGTCTGCTCCCGGAGCCGAAATAGCCCCCGGCCCACCCAAGAGAAAGCGGGCCCGCACCTCCACAGAGGTGCGGGCCCGCTTTCGAAGGCTGGGTCAGCCGGCCAGGATGGCTCGCGCCAGCTTCGCCGTCTCGGTCGGCGTCTTGCCGACCTTGACGCCGGCGGCCTCAAGGGCCTCCTTCTTGGCCTGCGCGGTGCCGGAGGAGCCGGAGACGATGGCGCCGGCGTGGCCCATGGTCTTGCCCTCGGGTGCCGTGAAGCCGGCGACGTAGCCGACGACCGGCTTCGTCACGTTGGCCTTGATGTAGTCCGCCGCACGCTCCTCGGCGTCGCCGCCGATCTCACCGATCATGACGATCAGGTCGGTGTCGGGGTCGGCCTCGAACGCCTCCAGGGCGTCGATGTGCGTCGTGCCGATGACCGGGTCGCCACCGATGCCGACGGCCGACGAGAAGCCGATGTCGCGCAGCTCGTACATCATCTGGTACGTCAGCGTGCCGGACTTCGAGACCAGGCCGATGCGGCCCGGCTTCGTGATGTCGCCCGGGATGATGCCGGCGTTCGACTGGCCCGGGGTGATGAGACCGGGGCAGTTCGGGCCGATGATGCGGGTCTTGTTGCCCTTCGACTTCGCGTACGCCCAGAAGGCGGCGGAGTCGTGGACGGCGATGCCCTCGGTGATGACGACGGCGAGGGGGATCTCGGCGTCGATCGCCTCGACGACGGCGGCCTTGGAGAAGGCCGGCGGCACGAAGAGGACGGACACGTTGGCGCCCGTCGCCTCCATGGCCTCCTTGACCGTGCCGAAGACCGGCACTTCGGTGCCGTCGAAGTCGACCTTCGTGCCCGCCTTGCGCGGGTTCACGCCGCCGACGATGTTGGTGCCGTCACCCAGCATGAGCTTGGTGTGCTTCATGCCCGTGGCACCGGTCATGCCCTGGACGATGACCTTGCTGTCCTTGTTGAGGAAGATAGCCATGGTGGTGTCTTAACCTCTTCCCTTACTTCGCAGCCGCGAGCTCGGCGGCCTTGTCGGCCGCGCCGTCCATGGTGTCCACGCGCTGTACGAGCGGGTGGTTGGCGTCGCTCAGGATCTTGCGACCCAGCTCCGCGTTGTTGCCGTCGAGGCGCACGACCAGCGGCTTCTCGACCTTCTCGCCCTTGGAGGCGAGCAGTTCCAGGGCCTGCACGATGCCGTTGGCGACCTCGTCGCACGCGGTGATGCCACCGAAGACGTTGACGAAGACGGACTTGACGTCCGAGTCGCCGAGGATGATCTCCAGGCCGTTCGCCATGACCTCGGCGGAGGCGCCGCCACCGATGTCGAGGAAGTTGGCGGGCTTCACGCCGCCGTGCGCCTCACCGGCGTACGCGACGACGTCCAGGGTCGACATGACCAGGCCGGCGCCGTTGCCGATGATGCCGACCTCGCCGTCGAGCTTGACGTAGTTGAGGCCCTTGGCCTTGGCAGCAGCCTCGAGCGGGTTGGCTGCGTCCTTGTCCTCCAGAGCCTCGTGCTCCGGCTGGCGGAAGTCGGCGTTGGCGTCCAGGGACACCTTGCCGTCCAGGGCCAGGATCCGGCCGTCCTTGGTCTTCACCAGCGGGTTGACCTCGACGAGGAGCGCGTCCTCGGCGACGAAGGTGTCCCACAGGGTCACCATGGCCTCGGCGACCTTCTCGGCCACCTCGGCCGGGAACTTCGCCTGCGCCACGATCTCGCGGGCCTTCTCGATGTTCACGCCCTCGACGGCGTTGACCGGGACCTTCGCGAGGGCCTCGGGGGTCTTCTCCGCGACCTCCTCGATGTCCATGCCGCCCTGCACCGACGCCATGGCCAGGAAGGTGCGGTTGGTGCGGTCGAGGAGGTACGAGACGTAGTACTCCGCCTCGATCTCCGGGGACAGCTCGGCGATCATCACCTTGTGGACCGTGTGGCCCTTGATGTCCATGCCGAGGATGTCCGTCGCACGAGCGACGGCCTCGTCCGGGTCCGCCGCCAGCTTCACGCCGCCGGCCTTGCCGCGGCCGCCGACCTTCACCTGCGCCTTGACGACCGACTTGCCGCCAAGACGCTCGGTGGCCTCGCGCGCCGCCTCAGGCGTGTCGATGACTTCACCGGCCAGCACCGGTACACCGTGCTTGGCGAAGAGGTCCCTCGCCTGGTACTCGAACAGGTCCACGCGCGTCCGTCCCTAATCCGTGATCTCGCTGCGATCTCGCTGCTTTGGTGTCAGCTGTCTGCGTGGGCGTGCCGCGGAGGGCAACGTGACTGCGCTGTCACAAGGGAGGCGTAGGACGGAGTCCAGTACGCGGCATGTCCGTCTCGCAGGTTATCGCCGTGGGACGTGGGTCCCTAAATCGCAGATCACATTTGGGCGGTGATGACGGTCACAGATCGCGTCCGCGAAGCACCGAGGGGCGGCCCCTGACAGAGCAGGGACCGCCCGTTTGCTCCCGTTGCGCCAGCGAGCGGGCGCGGTACGGGGGCCTATGGGGCTCGATCAGACGGCGTACGGGGTGTACGAGGGCGGCGATCAGACGCCGTACGGCGTGTACGCGGCGACCGAGTCGTACGTCGGCACGTAGCTCGGCGTGACGTCGTCGGCCACACCCTGAACGCCGCCGACGGCGTTGCCCGCGAGGGTCTGGACCCGCGGCGCGACGGTGGCGCCCGTCAGGTCCCGCGCGAACGGGTGGACCTGCGAGGTGACGCCGCCCGCGAAGGGCTGCACGTCACCGGCCACGCCCCACGCCAGCCCCTCGGCGCTGCCACCGACGCCCTGTACGACGGGCCGCACCTGGTCGGTGACGGTCCGCACGACCGGCGCGACCGAGCCGACGACACCGTCCGCGAACGGCTGGACGTCCTCCCGCGCGAACGGCGGAACCTCGCCGACGACCCCGCCCGCGAACGGCAGCACCTCACCGGTCACACCCCGCGCCAGGCCGGACACGTCCCCGACGGCCTGCCCGGCGACCGGCACGACACCGTCGACGGCGGTGGCGGCGACGGGCGGCAGCACGGAGGCGGCGGTCTCGTCGACGATGGGGGTGGCGGTGCGCTGGGCCTGGCCGGGGGCCTGAGCGGCGGCTCGGGTGGCGGTGTCCTGGGCCTGGGCGAGGTCCGGGGCGAAGGAGGAGAGGGGGCCGAAGAGGTAGTCGACGTCGTCGGAGACCTTGGCCTTTGCCTCGGCCTCGGTCTCGGCCTTGTCCGGCACATCGGCGAGGTCGTCGCCGATCACCTCATCGCTGGTCACCTCGTCGCCGGTCACGTCGTCACCGGTCACATCGGCGTCGGTCACATCGGCGTCGGTCACATCGGCGTCGGTCACATCGGCGACACCACCCGTGACGTCGGAGACCGCGTCGGACGCCTGGTCCGGCACCGCGACGGAGTGCTGGGGCAGCTCGTCGGCGCTGGCGACGGCGGAACCGAGGGCCCAGGCCCCGGTCACACCGGCGGCTATGACGATGGAACGGCGGATGTTCTTGTTCATGCTGACGTCAGATCCTTCGAATTCGTGTTCTGGCTGTGGATCCGGTCCGGAGATGTCCACGGACCGGCGGGCAGACCTGTTCCGCCCCCGCGCGGCAGGTCATCGCGGGGAAAGGGCTGCCCTAGCCAGGGAATTCGGGAATGTCCCGGTGTCTGTCACGTGTCGGGAAGGAGCCCGCGGAAAGACCGGGACCCTCAAGAAGCCGAACCGGCGCCATGCCGGAGAGCGCGGCCGCCTGCACATCGCCGCCGAACCGCGAAGCGCCACCGTCAACGGCGGTGGCACCGCCGAGGCTCCCGCCGGGAACCCCGGGCGCGGGCAGCGGCACAGACCCCGGCCCCGACCCGTCCACCTCCGCGACCGCGTCACGGTCACCGTGCCGGTCGGCGCCGTGACAGGAACCGAGGCCCCCACACCAGCTCCCGGTGCCATACCCGGCCCCATGCGCGGTGGCGTACGCGGCACGATCCGAGGACTCGGCCCCCGCCCCGCCCGACCGCCCGGCCCGACGCACCGGCCCCGGAGCAGAACCGCCCTCACCCTGCGGCTCGGCCTCGACCTGAGGGTCGGGCGCGGGTGTCGGGGCGGGTGCGGGAGCCGGGGCAGGCGTAGGTGTCGGGAGGGGCGCGGGTGACGGGAGAGGCGTGGGAGTCGGGAGAGGCGCGGGTGTCGGGAGAGGGAGGGGGATGGGGGCGGGCACGGCGCCCCGGCCAAGGCCGACGCCAGGCGACGGCAACGGCTGCTCGGGGAGCAACTCCCCGGGCCCCGGATGCGGCGCCTTGCGCAAGGCAGCGGCCACCTCGTCAACACCCTCGCCCACGGGACGCCCGACACCCCGCACGACACCCCGCTCGGCGCTCCGCACGACCGGCTTCACCACCGGCTCGGCGACGGCCCGCGGCACGGGCTGGACCCGCTCCACCGGCCGCACCGGCCCGTCCGCCGCCTGCGCCCGCTCTCCGAAGAGGAACCCGATGACGAGCAACCCCCCGAGCAGCATGGCCACTCGCAGCGCACGCCGCCCGGCCACCGCGCGCACGAGGCGCAGGGCAGCTCCGGACGGAACAGCTGCGGAAGCGGGGTTCAAAACGAAGAGGTTCCTCTACGCGGCGGGGGGGGAGGGAAGCAGGGCGGGAGGGAAGCAGGGCGGGGAGGGGAAGGGGAGCGGGAGGGGAAGGGGAGCGGGAGGCGAAGGAGAACGGGGCTCGGAACGTACGCCCGTGTCACGTCGCCGCGAGAGCGGAACGCATCACTCCGCGCCCACGGCGCGTCGATCCTCGCACGGAACGCCCGCCCTCGCGCAAGCCCCCTGCGCCCGATGCACAGTCATGTCCGGTTCCCCACCGCCGTGTCCGGTATGGGCAGTGGCCGCCGCTCGATCGCCGCGGCCATCACCTCCGGGAAGAGGTCCGGCGTACAGGCGAAGGCGGGCGCGTCCAACGCGGCGAGCGCCGCCGCGTGCTCGCGGTCGTACGCGGGCGTCCCCTCGTCGGAGAGCGCGAGCAACGTCACGAACTGCACCCCGGACGCCTTCATCGCCGCGACCCGCTTCAGCATCTCGTCGCGTATGCCCCCTTCGTAGAGGTCGCTGATGAGGACGACGACGGTGTCGGCGGGCCGGGTGATCTGCGCCTGGCAGTACGCGAGGGCGCGGTTGATGTCGGTGCCGCCCCCCAACTGCGTGCCGAACAGGACATCCACCGGGTCGTCGAGCTGATCGGTGAGGTCGACGACACTCGTGTCGAAGACGACGAGCCGCGTGTTGAGCGACCGCATCGAACCGAGCACCGCGCCGAACACCGAGGCGTAGACGACGGACGCCGCCATCGAGCCCGACTGGTCGATGCAGAGAATGACTTCCTTCTTCACGGACCGCGACGCCCGTCCGTACCCGATGAGCCGCTCGGGCACGATCGTCCGGTATTCCGGCAGGTAGTTCCCGAGGTTGGCCGCGATCGTGCGGTTCCAGTCGATGTCGTGGTGGCGGGGCCTGCTGACGCGCGCGCTGCGGTCGAGCGCTCCGGTGAGCGTGGAACGGGTCCGCGTCGCGAGCCGCTTCTCCAGGTCCTCGACGACCTTGCGCACGACGGCCCGCGCGGTTTCCTTGGTGGTCTCGGGCATGGCCTTGTTGAGCGAGAGCAACGTGCCCACCAGGTGTACGTCCGCCTCGACGGCCTCCAGCATCTCGGGCTCCAGGAGCAGCGTGGAGAGCCCGAGCCTGGCGATGGCGTCGCGCTGCATGACCTGGACGACGGACGAGGGGAAGTACGTCCGTATGTCCCCGAGCCAGCGCGCCACGGACGGCGCCGACCCCCCGAGCCCCGCCGAACGCTCCCGCCCCCGGCCGCCCTTCTCACTCCCCGCCCCGTACAACGCGGTGAGCGCCCCGTCCATCGCCGCGTCCCGCCCCGCGAGCGCACACCCGGTCCCCTCACCTCCCTCCCCACCCAACAC